>CALILP010000117.1 GCA_938016515.1 uncultured Paracoccaceae bacterium
CATATACTCGTCCATCCGCGCATCGGTCTGGGCCATGCGCAGGTTACCCACGACAGCGAAGCCCGCGTTCAACCCGGTCTCCGCCTCAAGTTCCTTGTAGAAATCGACCGAATATTTGTGAATGTGGGTTGTTGCATAAGACATGTTGAACAGCGGCAGCAGACCAGCGGCGTGCCAGGTCGACCCAGAGGTCAGCTCATCGCGTTCCAGCAGCATCACGTCGTCCCAACCAGCCTTGGCCAGATGATAGGCAATCGAGGTCCCAACGGCACCGCCGCCAACAACAAGAGCTTTTACATGAGTTTTCATTTGCAGGTCTCCGGCACTGGTCTTGGCGCCACTTTGACCCATCGCGCGATGCATCGTCAGAACCAGCCGACCTGATGTAGCGCGAAACCGACAGTCAGCCGGGCATCTCTTGGGTTCAACGTAGGGGTGCAGACAGAAATCACCCTTGGTTTTGAGGGCGGCATGGCCTACTTAACCAATAAGATGACATCACATGGTGGGGGCTGTGTTATGGGATGTGGCGACGCGATATTCAGGCACTTTAAGACCGAAACTCTTGCGAATTCCGAAGACTCGGACGATCAGGCGTTGGTATCGGACGTGCCGGTCTTTCTGCTGACACATGCGCTAAGACGGGCAGGTGGCAGCATGTTTGCGCACCCAAACGACCCATCTCAACAAGATGCAGCCGGGCCTGTCAGACCAGTGCAAATCAACATTGTAAGGGATGGCAAGATACGGACATCAGTACCGGTGAAATTGCAGGTCTGACCCTGTTTTAGATACTTTTTGTTAAAACTCTCGGGACAACGCAGCCAAACCTAAACACTCAATTAACTGCGCAGACACCATAACAGGGGCTAAAGGAGCCCCGTATGACAAACCTGCGTCCCCTGACCATTCTTATGCTGTGTTCCATACTCAGTGCCTGTGCGACCTACAGCGACCCCACGATCGCAGGCCGCGCTGAAACGGCGTATTTGCGGTTCTCAACAGCGCCAATGGTTGCAGTGGACATCGTTGGGCGGAAATAACCGACCAAATCGCCCAGATAAAAAAGAAGTTTCCGTGACTTGCACCCTTCCGCTGGCTATGATCTTGGCGAAGAACAATACCAGCACCGCAGGCTTTTTACTTTGCAGATCGCACGAACATGGCGCGCAAAACGATCCCGGTTTTTGCACCGTTATCACGCCCGCAAAGCCGCGCAGGTTTCGGTCAAGACGCATTTCGTGTCGCCACCAGAACCGCGCACCATCGGGCATTTTGCGCGCGGACGTCAGTTGGTCAACGGCAACTTCCTTTTGGCAGGAACCTTCACGCAAGCCCCCGAGGCAGACATCTGGGATATCCAAAGCGACAACCTGCTTGTCTCGCAAGAGGTGCAGGGGTGCGACTGGTTGGATGATCTTGCAGCGGTGGGCGACGGACGGGCGCGTGCTTGTGCGCATGGGTGGGTCATGGGCTGGATTGACCGTTACGGGGATGGCAACGGACCGGGCTGGACACCCGCGCTGACCGGGCGACGTCTGATCCGCTGGATCAACCACGGTGCCTTCCTGACACGCGGACAAAGCGATGATGCAGCAACCAGACTGCTGACCAGCCTTGGCCAGCAAACCCATTTTCTGGCCAAACGCTGGCATGCGACAGATCCGGGCCTTGGCCGGTTCGAAGCGATCACAGGCACCATCATCGCGGGTCTGGCTCTGGATGGGTTTGGGGACATCGTCATGCCAGCGGTCACAGCGCTGGCCAAAGATTGCGCACACCAGATCGACGAAAACGGCGGTGTCGCGACACGCAATCCAGAACACCTGCTAGAGATTTTCACGCTTTTGACATGGGCTTTTCAGTCTTTGACAGAGGCTGGCCAAACGCCACCCCCACAACTGCACGCAGCCCTTGCGCGGATGGCCCCAACCCTGCGAACACTGCGGCACGCAGATGGCAGCCTGGCACGGTTTCACGGCGGCGGCCGGGGGATCGAAGGACGGCTGGATCACGCCTTGGCCGACAGCAAAGTCAGGGTGGGGCCAGCGTCACCAGAAACCTTGCACATGGGGTTTGCGCGGATCAGCGCAGGCCGAACATCCTTGATCGTCGATGCAGCGGCCCCGCCAACCGGTGCAGCTTCGGTGAATGCTCATGCAAGTACCTTGGCGTTTGAACTGACATCTGGCCGCCGCGCCATTATTGTCAATTGTGGGTCTGGGCGCAGTTTTGGCGAAGACTGGCGCCGGGCCGGGCGGGCAACGCCGTCTCATTCGACCCTTGGCTTGCGGGGTGTGTCGTCATCGCGCCTTGCACCACCCGTCCGCGGTAGCGCCGCAACCGAGCGCCTATTGTCCGTCCCAAGCGATGTGCACTGCACGTTGTCCGCGTTGGACGACGGCAAGCGGCTGGAAATGTCTCATGACGGCTACCGCGAACACAACGGCCTGATCCACGCGCGGGTCATTGACATCGCCAGCAATGGCAGCAGCCTGGTCGGCGAAGATCATTTTGCGGCCCTCAGCAGATCCGACAAACAGCTGTTTGATCTGGAAACCTCGGGCCGAAAGTTGGCGCTGCCTTTTGACATCCGCTTTCACCTGCATCCTGACGTGGACGCCTCTGTGGACCTTGGGGGAACAGCTGTCTCGATGGTGCTCAAATCCGGCGAAGTTTGGGTGTTTCGCCACGATGGAAAGGCTGAACTGGCGCTTGAATCCTCAGTTTATCTCGAAACCGGCAGATTAAAGCCGCGTGCAGCCCAACAGGTGGTTTTATCCAGCGCCGCTTTGGATTATGCGAGCCGCGTCCGCTGGTCATTGACCAAGGCTCAGGACACGCCGGATGCCGTGCGTGATCTGACCCCACCCGACCCGGCGGACGGTTATCGCACCACCCAATGAGGGACTAAATGACATCCGATCTCGCCCCGCTGCGCCGCGCGCTTCTTTCCGTTTCCGACAAAACCGGGCTGATTGACCTCGGCAAAGCACTGGCGGCACGCGGTGTCGAGCTGCTGTCCACCGGTGGCTCCGCGAAAGCGCTGCGCGATGCGGGCCTCGATGTGAAAGACGTAGCTGACGTCACCGGCTTTCCTGAAATGATGGATGGTCGCGTCAACACCCTGCACCCGGTTGTGCACGGCGGCTTACTTGCCCGCCGCGACCTGCCCGGCCATGTCTCCGCGATGGAAGACCACAACATCGGTCCCATCGACCTGTTGGTCGTGAACCTCTACCCGTTCGAAGAAACCGTGGCCAAAGGCGGTGACTACGCCGACTGCATCGAAAACATCGACATTGGCGGCCCTGCGATGATCCGCTCCTCCGCCAAGAACCACGCCTTTGTCACGGTCGTCACAGACGTCGAAGACTACGACGCCTTGCTGGCCGAACTCGACGCCAACGATGGCCAGACGACCTATGCGTTCCGCCAGAAACAGGCCCAGATCGCCTATGGCCGGACAGCCGCTTATGACACTGCCGTCAGCACATGGATGGCCGCAGCCCTCGAAAACGCAGAACCGCGCCGCCGGTCCTTTGCCGGCACTTTCAAGCAAAGCCTGCGCTACGGCGAGAACAGCCACCAGTCCGCCGCTTTCTACACCGACGGCACCGACCGCCCCGGCGTGGCGACCGCCGTGCAGCATCAAGGCAAGGAACTGTCGTACAACAACATCAACGACACTGATGCCGCTTTTGAGCTGGTGGCAGAGTTCGATCCGGCAAACGGCCCAGCCGTCGCAATCATCAAACACGCCAACCCCTGCGGCGTCGGGCGCGGGTCCACACTCACAGAAGCCTATACAAAAGCTTTCGACTGCGACCGCACCTCGGCCTTCGGCGGCATCGTGGCCCTGAACATGCCCCTGGACGCGGCCACAGCCAAAGCCATCGTCGAGGTCTTCACCGAGGTCGTCATCGCCCCCGGCGCATCGGACGAGGCCAAGGCGATTTTCGCTGCGAAAAAGAACCTGCGTCTTTTGACGACAAATGGCCTCCCAGACGCGTCCGAGACCTCCCTAACCTACCGCCAAGTCGCTGGTGGTATGTTGGTGCAAGACAAAGACACTGACGATCTGAAAATCGCGGATCTGAAAATCGTGACGAAAACCGCTCCGACAGATGCCCAAATGCAGGACCTGCTTTTCGCATGGAAAGTCGCCAAACACGTCAAGTCTAACGCAATCGTATACGTGAAGGACGGTGCAACAGTGGGCGTTGGTGCGGGCCAGATGTCACGGCTCGATTCCGCGCTGATCGCTGCCAAGAAAGCCGAACGTATGGCAGAAGCAATGGATCTTCCCCAACCGCTGACCATCGGGTCCGCGGTGGCATCCGACGCGTTTTTCCCCTTCGCCGACGGCCTCATGGAAGCCGCCGCTGCGGGCGCTACCTGTGTCATTCAACCGGGCGGGTCGATGCGCGATGATGAGGTGATTGCAGCAGCGGATGAAGCTGGTATCGCTATGGTCTTCACCGGCACCCGCCACTTCCGGCACTAAGGAACACCCATGCGCCCCCTTTTCTGGACAGCCGCCATCGTCTTTGTGATCGACCAGATCAGCAAGTATTACGTGCTGCATGTCCTTAAACTCGACCTTGTCCGGGTGATTGAAGTTTTCCCACCCTTCCTGACCTTCCGCATGGCGTGGAACCGGGGTGTCAACTTTGGCATCGGGGCGGGCTACGATATGCGCTGGGTGCTGATCGGGGTCGCACTTGCGATCACGGTTGGTGTCCTTGTCTGGCTTTGGCGATCTGGCGGGACACGCAACATGATGATTGCGGCAGGCTTCCTGATTGGCGGGGCCTTGGGCAATGTCGTAGACCGGGTTTTGTACGGCGCTGTGGCGGATTTTCTCAATATGTCCTGCTGCGGCATCAACAACCCCTTTGCCTTCAACGTCGCGGACATCGCGATCTTTGCCGGTGCAATTGGGCTGGCGTTTCTTTCCGATGACAGTGGAAAACCCAAAAAGAAGACCAAGCCAAAGAAGGCGTGACGGTCAAACCGATGTGGGTTAAGAAGCGGTTACGACTTTCGGAAGAGGACATTATGCGCGTAATATTTTTGGCAGGGCTGACAGCACTGACACTCGCGGCGTGTTCTCGTGGCGTACCTGATCCAATCCGTGATTTTGGTTCGGCTACGATTTCTGAATTCGAGCGTGATGTCGTGACGCAAAAAGAACTGTCGCTCCCGCCGACCTTCAGTACATTGCCGCAACCGGTATTGGGCGCAGCCAATCGCGCTGATCCTTAAGACCGCCTGACCGCAGCCCGGATTTCTTCCAACCGGAACGCGCCAAATACCTGACCCAATTTGAAATAACTGCCGATGCCGATGACAATTGTCAGGGCCAAGGCCGCGTAACGCCAGGACGGCACCCCATAAAGCGGCCCGATCAGCAATTCTACGAGGATCAAGATCGCGCCCATCACAAGGGCTGCCATGACTATCCGCCAGATTCGCGTCTTGAACCGGACATCGAATGTCGAAGCATCACCCATGCCACGTGCCCCAAGCCACAGTTGCAAGACCATCGCCCACCCCGTCAGGGTCGTGCCAACGGCTGCAGCGATGTAGCCGATGTAAGGCGACAAACCGATCGCAAGTGCGGCGTTCAGTACCATCGCCACAACCGCATAATAGAACGGGCGTTTGGTATCTTCGCGCGCAAAATAAAGCGGTTGCAGGGCCTTTTGCATCACGAAGGCAGGCAGGCCCAAGCCATAGACGGCGACTGCCAAAGCCGTGGAAGCGGTGTCATCCGAGGAAAACGCGCCCCGCTCGAACAAGACGCTGGTGAGCGGCAGAGCCAGCACGACCAACGCAACAGCCGCTGGGATCGTCAGGGCCAACGAGATTTCCATCGCGCGGTTGTAGGCATCGCGCCCACCCGCTTCATCGCCCGCCCGCAAGCGGCGGGACAGGTCGGGCAGCAACACAACACCGATGGCGATCCCGACGACGCCCAAGGGCAGTTGATAGAGGCGGTCGGCGTAACTAAGCCAAGCAACAGCGCCTTCAAACCCGGAGGCAACAGCGCGGCCCACCAGCAGGTTGATCTGAATAACACCACCTGCGAGGGCTGCAGGCGCGGCGATGATTGCCAGCCGCTTCAACTCTGGGGTCATGCGGGGGCGTTTGAACTTGAGCGGGTAGCCTGCATTCTTGGCGGCCAACCAAACAAGGGCCAGTTGCGCCAAACCTGCCAGCGGCACCGCCCATATGAGATTGATGCCATAGAAGTCTGGCGTTGCTTCTGTGAACAGAAAAGTTCCGATCAAGACCGCGACGAAAATCACATTTAAAAGAACAGGTGCAGCTGCAGCAGCAGCGAAACGGCCCGTCGCATTCAAAACGCCGGATAAAAGAGCCGCGAGCGAGATGAACAAAATATACGGAAATGCGATCCGGCCATAGTAAACGGCCAAATCAAACCGTTCGCTTCCCCGGAAACCTTGTGCGGTCAGCGTCACCAAAGCAGGCATAACAATCACTGCAATGACAGTCAGGATCGTGACGATAAAGCCAAGACCGACAAAGGCGTCCTGCGCAAACCGTTGCGCCCCGTCATTTGCTTCGACCTTCTTGGAGAACATTGGCACAAAAGCCATGTTAAAGGCCCCTTCAGCAAAGAAGCGGCGGAACAGGTTTGGCAGCGAAAAGGCAATGAAAAACGCCTCGGCAACTGGTCCTGCACCCAAAAAACCAGCGATCATGATCTCGCGTACAAAGCCCAACACGCGCGACAGCAAGGTCCACATGCCGACGGTGAAGAACCCGGCCATCAGGCGGATCGGTTTCATGATTGTCCCCCCGATTTTTCTAGAAAAATCGTCGCAGAATTCATGCAACGGCCCTTTCGACGCCACGCACGATGGCCTCTCGCAGACGCTTTTCCAGACGTTCCCGCTTGCCAGCGTCGTGGTATTTCAAACCGGTCATATCCTTGACGTAGAAGGTATCCACAACCTGTTCACCATAAGTCGCGATCACCGCGGACGCGATGTAGACGTGGTTTTCTGCAAGACAGCGCGTCAGATCATACAGCAAACCCGGACGGTCACGGGTATCAACCTCGATGATGGTGTAAATCTCGGACCCTTCATTGTCGAAGGTGATGACCGTGGGCACCTTGAAGTCGCGCTCTCGCTTCTTGATCTTGTCGCGATCTTTGAGTGCATCGCGCGCCACCACCTCCCCTTGCAGGGTTTTGGTGATCATCTGCCGTAGACGTGGCAAGCGGCTGGCCTCGTAGGGGCTGCCATCGGAATCCTGTATCCAGAATACCGCCGTCGCATATCCGTCCTTGCTGGTATACGTCCGCGCATCCACGATGTTGGCCCCGACAAGCGCAAGCGCCCCCGTCATCCGGCAAAACAGGCCCGGATGATCCACCATCGCAAAACAGGCCCGGGTTGCATCCCGGTCTTCGTCCAGCATCAGGTCCACGCCCATCTCGTCGTCCGAAAGACCCGAGAGCAGCTTGGCAAACACCACATGGGTTGCAGGTGGCAGGCCTTGCCAATAGGGCCCGTAGTGCCGCCCAATCTCTCGGCGCAGCCCGCCTTCTGTCCAATCTGGCAAGGCTGCCCGCAGATCGCGCTTTGCCTCTTTTTCCAGTGTGCCGCGGTTCAGATCTTCCAGGCCATTTTCCAGCGCATCACGGGTTGCCGCATAAAGGTTCCGGATCAGCACCGCTTTCCAGTTGTTCCATGTCCCCGGACCAACCCCCCGGATGTCACAGACCGTCAGAACCGTGAGCAAATCCAGCCGCTCTACCGATTTCACTGCTTTCGCAAAGCCCGTGATCGTCCGCGGCTCTGCGATGTCCCGCTTTTGCGCCACGTCGGACAGCAGCAAATGGTTGCGGATCAGCCATTCCACCGTCTCGGCCTCTTTCTTCTTGAGACCAAGCCGGGGTGCCACCACCCGCGCGATCTGGGCCCCAAGAACAGAGTGATCCTCTAGCCGTCCTTTCCCGATGTCATGCAGCAGAAGAGCCACATAAAGCACCTTACGGTTCACCCCCTTTTCGAGGATGCCCGACGCGATTGGCAGTTCCTCGACCAACTCTCCGCGTTCGATCTGGCTGAGGTGGCTGATGCATTGGATCGTGTGCTCGTCCACCGTGTAGTGGTGGTACATGTTGAACTGCATCATCGCCACAATCGGCGCAAATTCCGGGATGAAGGCCCCAAGAACCCGAAGCTCGTTCATCCGTCGCAGGCCCCGTTCCGGGTTGCCGTGCTTGAGAAGGATGTCGAGGAACAGTTTATTCGCTTTGGGATCGGCCCGCATCTCTTCGTCATATAGGTCAAGATTGGCGGACAGCAGGCGCATGGCATTGGGATGCAGCAAAGTGCCTGTTCGCAAGGCCTCTTCCACGATCCCCAACATATTCAGACGGTTCGCAAAGAAGGCGTCTTCGTCTGCTACCGTCAGTCTGTTCTGTTCAATTGCATATGGGTGGCGCGCACGCTTACGTCGCTTCAGCAGCCGGACCAGCATGGGTTCAGCTTTGGTATGTGTAGCCTCTAGTGAGGTCAGAAAGATCCGGGTCAGATCACCGACCCCGGTGGCGTGACGAAAATAGTCTTGCATAAATTGCTCGACGGCACGCATTCCACCTTGATCAGAATATCCCAGACGCTCTGCGATCTGGACTTGCAAATCAAAGGTCAGCTGGTCCATCGCCCGCCCCGTCACAATGTGCAGGTGGCAACGCACCGACCACAAGAAATCTTCGGCGGTTTTGAAGGTCTGGAACTCTTCCTCAGTATAAACCCCAAGGGCGATCAGTTCTTTCGCGTTTTGGGTTCCGTGTACGTATTTCCCGATCCAGAACAGGGATTGGAGGTCGCGCAAGCCGCCCTTGCCCTCTTTCACATTGGGCTCGACGACATAGCGCTGGCCACCCTGCTTGCGGTGGCGGGTGGCCCGTTCTTCCAGTTTGGCCTCGATGAACTCTGCCGCTGTCCCTGCGAACAAATCTGACCACAGCTTTTCGCTTAGCTCATCCGCCAGCGCCTTATCACCGGCCAGATAGCGGTGCTCGACAAGCGAGGTGCGGATGGTGAAATCTTCACGACCCAGTCGCAGGCAATCCTTGATGGTCCGGCTGGCGTGGCCAACCTTAAGCTTCAGGTCCCACAGGATATACAGCATCGATTCAATCAGGCTCTCGGCCCAGGGCGTGATCTTGTAGGGGTTGAGAAACAACAGATCGACGTCCGAAAAGGCCGCCATCTCGCCCCGGCCATAGCCACCAACCGCAACAAGGGCGATCCGCTCTGCCTCTGTTGGGTTGTGGTTGGGATGCAGATAGGTTTCGGCGACATAAAGCACCTCGCCTATGATCTGATCGGTCAACCAGCTGTAAGACCGGGTGCCCCGTCTGCCCGGAATGGGATCAGTCAAAAAGGCATCGGCAATGGTCTGGCGTCCCGCTTTACGGACGTCGCCCAAGACCTGCACGGCCACCGACCGGACTGCCCGTGCATCACGCACATCAGCTAGCTGCGCATCCAAAGCGGCACGCACAGCCGGTCCGTCAAAAATAGCAGACGCCGGACAGATCAAATTGTCCGGCGTCGTGTCCGTGTTGAGATCGGGTTGGGCGAGATCAGAGACCTGATCCGCCGAAACTGCGAGGGGCTGCTTCAAGAAGGCTCACCGTGTTGTTCTGGATCGTTGCAACCGCAAGGCCGCGCTGGTTCTGACCGTTTGGCAGGAAACGGAAGATCCCGCCAGTCCCTTGGAAGCCCTGGCTGGTGGTCAGGGCCCCTTTGGTCAAAGCATTTGCGTTGCCTTGGGCCACCAAAGCGCCAATTGCAGCAATGCCGTCATAGGCCAACCCTGCAAGCGGATGCGGCGAGGCCCCGTAGGTCGCGGCATAGCGGTTCTCGAATTGCGCGGTCAAAGCCTGATCGGGCAAGGTGAAATACCCACCCTGCGCCGCAGGATTGGCAAACACTTCTGCGTTCGCATCCCAGCGGGTCAGACCAAGAAACTGCGTTTCTGACGGGCTGAGACCAGCTGCAACCAGACCATTGAGGATAAACGGAAGGTCTGCTGATGGATCGCCTGTAAAGAAGACAGCATCGGATCCGCCGTTGCGCGCAGCACTGACAATCCGCGGTGCAGCTTCGGTGACACCTGCTTGCGACAGGCCGTACCCTTCGGTTGCAGTCACCTGACCCCCATTGGCCCGAACCGCATTTGCGATGGCATCGCGGCCAACTTGACCGGCTGTGTTATTGCCGTGGGCAATGGCATAGCGGGTCACACCCTGGCGCTGTGCATATTTGACCAGACGATCAGCGGTATTCGAGAACGTTGACCCGAGGATGAGAACGTTTCCGCCTGCAATGGAGGGGTTATTCGAGAACGCAAGAACATTCACATTGCGGCCTGCCACAGCGACGCCGGCCGCATTCGCGGCTTCACCAAACAACGGTCCAAGGATGATCTTGGCACCGTCATCGACAGCGGCAACAGCGACCTGCGCAGCTTGGGCTGGATCACCAGCCGTGTTGTAGACCCGTAGATCAATGTTGACCCCATTGAGATCGGCGATGGCCATACGGGCTGCATTTTCCAGATTGGCCGAAATAAATCCGTCCGTCTGCCCACCAGCTGCACCCGGAACAAGCAATGCGACCTGCACAGGCGCACCAGGATCAATCGTTTGACCGGTGTTCTGATTGAGGCCAACTACGTTTGGCACCGAACAGGCTGCAAGCCAAAGCAGTGATGTGAATGCGGCAAGCCGCGCTGCGGCCTTGCGGGTGCGTGTGAAAAAAGCAAACATGTGGTGTCCCCCTGACAGTGGCCCGCGCGCGGAGCCAAAACTTTGGGCATCATCATAAGGCGACGACCGAAAGGGTCTAGGTATGAATTTCCAGACAAAACCCTTGACGGCGGGGCTGTATTTTGTCGCAACACCCATTGGGTCAGCACGAGACATGACCCTGCGGGGCCTTGATATACTGGCCAATGCGGACCTGATCGCTGCAGAAGACACCCGGACCGCCCGCAAGCTGATGGACATCCACGGAGTGCCTTTGGGCAAGCGGCAAGTTGTCGCCTATCACGACCACAGCGGCGAGAAGCCAACAGAGCGTCTGGTGGACGCCGTGCGAAGCGGCAAAGCGGTGGCTTACGTGTCTGAGGCGGGCACGCCTTTGGTGGCTGATCCGGGGTATGAGTTGGGGGCCGCAATGATCGCAGCAGACTTGCCAGTGACGTCTGCACCTGGCGCCTCTGCTGTTCTGGCAGCCTTGACCGTCTCGGGTCTGGCGACAGATCGCTTTGCATTTATTGGATTCTTGCCAACATCAGCCTCGCAACGAGAGACGGAAATCGCGGCACTGCGAGATATCGCGATGACTTTGGTTTTTTATGAAAGTCCGAAGCGTGTTCGACAAATGTTAATTGATTTGGGGAATATATTGGGGGCGGGGCGGCAGGCTGTTGTTTGTCGTGAGCTGACAAAGAAATTTGAAGAGACCACGCGCGGAACACTGGCTGAACTGGCCGATGCTTTTGCGGACCGGACTGTGAAGGGCGAAATTGTTGTCCTCGTTTCGCGCAGTGATGGCGATGTCGTGGAAGACGCAGATGTGCAGGCTGCTTTGGCAGATGCCCTTCAAACGATGCGGGTGAAAGATGCCGCGACCATGGTGGCCGGTGCGCTGGGCCTGCCAAGGCGGCAAGTGTACCAGATGGCCCTTGGCCTTGCGAAGGAAAAGACGTGATGCAAACGATTCGGTCCCAGACAAACTATCATGCTGGTCTTGCCGCAGAGGATATTGTCGCCCGCGATTACCAGCGACGTGGCCAACAGGTGGCCTGTCAGCGGTGGCGCGGACAGGGCGGCGAGATTGATCTGATTATCCGCGAAGGCGACCGCCTTGTTTTTACCGAAGTGAAGAAAAGCCGGACACATGATTTAGCAGCCCAGCGTCTTAGTCGCCGCCAGATGGACCGGCTTTGCAATGCTGCAAGTGAATTTGTTGCAGGCGAACCACGCGGTCAGTTGACCGAAATGCGGTTTGATCTGGCAACTGTTGATCAGGCAGGCACCGTTCGCATCATCGAAAACGCCTTCATGGAAGCGTGAACAACGCCCCATTGCACAGCTTCATGACCTAGGCCATTTAGGCAGGACAAAGGCTTTGCAGAAAGGTGTGTGCTATGTCCCTGAAGGTTGCTATTCAGATGGACCCCATCGGTCCGATTGACATTGATGCTGACAGCACATTTCGGATCGCCGAGGAGGCGCAGGCCCGGGGCCATAGCCTGTTCTATTATACGCCCGATAAGCTGGCCTATCGTGAAGGCCGCGTGATTGCGCAGGGCCAATCGCTGCAGGTGCAGCGGGTTCAGGGGGATCATGCCACTTTGGGCCCGATGACCGAGGTTGATCTGGCTGATTTTGACGTAGTTTGGCTGCGTCAGGATCCCCCGTTCGACATGGGGTATATCACCACAACCCATATTCTGGATATGATCCACCCCGAAACAATGGTCGTGAATGATCCGTTTTGGGTGCGGAATTACCCTGAAAAACTGCTGGTTCTGAACTTTCCGGACCTGACCCCACCAACGATGATTGCCCGTGATCTTGAGACACTGAAAAGCTTCCGCGCGGATCATGGTGATGTTATTTTGAAGCCCTTGTATGGCAATGGCGGCGCCGGCGTCTTCAAGCTGAATGCAGGTGACAGTAACCTTGCCTCGCTGCACGAGCTGTTTGCCGGTATCAATCGTGAGCCGTTGATCATGCAAAAATTCCTGCCTGACGTGAGCAGGGGCGACAAGCGCGTGATCCTTGTTGATGGTGAGCCCGTTGGTGCCATCAACCGGGTGCCTGCCGCTGGCGAGACCCGCTCGAACATGCATGTCGGGGGCCGCCCCGAAAAGGTGGACCTAACGGATCGGGACCGCCAGATTTGTGCCGCCATTGGACCACTGCTACGTGAGAAGGGTCAGGTTTTTGTCGGCATCGATGTAATTGGCGATTGGTTGACCGAGATCAACGTGACGTCCCCCACCGGCCTGCAAGAGCTGGAGCGGTTCGACGGCACAAATGTCACCGCCAAAATTTGGGAAGCGATCGAGCGGCGGCGGGCGCAATAGATTTTGACACAAAATCTAAGCCAAAATCTGTAAAGCAGATTTTGTCTACACCTCTGCTGACAGGGCCAGACGGTAGCTGACCGCCTCTGCGACGTGGGGTCGGCGCACCTCTGCCTCGCCCGACAGGTCCGCAATGGTCCGCGCCACACGCAAAACCCGGTGATATCCCCGCGCCGACAATCCAAAGCGATCTGCCACCTTCCCGAGCAATGCGCGACCTTCGGTATCTGGCGTTGCGATCTCTTCCAGGGTTTTGCCTTCCGCCTCTGCGTTGACCCGCACCCCGGCCACATCCGCAAAGCGCCTTGTTTGGATGTCCCGCGCTGCCGCGACCCGTGCCGCGATGCCCACAGAGCTTTCCCCGTCCTGCGGCAGATCAAGGTCCGTGTATGCCACCGGAGGCACTTCAACCCGCAGATCGAACCGGTCCATCAGCGGTCCCGATATCCGTCCCATATATTCCTCACCGCAGATCGGTACCCGTGCGCAGGCCCGTGCCGCATCCGCCAGATAGCCGCATTTGCAAGGGTTTGCCGCCGCGACCAGCATGAATCGGCACGGATATTTCACATGCGCGTTGGCGCGCGCCACGACAACCTCTCCAGTTTCGATGGGTTGGCGCAGGGTTTCCAGAACAGATCGCGGAAATTCAGGGAACTCATCAAGGAACAAAACCCCGTTGTGAGCGAGCGATATCTGTCCCGGCTTTGCCGTCCGCCCCCCCCCGATGATCGCCGCTGTTGATGCCGTGTGGTGTGGTTCCTGGAAGGGCCGTGTGCGATTGATCCCCCCTTCTTCCAAAACCCCTGCAAGCGAGTGGATCATCGAGGTTTCCAAAGCCTCTACCGGGGTCATCGGTGGCAATATCCCCGGAATGCGTTTGGACAACATAGACTTGCCCGACCCCGGTGAGCCGACCATCAAGGTGTGGTGACGCCCGGCTGCCGCAATTTCCAGTGCCCGTTTAGCCCGTTCCTGTCCTTTGACTTCGGCCATATCGCGCGCGCCGCTGTCTAACATGACCTCGCCGGGCAAGGCCGCGTCCAACAACCCCTGCCCTGTGAAATGCCGGATAGCTGCCGCCAAGGACGCAGGTGCGATGACCTTGGCCGCATCGACCCATGCGGCTTCTGGTCCACAGATTTCCGGACACAGCAATGTCCGGTTGTCTGCGACCGCTGCCATCGCCGCTGGCAGGGCCCCAACCACGGGCAATAGATTACCGTTCAGGGACAATTCACCCAGCGCCACCGTAGCGGCCACGTCGTCTTGCGGCAGGATATCCAGCGCCGCAAGCAGGGCCATCGCAATGGGCAGATCAAAATGCGACCCTTCCTTGGGCATGTTTGCAGGCGACAAGTTCACCGTGATTTTCTTGGAGGGCAATGCAATCGCCAAATGGCTTAGCGCCGCCTTCACCCGTTCTCGTGCCTCGGACACCGCCTTGTCCGGCAGGCCAACGATGGCGAAACCCGGCATGCCGGGGGTGACGGCGCATTGCACCTCTACCAATTTGGCATCGATCCCGTCGAATGCCACCGTATAGGCTAAAGCTGTCATCACCACCTCTTTCCAAAGATGGTTAACAGCACCCGCGTTTCGAAATGGTTAACCGTTCAGGAGGGACATGAATTTTGGCCATGCAGCCGGATCAGCGACAGTCTTGTCCCGACAGAATGCGTTGCAGAACCCAAAGATACGTCCGCCCGTTTCAAGGTAATGCGTCACCGGATCGCCTGAGTAGGGGCATGTTGCATTCTCGGACGGTCCCGCGGCAACGGGTTTTGCCGAAATCACATCAATCGGCCAGTCTTTGGTCGGCAACCCCATGTCGTAAGGAAACGGATCGTAAGTGACCGTTTCCCCCATTGCCCGCCATTGCCGGTTCGACAGGTCTTGGGTGTGCTCGTCCACGTAGGCCTGCGCTGCGGGTGGTAATTTAATGCCGTAAGTCGTGAACCGATTGGCGATAGGTGCATGAAACACATCAGCCAAGCTGTACTCCCCAAACAACCAAGGGCCTGATCCGCCGTAGGTTTCCCGCGCCAAGGCCCAAACCTTTGCAATACGCTCAACGTCCTTTTGGACAGCATCCGAGACCGCGAACCCATCAAGCACATGTGCCATGTTATGCGGGCAGGCATCCCGCAATGCCCCGTAGCCAGAGTGCATTTCAGCCACCAAAGACCGCGCCATCGCCCGCGCACCGGGGTCTTTGGGGTAGAGCCTTGCCGTCGGGTTTTCCTCGTGCAGGGTTTCGCCCATCGCAAGACTGTCAGTCACGATACCCCCGCTTGGCGTCTGCATCACCGGCACCGTTTTTGCCCCCGGCAAATGCGCCAAGTCAGCCGCCATGGTTCCACCGTAAAGACCCACCATCGTCGTCTTATACGGCAGTCCGAACTTTTCCAGCATAAGCCAGCCCCGCAGCGACCAGCTCGAAAATGTGCGGTCACCGATGTAGAGATGATAGGCCATGTAATTTCTCCTTGGGTCAGGCAAGGTGATTGATGGTCCCGATTTCCCAGCGGTTCAAGTGGAAGGTCATATCCGTGACAGACAAATTGTCGATCTGGTGGCCCATCGCCTGATAGGGCGTCCCCCCGCATTGTGCGATCATCGTCATGATCATACCCATATGGCCCACAACAACGATATCTGATGCGGTTTGGGTTTGTCCGATGTCGATCAAAGCCGCTGTCACCCGGTCCGTTACCGCGTTCCAGCTTTCGCCATTTGGCGGCGCGATGTCCCCCGGTTCTTCCCAAAAGCGCCGCGATAATTCAGCGTCTCGTGCCGCGACCTCTGAGAAATGCAGGCCGTCCCAGACCCCGAAATCAAATTCGCGCAAGTCTTTGCGGGCAGGCAGGCGGGGTCGGCCTTGTGCGATTGCGTCCGCCGTTGCCACACTGCGGATAAGGTCGGACGAGGTGACATGGGCCTGTTGCGGAAGATAGGTGGCCAATCGCGTGAGGGCCGCTGCATCTGACAGGTCAGCGGGGACGTCCCGCCAGCCCGTGAATGCCTTTTGATGCGTCGGCCCATGTCGGACCAGCCAAAAGCGGGTCATACGATGTCACACGATCCCTTCAGAACCAAAGGCAGCCCCGCAATGACGCTGACAACCGTGTCGGCATGCCCTGCAAGCCGCTGGTTCAGTCGCCCCTGTTCATTGCGAAACTGACGTGACAGCGCGTTTTCCGGGACAATCCCCATGCCGACCTCGTTGGACACGATGATGATGTCGCAGGGGGCCGCGTTGATGTCATCCAAAAGGGTTGCCACCTCTGCGCTGATATCGCGTTCGGCCAGCAGGATGTTGGTCAGCCAGAGGGTCACACAGTCCAGCAAGATCACCTGATCCGCGGACGCATTTCGCAACACAGTGCCGACGTCGATCGGGGCTTCGATTGTTGTCCAGTCATCACCACGATCAGATTGGTGTCGCTGGGCCTTGGCTCGCATTTCATCATCAAACGGTTGAAGCGTCGCAATATAGGTTTTGGGTTTGCCTGTGGACCGCGTCAGCCTTTCCGCAAAGGCTGATTTGCCCGAGGCCGCCCCCCCGACCACAAAAGAAATGTTTTTCATAAGCTTTTTTGAGACCTTTTGTGATCTGACCGAAGGGACCTTGCGTAAACAGTACAATAGCGCGGCCATGATCGCGTGCAATGATGGGGATTTTCGGATGGCTTTTGACGGATTTTCAGACCAAAGCATGACACGCAAAGCCATGAAGGCAGAGCTGTTGGATGCGGAAACAGAGCTGGCTTTGGCCTATGCGTGGCG
>CALILP010000118.1 GCA_938016515.1 uncultured Paracoccaceae bacterium
GAAAATGCGGCGCGTGTGGTGGCCTGTACCGGTGGGTCGACCAATGCTGGTCTGCACTTGCCTGCGATTGCACACGAAGCGGGCATCGATTTCGATCTGTTCGACGTCTGCGAAATTTTCAAAGACACGCCTTACTTTGTCGACCTCAAGCCGGGCGGGCAGTACGTGGCCAAAGACCTGTACGAATCCGGTGGTGTCCCCGTCGTTATGAAGGAACTGCGCAAAGCAGGCCTGATCCACGAGGATTGCATGACCGCCTCTGGTCGGACCATGGGTGAAGAGCTGGACATGATCAAAGGCGAGGCTGATGATCGGGTGATCTATCACATCAACAGTCCGATCACGAAAACCGGCGGTGTTGTGGGCCTGAAAGGGAACCTCGCACCTGAAGGCGCGATCGTGAAGGTTGCCGGCATGTCCGAAGAAGAGCAAAGCTTCACCGGGCCTGCGCGGTGCTTTGAGAGCGAAGAAGAGGCTTTCGAGGCGGTGAAGGCACGCGGCTACAAGGAAGGCGAAGTGCTGGTCATCCGCAATGAAGGGCCATCCGGTGGACCTGGCATGCGCGAGATGCTGGCGACCACGGCGGCTTTGTCCGGTCAGGGCATGGGCAAGAAGGTGGCGTTGATCACAGACGGCCGTTTCTCGGGTGCGACACGCGGGTTCTGCGTAGGTCACGTGGGGCCGGAAGCTGCACATTGCGGGCCGATTGCGCTACTCAACGATGGTGACATGATCACGATCAATGCGATCACCGGCGAGCTGTCGGTTGATCTGTCCGAAGATGAGCTGGCCAAGCGCAAAGACGCTTGGAAAGGCCCGAAAGAGACGATCTATGCCTCTGGCGCGCTTTGGAAGTTTGCAAAGCTGGTGGGGGCAACGCGCTTTGGGGCGACGACCCATCCGGGGGCCAAAGACGAAAAACACATCTATATGGATCTCTGAGCCTGTGGGTATGACATTGACCCGCGCAGGCTGGGTCGGGGCGCTTCTGGCCCTGACGGGTTGTGCAGATATTATCGGATTTGGGCCGTCTTCGGAACAGATCACTCGGTTGGCATTGCGCGATGGAAGCGTCATCGGGACGGCGCCGAATGGCTATTGCTTTGAGACCCGGGCAAGCAGGACTGCTGATGGTTTTGCAGTTCTTGCCGATTGTGCGGTGATTGCGGGCACCGGTGATTTGTCAGCGCCAAACGGCTTTGTCACCGTGCAGGTTGGTGAAACGGGCTCTGGGCTTGGCAGTGATGTTTCGGTGTTGGCGGCATTTCTGGAAACGGATGCCGGCAAAACGCTTTTGAGCCAGACCGGGACCGCCGGGGACATTCGGGTGCGGTCAGTCGCGTCCCGCTTAGGTGGTGTCACGGTCCGTTTTGTTGATGGGGCAGCACCGCCTGTTGCCGGGCTGCAGCAAACGGAATGGCGGGGGTTCTTTGACATCAAGGGCCGCCTGACGACTGTCGCGGTCCGGGGGCTGGATGCAGCGCCCTTGGGAACAGACGACGGGCAGGCGTTGTTGGAAAGCGTGATGCGGGCGATGCAACAGGCCAACGGTGGCGCAGAAAACGACAGCGACGCCTGACAAACGTGTCCCATTTGGCGTTTCCCTTTTGGCAACGCTTTGGCAAATATAACAAAATGACCAAGGTGCTTTGCCTTGGTCTTGATCCAAGGGGCCCATCAGCATGAGCGACAAGTTCGACATGGTAGACCGCTTCGTGTTTCAACGTGCTTTGGCGCGTTGGACGGTTGCTGCGCGAGGGGCTGACCGTGCAGAATTGTCCTTGCTGCGCGCGCAACGCCAAAAGGCGCGCCAGTTTCGGGGCGCCCTTGATCGTCTTTTGCATGTCGCGGATATGCGGCTGGCGATGCCACGGATCGGATCCAACGTTTTTTCCAAGCCGCCCGGCACACGGTGGTCATGGCGGCCTTCGGTCTGGCGGGGGCCTGTGACACCCAAAGGGGCTGCCGGGATTGAAAACGGATATGTTATCGGGCCGCATATGAAGGTCTTTCACGATTGCACCACCAGCGAGCTGACATTTCGCCAAATCCGCAATCAGCATGAAGACGATCTTGCCGCATTTGGGCTGCGGCTGGACGTTCTGGGCTTTGACGGCAGCTTTTTGTCGCTGGTGATTGATTTGCCCAATGACGCAGCAGACGGTTTACGCAAGCGCGACATTATCCGCCTTCACGCAGCCATCACGACAGAACGTCCGGCAACGGTCTTTGCGCGTTTGAACGTAAAATGCGGGCCCAACACGGAACAGATGGTGCAAGAGCTGCCGTTGCAAGAAGATGACGTGACGGTTGATTTTGATCTGGCGTATGCTGACATCGTGGAAAACCGGATTGAGGGGATGTGGGTGGATTTGATTTTTGATGATCCCGCAATGAACCAGTTACAGGTCCGCGACCTGACGTTTTGCCGCTATCCAAGGGCAGAAGTATAATGACGGACATGATCTTGACGAAGACCCGGATGCGGGGTGGTGCCTGGGACGGCATTTTGACCGGTGCGGGCGACGTGGCACCGGTTCTGACATTGCGCCACAACGGCGACATCGTGCCGGGACTGGAGATGACTGCGGCGGAGGACGGGGCTTATCACGTCCATGCCCCGGTGCCTGTTGCCCTGATCGCGGACGATGTGCAGACGTTTACGATTACCGGCGAAGACAGCACCCACGTCTTGGCCAGTTTCGTGATCTTTGCAGGCGAGACCCTTGAGGATGATCTGCGCGCCGAAGTGGATTTGCTGCGGGCTGAGTTGGATTTGCTGAAACGGGCGTTTCGGAAACATTGTATCGACACCGCCTGATGCGCGGACGATTTTTCTAGAAAAATCGAAGGGTCGTGTTGATCTTTTTTGGACCATGACTGCGAAAAAATGTCCCGAGCAGGGGGCCAGCCCCCCGACCTGCGGTCTCCCCCCGGGATATAGAAAGAAACAAAGAAGCCATGACGTTGCGTTTGCCGTGACCTTGGCGTTTTGGCACGGCAGGCTATTGTGAACCCCGAGGAGATCGCAATGACACACTACCCCCACATGCTTGCCCCGCTTGATCTGGGCTTTACGACCCTGAAGAACCGCGTGCTGATGGGGTCGATGCATACGGGTCTTGAAGAAACGAAAGACTGGAACCGCGTCGCCGAGTTCTACGCTGCCCGCGCCCGTGGTGGCGTGGCCTTGATGGTGACCGGTGGCATGGCCCCGAACCGTGAAGGGGGCGTGTTTCCCGGCGCTGCTGGCTTGTTTTCGGATGACGATATTGCCAACCATAGGATCGTGACAGACCGCGTCCATGATGCCGGTGGTAAGATTGCGATGCAAATCCTGCATGCTGGTCGCTATGCCTATAGTCCCGAGTGTGTTGCCCCGTCGCCTGTGAAATCTCCGATTTCCCCGTTTCCGCCGAAAGAGCTGGACGCCGATGGGATCGAAAAGCAGATCGCTGATATTGTCACCGCCGCCGTCCGCGCCCAAGAGGCTGGCTATGATGGTGTTGAGGTGATGGGGTCTGAAGGGTATTTTCTGAACCAGTTTCTTGTGACCCACACCAACCGCCGCGATGACGATTGGGGCGGGTCTTATGAAAACCGGATGCGTTTGCCGGTTGAGGTGGTGCGCAGGGTCCGCGAAGCTGTTGGTGCTGAATTTATCCTGATCTACCGTCTGAGTATGATTGATCTGATCCCAAACGGATCGACCTGGAAAGAGGTTGTCCAGCTTGCCAATGCAATTGAAGCTGCCGGCGCCACGATCATCAATACAGGGATTGGCTGGCACGAGGCCCGGATCCCCACCATCGCCACCTCTGTTCCTCGCCGCGCCTTCTCTTGGGTGACCAAGAAGCTGATGGGCGAAGTTTCCATTCCGGTCATCACCTCGAACCGGATCAACACCCCTCAGGTGGCTGAGGATGTTCTAGCTGATGGCTGCGCTGATATGGTCAGCATGGCCCGTCCCTTTCTGGCGGACCCCGACTTTGTTGCCAAAGCCATGGCCGGTCATGCCGCAAAGATCGCGCCGTGTATTGCCTGCAATCAGGCTTGTTTGGATCACACATTTGGCGGCAAGTTGTCATCCTGTCTGGTCAACCCCCGCGCCTGCTATGAGACGGAATTGGTGGTCGCACCTGCCGATACTGCCAAAACCGTCGCTGTTGTAGGGGCTGGTCCCGCCGGCCTGTCCGCTGCTCTGACCGCGGCCGAGCGCGGTCATGCTGTGACCGTCTTTGACAAAGCCCCTGAGATTGGCGGCCAATTGAACATGGCCAAGCAGGTGCCCGGCAAAGAGGAGTTCTGGGGTCTGGTTGACTACTATCGCACCGCCGTCGCTGATGCGGGGATCACGTTGCAGATGGACACCAAGGCAGATGCCGCAAGTCTTGATGGGTTCGACGAGGTGATCATCGCCACCGGCGTTGCCCCCCGTGATCCTGCGATCCCGGGGCAGGAGGGCGACAATGTCCTGTCCTATATTGATGTCCTGCGCGGCAAAGCCCCGGTTGGCGATCGCGTTGCTATTGTCGGAGCTGGTGGGATTGGCTTTGACGTGGCCGAGTTTCTGGTCACCGACGACAGCCCGACCGAAAATCTGCAAGAGTGGCTGACCGAATGGGGCGTTGGGGACCCCGAAGAGGTGCGCGGCGGTTTGCGCGTTGAAGGGCCCAAGCCAGATGCGCCGGTCCGCCAGGTGACCTTGCTGCAGCGCAAAGCCCAGAAACTTGGCAAAGGTTTGGGCAAGACAACGGGCTGGATTCACCGTGCCGGTTTGCAGATGAAAAACGTCCAGATGGTGGGCGGTGTGAATTATGAGAAGATCGATGCCGCCGGTTTGCATGTGAGCGATGGCGAGGCCCGTGAGAACCCCCGTGTGATTCCGGCTGACACAATTGTGCTGTGCGCTGGCCAAATCCCGGAACGCACGCTTGCCGATGATCTTATTGCAGCTGGTCGCAGTGTTCATGTGATCGGTGGTGCGGATGTCGCATCCGAGCTGGACGCAAAGCGGGCGATTGATCAGGGCACGCGGCTGGCAGCACACCTGTAATGGCAAAAATCCCCGACCTTGACCCCGCCATACAAAGCGAGATCATTGAAATGGCCCTTTCAGACCATGTGACCTTCGCCGAGATCAAAGCGCAGCACGGTTTCAACGAGGATCAAACGAAGGCAATTATGCGTAAGCACTTGAAACCGGGCAGTTATCGGGCGTGGCGCAAACGTGTTCGGGCCTTTGGCGACCGCAGAGAACACTATAAATAGTCAAAAATTGTTAACGAATTGGGTTTCCGGACCCTCAACAAAGGCAAGGATTACCCCGTTATTGTCAGGCCAACGTCCCATTCCTGCCCGAATTGGCGACCAAAAGGAGGCTCGTAATTGAGATGATGAGGATCGCGTATGGATCGCCTGACAGAAATGGAAGCCTTTGCCACAGTGGTGGATCAAGGTGGCTTTACCGACGCGGCCAAGAAGATGGGGATCTCTAAATCTGCCGTCTCCAAGCATGTTTCATCGCTTGAGGCTCGCCTTGGTGCCCGGCTTCTGAACCGGACGACGCGCCGGGTCAGCCCGACAGAGATTGGTCTGGCCTATTATGACCGCGCCCGTCGCGTTCTGAACGATGCAGGTGAAGCGGATGCCCTCGTCACATCCATGCAATCTGCGCCGTCCGGCCTGCTGCGTATCTCTGTTGCGACTGATTTTGGTGTGAACCACCTGTCCCCGGTTTTGGGTGAGTTCTTGACCGAATTCCCGGACATCACCGTCAATATGGTCCTCAACAACCGGTATGTTGAACTGATCTCTGAAGGGTTCGACATGGCCGTCCGCATTGGTGAGCTGGAAGACAGCACCCTGCGGGCTCGTAAGCTGACCGAGACAACCAAACGCATGATTGCCTCCCCTGCTTACTTTGAGCAGTACGGACGCCCCGAAAAGATCGACGATCTGAACGAACACAAGCTGCTGCATTATTCCAACCAAGCCAATTCCGCCGTCTGGAAGCTGACCGCACCATCCGGTGAAAAGCGTCAGGTCCGCACCGCTGGCTGGTTGACTGTGAACGATGGCCAATCCTTGTTGAACGCCTGTATCGGCGGCCTTGGGATCGCCTATTTGCCAAGCTTCCTGTACGCCGATGCGATGGATCGGGGTCTGGTCGAAGTCGCAATCCCCGAGCTTCCAGTCGAGACACAAGGCGTCTACGCCGTATACCCACCGGGCCGGTTTACCCAGCCCAAGGTGCGTGCCTTCATTGATTTCCTTGTCCATGCCTTTGCCGACAAAGGGCCAGAGGTCTGGTGACAAGATAACCCTTCCCCCCCGGTGCGACAGCGCACCCAACTTAATGACGCAGCATTCCTCCCGATGCTGCGTCTTTTTCGTTTTGGGGTGCCCCTGTTTGCGATCAATTGAAGACAAGGTTCCGTGCCCTACCTAAGAGGACATGACCAACAACCGCCCCGTGCCTGTCCCTGCCAGCCGAACTGCCCGGCTTACCCGATTGGGCGCAATGACCGCAGGGGTTGCGGGCAATATGGCGTTGGGTGGCATGGCACACCTGACGCGGGGAAAGCGCCCTTCGATGCGCGATCTGCTACTGACGCCTGCGAATGTGGGCCGGATCACAGATGAGCTTGCCAAGATGCGCGGCGCTGCCATGAAAATTGGTCAACTGATGTCGATGGACACTGGCGATGTGCTTCCACCAGAACTGGCGCAGGTCATGGGACGGTTGCGCGAAGACGCGCATATTATGCCGCCTGCACAGCTTAAGCAGGTTTTGAATGCGGAATGGCCAAAGGGCTGGCTGGGTCAATTCCAGAAATTTGATGTCCGTCCCATCGCTGCTGCCTCTATTGGGCAAGTGCATAGGGCCCAAACCAAAGATGGGCGGGATCTGGCGATCAAAGTGCAGTACCCCGGCGTTGTCCAAAGTATCGACAGCGATGTGGCGAATGTAGGGGCATTGATGAAGATGTCGGGGCTGATGCCCAAAGGGTTTGACGCCCGTCCCTATCTAGAAGCGGCCCGCGCCCAACTGCATGAAGAAACCGACTATGCCCGCGAAGGCGCCTGTTTGGCGCAGTTTGGTGATCTTTTGGCGGATGATATCCGGTTCAAACTGCCTGCGTTGCAGACAGATTGGAGCACTGAGAACATCCTCGCGATGACTTACATTGACGGGATCGCGATTGAGCAGACAGCTGGCCTGTCCCAAGACATCCGCAACCAGATTGCGGCGGACTTAATCGACTTGTTGATGCACGAGCTTTTCAGTTTTGGGACCATGCAAACGGACCCCAACTTTGCCAATTACCGTTACGATGTCTCGGACGGCAAAATTGTCCTGCTCGACTTTGGCGCGACCCGAAGCATCGCCCCTGAAATTGCCGAGCAGTATCGCACCCTGATCCGTGCCGGGCTGGCCGGGGATCGTGCTGGTTTGCGTGATACGGCCCTTACGATTGGGTTTTTCGATGAGAACGCAGCTTCCAAGCACCAAGACATCATCCTCGACATGATGACGCTGGTTTTTGATACACTTACCGATCCCTATGACTTTGATGACCCAAACTTAACGCAAGAGATGCAACGCCTTGGTATGGTGCTTGGCGGCGAGGGTTTCGTGCCGCCGCCCTTACCCATCGACGTGCTTTACCTGCAACGCAAATTCGGGGGCATGTTCCTGCTGGCAGCACGGCTGAAAGCACAGATCAATGTGCGAGCGATTCTGGCGGATTGGGTCAAAGGCTAGCCCCCGCGGGGGTCGGCTATGATAAGGGGGCATGACGTTTTGGTTTCGTCTTGGTCGCACCAAAGGATAGGCGCGATTTGCCAAGATCGAAATAGGATGGGTGGTTTGGTGGAGCCTAGCGGGATCGAACCGCTGACCTCCTGCATGCCATGCAGGCGCTCTCCCAGCTGAGCTAAGGCCCCATCACGCGCGGATATGTCCGCGCTGGGTGCAGCAACCGCTGCGTGGTGCTGTCTAGGCAGCGGCGGGGGCGAGATCAAGATATAAAATCCCGCCCATCGCAAATTCAGGTCGACTTAGCTGTCGTCGTCGTTTGTGGCAACGTCAGCCAGTTCGTCCAGCGAAACTGTGTCGTCGTCGTCATCTTCCAAAACGTCATCGCCAAGATCGACGTCATCATCATCGTCGTCGTCATCGTCGAGCACCAGATCGTCTTCGGTCTCGTCTTCTTTGGCTTTGCTTTTCTTGGTCTGCGCGTCTTCTGCGTCAGCAACCATGGTCCGGGTCTTGCCGGTCTCAACGGTGACCTCGTTGCCCGTGTAGGGGCTGATCACCGGGCTGGCGTTCAGGTCATAAAAGCGTTTGCCGGTCTCGGGGCAGAGGCGCTTTGTGCCCCACTCTTCCTTAGGCATGTGCTGTTCCTTATAAATCTGGCCTCGGTAAAATAAGGCCTGTCTCTTGCAGCGGATCGCCGCCAACTGCCATAAGCAGACCATAGTGTCAAAGGCTTTGGCGCAAAGGCGAAACGAAAGAATGATATGGGCTACCACACCCTGCAAGGCAACCCCCCGATCGACGTGATCCTGCGCAAATCTGCGCGGGCCAAGCGGTTGTCTTTGCGGATGTCCCGGCTGGACGGAAAAGTGACCCTGACACTGCCGCCGCGCGCGACTCAGAAAGAGGCCGTCGCCTTTCTCAATGAACGCGAAACATGGCTGCGGGGCCATCTGGATGGCGTCAAACCTGCCCATCAGGTGACGATTGGTGGAACGGTTCCTTATGCGGGCAGGGATGTGCCCGTGCACCTGGGCGCTGGGCGTCGTGCCACGTTAGGGGATGAGGGCTTTGTTGTGCCTGATGCCCAAACTGCGGGGGCCAAGGTGAAAGCCCTGCTGAAGACCAAGGCCCGCGATATGCTGGCGACGGTGTCGGATGACTATGCTGCAGCTCTTGGTCGTTCATATGCGCGGTTGTCGATCAGGGACACCCGATCGCGGTGGGGGTCTTGCTCTAGTGAGGGGACGTTGATGTATTCCTGGCGTCTGATCATGGCCCCGCCAGAAGTGCTGCATTACGTAGCCGCCCACGAGGTCGCGCATCTGGAGGAAATGAATCACTCTGCTGCGTTCTGGGCCGTGGTGGATCGGCTATATGGTGACTATGAACCGCCCCGCCGCTGGCTGCGCGAAAATGGTGATCAGTTGCACCGGGTTCAGTTCGGCGATTGACGGCACCGGTCGTTGTGATCACAAAAGGGTATGCCACAGCCCAACCCCATTCCGCCACGTCCCGCTGACAGCACAGCCGCTGCGCATGAACGGGTGTATCGCGCCCTGCGTCTAAAGATTATGCACGGCGAGATCGCACCGGCCGCCGCACTGACTTTGCGTGGCATTGGCGCGGAATACGGTGTGTCGATGACGCCCGCGCGTGAGGCGATCCGGCGTCTCGTCGCGGAAGGCGCGTTATTCTTGTCATCGTCCGGCCGGGTCTCGACGCCCGAATTGTCGAACGACCGGATCGAAGAGTTGGCGACCCTGCGCGCGATGATCGAACCAGAGCTGGCCAGCCGGGCCTTGCCCCGCGCCCACTTTGCCTTGATCGACAGGCTTGAGGCGATCAACCAAGGGATCAGCCAGATGGTCGCCCGTCATGACGCGATTGGCTATATCCGCATGAACCTTGAATTCCACCGCACACTTTATTTGCGGGCACAGGCCCCCGCGATGCTGGCAGTGACCGAGACAGTCTGGCTGCAACTGGGACCAACGATGCGGGCCCTCTATGGCCGCCTGAACAGGACAGAGCCGCCCTATCACCACAAGCTGATTCTGGCGGCGCTGAAGGCCGGAGATGAACCTGGATTGCGTCTTGCGGTGCGCACAGATGCGACTCAAGGCCTGCGGATGCTGAAGGCCTAGGCCGTTTGCAAGTTCCTGCTGCCCTGAGTAGCCGCGATAATAGCTTCGCGCATACCGACTTTGTCGTGGTTCCACTTATCGCAAAGGGCTGTCAGCAAGGCGCGCTTTTCGCGTGTGATTGCGCCGCTGTGGGTCGCGATCTGAACCGCAGCTTCACACATCATTTGTGCATGTGCGCCACGATATCGCTTCGCAAGTTGCAGCAGTGTTTCGTCAGTAATGGACTGTCCAAATTTAGTTGCAGCGACCTCTGCGGTAAGCGGCGTTCCCGTCAAATTTTTGTACACTCGCATGATTGCGCGCAACTCGTCCTTTTCGATCGCGCCGTCGATGCGGGCGATGTGAAACATCACCGTCAGCAACACGTCGAAGAATAGCGGATCACCGGATATGTTGCTTAACCGGCGTGACGCTTTGCGTGCAGGGCGCTGCAGAAACCATCCGCCACCAGCACAGAAAAGCAACAGCATCAGTATGCCGGACTTGTTCATGCGTGGCCCGGTCAGGGGGGCTTGCGGCGTGTCAGGGACGCTGTTGGGCAAAACGCCTGCAGCCTTGAGCATCGGCAAGCGGGTCAAGGGCACCGGTACAACGTCCGTGGTCGTGCAATTGGTCTGCGAAAAGACGTAATCACCAACCGTGCGTTTGGTCGGTAGGTAAAAAAAGTGATCATCTGTCACTTCGACGCAAAGCGCATGGCTCCCGGATTTGCCATTGAATTGGGTGTCGGTGACAAACACCAATTTCTGCGCAGGACCCCAAAAGGGGTTTCCGCCCTCCGCAGCAACCGGAGACGCAAAAAGCATTGACGCAAGTATGGCGAGAAATGTTCGCCGCATATCAGTTCCAATCGTAAATAGACGTTGGACATGGTTTAACTAAAGATTGTGGTTAACCTAAGGTCAGTTCGCCGAAAAATTGTGTTCAAACGGGCATACTGGTTACCAAATTACTAATCGTCGAACGACAGATTGTATTTGCGCGCGAACCATAAAAACAGAGGTGTTTCGATGGTGAAAAGCGTCAGGACAGAGAAGATCAACCAGTTCGTTTCAAACAGGATCAGTGAGAATCTATAGTCCGTTCCCCAATACAGCGCTGCTGCCAGCCCGACAGCCGCAAGACTGATAACCGTGTCCCGCCATAGGATGGCGCCCCATGTTTTCCTGGGCAATGCGGGGTAGACCCAAAGGTAGGCGTAGGCCATCAAGACGGCGTTAACGATGAGTAAGACAAGCTCTGGCGGCATGTTGGAACCTCTTGCTGACCCGTTAGATGCGAGTGATGGCTTT
Organism: uncultured Paracoccaceae bacterium; assembly: GCA_938016515.1. Lineage (GTDB taxonomy): Bacteria > Pseudomonadota > Alphaproteobacteria > Rhodobacterales > Rhodobacteraceae > Yoonia. The sequence continues at coordinate 11,202 of CALILP010000118.1, forward strand.
GCCGCAAGTTTGCGCCTACCAGCAGCCATCCAATGTTGT
>CALILP010000119.1 GCA_938016515.1 uncultured Paracoccaceae bacterium
ATCGACAAGGTGATGGATGCGATCAAACAGACCGGTGCCGAGGCTGTGCATCCCGGCTATGGTTTCCTGTCTGAAAACGCCAAGTTTGCCGAAGCCTTAGAGGCTGCTGGCGTTGCGTTTATCGGGCCGCCTGTTGGCGCGATTGAGAAGATGGGCGACAAGATTACGTCCAAGAAGATTGCCCAGGAGGCTGAGGTGTCGACCGTTCCCGGTTACATGGGGTTGATCGAGGATGCTGAGGACGCCGTTAAGATTTCCAACGAGGTTGGGTATCCCGTGATGATCAAGGCCTCTGCCGGTGGCGGTGGCAAGGGAATGCGGATTGCCTGGAACGACCAAGAGGCCCGCGAAGGGTTTCAATCGTCCAAGAATGAGGCTGCCAACTCTTTTGGCGATGACCGGATTTTCATCGAAAAGTTTGTGACCCAGCCCCGTCATATTGAGATTCAGGTTTTGGCGGATCAGCACGGGAATGCCGTTTACCTGCACGAGCGCGAATGCTCGATCCAGCGCCGGAACCAGAAGGTGATTGAAGAAGCGCCGTCTCCGTTTCTGGATGAAGAGACGCGGGCGGCGATGGGTGCCCAATCGGTCGCTTTGGCCCAGGCTGTGGATTATGCCAGCGCCGGGACCGTGGAGTTCATCGTCGATGGCGACCGGAACTTTTACTTCCTTGAGATGAACACCCGTTTGCAGGTGGAACACCCTGTGACAGAGCTGATTACCGGGGTTGATCTGGTGGAACAGATGATCCGGGTCGCTTACGGCGAAAAGCTGAAGATCAAGCAGTCCGATCTTAAGATCAATGGTTGGGCTATGGAAAGCCGCCTATACGCTGAAGACCCTTACCGCGGGTTCTTGCCTTCGATTGGTCGTTTGACCCGGTATCGTCCACCTGTCGAAGAGGCGACAAAGACCCGCGCCGTCCGCAATGACACAGGGGTGTTCGAGGGCGGCGAGATCAGCATGTATTACGATCCGATGATCGCAAAGTTGTGCACATGGGCACCGGACCGTGCGACCGCGATTGAGGAAATGCGTCTGGCCTTGGATACGTTTGAGGTTGAGGGGATTGGCCACAACATCCCATTCCTGTCAGCGGTCTATGACCACGAAAAATTCACCTCTGGGAACATGACGACTGCCTTTATCGAGGAAGAATACCCCGACGGCTTTGACGGCGTGACCTTGCCGGAAAGTGATTTGTTGCGGATCGCGGCTGCGGCTGCTGCGATGCACCGGGTGGCGGAAATCAGGCGGTCTCGCATCACAGGCCGGATGGATAACCACGAGCGGCATGTGGGCACCGATTGGGTCGTCCGCCTGCAAGGGGAATGGTACGAGGCGGTGATCGGGGCCGATAAAGAAGGGGCCACGATTGATATTGGCGAAGATACCATCCGGGTCGAAAGCGACTGGACGCCGGGGCAATCGCTGGCCCGTCTGGATGTCGATGGTACACCGCTGGTCCTGAAGGTTGGCAAACTGCCCGGCGGGTTCCGCATTCGGTATCGCGGGGCTGACCTGCCTGTGCATGTGTTCACCCCGCGCCAGGCAAAGCTTGCCGCTTTGATGCCAGAAAAGGTGCCTGCCGATACGTCCAAGATGCTGCTGTGCCCGATGCCGGGCTTGATCGTGAACGTGAACGTCGCGGAAGGCGATGAGGTGCAGGAAGGACAGGCGCTTTGTACCGTTGAAGCCATGAAAATGGAGAACATCCTGCGCGCCGAGAAGAAGGGCGTTGTGACCAAGATCAATGCGGCAGCGGGCGACAGCCTTGCCGTGGATGACGTGATTATGGAGTTTGAGTGACCCCACTGGATGATGATTGATGCGCTGACATATAACCGCTGGATGATTGCTGCCATCGTTGCAGTGATCTTCGTCGTGCTGGCCGTGGTCTTTGTCCCACGGCGACGGTCGTTCCTGCGATTGTTGCCGGGGTTGTTCCTGATCGTGGTGCCGGTGATCTTGCTGGTGGGCGGGATCGGGTCTGTGATCGCAGCGCAGGACACTGTTGATCTGCGGATCCGGCAGGCCGCAATTGCCGCGATGGTGGTTGCCAGCGGGTGGGTCGTGTCGTTCCTGCTGCAAGAGTACCGCCGCGCAGATGAGCGTGACGAGCGTATCCGCGATATGCATCGCGCGATTTACGCTGATGTTGCCAGTTATCTGGAAGCGCTGGAAAGTCAGGCCGTACTGGATGAGCAGCTAAAGGGATTTCTGGACAGGTTGGCCGCCGATAAGACGTACGTACTGGTCTTATCCCCGCCACGGCGCAGCCAGATGTTTACGGCGTTGTCAGGGCAAGTGCACGTCCTGCCACGTGCGACGATAGATTTGATTGTTCTGTTTTATAGTCAGGTCGAAACGACGGCTGAATTTGTCGGGAACATGAATACAGACCGGTTTGCGGATTTATCAGCCGACCGTCGAAAGCTCGCGTATGAGGATTATTTCGCGATGTTGCAATTCGCCTATCGCCTTGGCGAGGCGACCCAACGGGTGATTGCGATCTACGATAAAAAAGGAAGTAAAGCGGCGCGTGCAGCTGCAGCGACGTTTAAGCCCCCTAGTAGCCCGGACGCGGTCCGGTCCGGCCAGTGAAGGGGATCGGCAGATGAGATGTGTCTTTTTCAGCCATGGTGTCTCCTTACCGTTCATAAATAGCGATGACGCGCCTGTTTTTCAAGGTGCTTGCTATCCGTCCGTCCCACGTCGGTTATCAATTTCTTGCTGGCGCAGCGGCATTTTGTCGATGGATCGGGTGATTTCGCGAATATTCCACGGTGAGGGTTTGCGAAAAGCGACGTTCCCGTCTTTTCCGATCAGGGCCAGCATAAACGCGCGGGGCCGCAATTTGCGGCGCAGATCGCTGAGTACATCAGGATCAGTGTCGGTGATGACGATGACATCGCGTTCGACAAGTTCGTCAATCCGGCGGTTGATCAGGTCCATCTGTTCGAGAAATAGCGGATCGTTCGCCCCTTGTCCAAACACGACCAGCCCACGCAACTGCCATCGCATGTCTTCGAGGGTCACATCGTCGGTGTTAAAGATGCGTGTGGGTTCGTCGGACCATGCCGCGAAAGTTTCGTTTTCGTGGGAGTCAGCGATGGCACCCATCGGCAAGGCGGCCAGCGCCGCAAGCATCAGAATTCTTTTCATGATTACAGATATAGGCACAGGATTGCAGAAAGCGAAGAGATCGCTGCGTCTTTGTG
>CALILP010000120.1 GCA_938016515.1 uncultured Paracoccaceae bacterium
TCAGACCTGCGCGAATCCGGCTCGATCGAGCAGGACGCCGATGTCGTGATGTTCGTGTACCGCGAAGAATATTACGTCGAGCGTGAAAAACCCGGCGATCACGAGATGGAAAAGATGGCTGCCTGGCAAGAGCGGATGGAGAACCTGCACGGCAAAGCCGAGGTTGTGATCGGCAAGCAGCGTCACGGGCCCATTGGCACGGTCGAGCTGTCGTTTGAAGGGCAGTTCACCCGCTTTGGTAATTTGGTCAAGCCATGGCAGCAAGGTGCTGAGCAAGAGTTCTGATGATCGCGCGCGTGAACCATATCACGCTGGCCGTCACTGACTTGCAACGTGCCGTTGCCTTTTACACCGATACGCTTGGGGCCAAGCTAAAGGCTGATTGGCCGGATGGCGCTTATTTGGACCTCGGAGGTCTTTGGCTGTGTCTCGCCCGCGAAGACACGGTCGTGCCGCGTGGCGATGATACCCATATTGCGTTTTCCTCGGATCAATTCGCAGTGATGGCTGAACAGATTAAGGCGACCGCAAAAATCTGGAAAGCAAACACAAGCGAAGGCGCATCAGTCTACTTTCTTGATCCAGATGGTCATAAACTGGAACTTCATGATGGCGATATGCAGTCTCGGCTAGACAGTTATCGGGATCGAGACGACATCAACTTACACCTCTAAGTCGTTGATGCCGAATTCTCTTCCACCACAGCGCGCCCGTAAAGATGCCACGTCGCGTGTCCCAGAACCGGCATGGCCACGAACAAGCCCAGAAATGCAGGGATCATCGCCACCAGCGTGACACCCCCCACAATTACCCCCCATCCCAGATACAAAACCGGCTGATTGCGCACAGCACGTCCAGACGTGATCATTGCGGTCACAAAATCAATGTCGCGATCAAACAGCAACGGCATGCCAATCACGCTGACCGAGAAGACGATGACGGCAAAGACGGCCCCCACAACTGTCCCAAACAGCAACATCGTCAGCCCATCAGCTGTCCCGAAAACATGCAGCGACGACGAAATATGCGTCATCGGTGCAAGACCAAGGAACAGGGCAAAAATCATATGTCCCAGAAAGAACCAGAACAGAAAGATGACCACGATGATTGTGGCCAGCCACGGCAATTGACCTGTGCGATGGCCCCAGACCAATGACAAGATTTCCTTGAATGGAACATCCACATTTGCTTCACGCCTGCGGCTGATCTCGTAAAAACCCAATGCAGCCAGACTTCCGATCAGCGGAAATCCCAGAACAGCCAGCACCAGCCAAAACGTTGTGCCGGTTGCGAAGGTGATCGTGCTCATCACCAACCCGGCAAGCACAAAGAAATTGGCAAAGAAAAGGTCGCTCAGCGGGGCAGAGACGAAATCCGCCCAGCCCAGCCGCAAACATTCGCGCAGATCAGCGGCGGTGATGGGGCGCACTTGGGGCGGCGTACTTGGCTCTTGCGTCATGACCTGACTTTGCAATGTCCGTGCCCCCTCAGCTTTGATCTGCATCAATATGCGCAGCAAGTTGACATTGGCCAGCGCAGTCTGCGTGGTCGTGATTTGTCAAAGCAAGCTGCGCCCCCTATCTTCTTGAGAACCAACAAGGGTACTGCTGATGACCAAGGAAACCGATCCCGCGAACCTAAGCCGGTCACAGGCCCATTCCCTGCGGCATGCGCGTGAATTGGAAGGCCATTTGACATGGCTTGACGGGATCACTGGCACAGCGCTTGGGGTTTTGGCCGTGGCCTCTGGCATCTACACTTACCTTGGTGTGTCGTCGCTTCTTGATGACAATGGCGCGCTAAGCTTCATTGCAGCGATGGCCTACTCGGTCGCTGTTTCAGTCGCGATCTTTGTTTTCTGGTCTTATTTGCTGCGCCTTTTGCCTGCTGTCCGCACGATGGGCGCGCGGATCGGGCTTTTTCTGTCCATGTGTCTGGGGTCGCTTGCGATTATTGCGATGTCATCATGGCTGAACGCGGCAGCCTTGGCCGGTGCCGCTGCGGTCGAACAACACTTGGCAACCACAGTGCAAGACTACCAAAGCGCGCTTGAGCGGGCCAACACAATCGCCGTTTCGGCCCAAGGCCTGCAGCGCGATGTCGCCCGTGTCCGTCAAGGGTTCGAAGACCTTAGTCAGCAAGAGGCAACGGGCAATCTGTCCGGCATTGCAGGCCAAGGGGCGGTCTTTCGGTTGCTCCAGCAAAAATCAGACGAACTCGCGGCCTTGGAAAACCAAATCGCGGGCCAACAGCCCTTCGTTGACGCAGCCTTTGCAGAAGGCAACGCGATCCTGTCACGGATGCGCGCCTTGACGGTCGAGGCAGGCCCGGTCGAGCCCCGCTCTGTCCTGTTTTCAGAAGAAGCCGTGCGCCTTGCCAATGTCATTACCCAACTGCGCCAACTGTCCGTGGCCCCCTTGGTGGTCCGTGCAGCACAAGACCTATCGGCCTCGGTGGTGACACCACAGCTGAATGCCCAGTCCGCAGAAACGCGGCAAGATCAGGCGGCCACCATCGATTCCGTCCTGACCGTTTTGGGTCAACGCGCCGAAACGCTGCGTCTTGCAGCGGTCAACGTCAACGAGATGACCGCGCCAGAGGAAACGGTCTATACGCCGATCTCGACCGCCGATGCCGTGATCAAATACGCCGCCAACTTTGTCCCCAGTTGGGCAGGCGCTATTGCAATTGATCTGCTGCCTGCAGTGCTGGTCTTGATCATGACCGTGACCCAAGCCGCCATCCGCGCCTATCGTGACGGGTCCACCAGCGAAGACCTGATGACCCTCGCCGACCTGCGGGCAGCGATGATCGCAATGCGCGAGATTGAAGGGCACACCGCTGTCAAAGCACCCGAACCGGTGCCAGAGCCACACCCAGTCCCCGGCCCGAAACCGGTACCAATGACCAAGACACCGGGCGAATGACCGAGGCCGCAACGCCAACCCGAGGGCCGTTTCGACTGCTCAAATGGGTGCTGTGGGTGCAGCTGGGCTTTGCTGTGGTCCTGTTCAGTTCCGACATCGCCCGTGTGTTACCGCAGATGGCGTTCCCGTCCACTGCCCCCAACATCACAGAGCCGCTGCGACCCGGCGACCAAACCCGCCGTTTTGATCCAGCACGCTTGCCGCAACGCGAGGCACAGCCCAGCACCCGCCCCTTGCCAAGCACCACTGATATGCCGTCACGGCTGTTGTTTGAAAGCGTGATGTGGGACGGGCGACCAACCTTGACGATGACAGGGTCGATCCAGCCGGGCGATGCCCAGCGGTTGTCCGCACATTTGCTGACAGCGGATACTCCCGAAGTCGTGTATCTCAATTCACCCGGCGGATCAGTGACCGACGCGCTGGTCATCGGCGACCGGCTACGGGCCCTTGGTGTGCAGACAGCCATGTCAGAGGCGGACGTCTGCCTGTCCGCCTGCCCTTACATCTTAGCGTCCGGCGTTGACCGCACCATCCCAGACGGCGCATGGGTCGGCGTGCACCAGCATTTCTTTGGTGAAAATACGGCATTGCCCGCCTTCCTTGCCGTTGAAGACATCCAGCGCGGACAGGGCGAGGTCATGGCTTACCTTTCTCGCATGGGGATTGATCCATTGGTGATGCAGCACGCTTTGGTGACCCCACCTGACGAGATTTATCTGCTGACGCAGGCAGAGTTAGAAACATACGGGTTCCTCGCGTCATCCGAAGACGGTGCGTAACAAACACGCGCCCTGCACCCAAACGAGACGCCAATCGTAGGGTGGGTGAAACCCACGCATCGCCCAGCATCAAAAGGCGCGCACCATCATGAAACTACAGAATGGGCCGCACCAAACGTTGCAGCCGCCCAACAGTCATACCGTGACCACCTCGACTTTCAGATCGCACGGAACACTGCGGACGGCAAAATCGGTGCAGTCAGTCGTAGCAACTGCGCGATCTTCTTTCGCGCGGGCCATCAACCGACAAAAGCCTAGCGTCCTTTGGATCTATGCCGAGGATATTGATACAGCCCACGCCACACTGAAAGCGCGTGGTGCTGACGTGACGCCCCTCGAAGACACAGCATGGGGTCTGCGCCGGTTCATCCTGCATGCCCCCTATAGGAATACCTTCTCCGAGCATCCTGATCAGTGACCACCACAAGCGGCGATCCGACACCGACACGCCCATTCCACTTGACGCGACGCGCGGTCCTGCGAAAAGAGGCGCATGAGCACCGGACACCTATCAATCGACCTCACAGCCCTTGCAGCCAACTGGCGTGCACTCGACGCAAAAACGTCGGTTGAAACCGGCGCGGTCGTCAAAGCTGACGGATACGGGCTTGGGGCTGCCATTGTGGCAGCCACCTTCGCCAGCGTCGGGGCGCGGCGTTTTTTCGTGGCTGCGGCCGAAGAAGGGGTCGCAGTCCGCGCAGCCCTTGGCCCAGAATTTGAAATCAACGTCTTTTCCGGTCACATGGCTGGCGACACAGCCCTTTTGCGGGACTACCAGCTGACGCCGATGCTCAATTCGCTTGATCAGGTCACTCGCCATCTGGAATCGCTGCCGGGCCATGCCTTTGGCATCCAGCTTGATACGGGCATGAACCGTCTTGGCATGGAATGGGACGAATGGGCCGCCGTAGCCGAAGTTGTGCTGGCCCAGCACCCGACATTGGTCATGAGCCATCTGGCCTGCGCGGATGACCCTGACCACCCGATGAACCCCTATCAGCTGGATACCTTCCGCAAGATGACGGACGGCATATCGACCCCGCGGTCCTTGGCCGCGACGGGTGGGCTGCTGCTGGGCAAGGACTATCACTTTGATCTGTGCAGGCCGGGCATTGGCCTGTATGGCGGGCAACCTTACGCAGATGCACGGCCGGTGGCGCAACTTGATCTGCCCGTGATCCAGGTACGCGCCCTCGACGCTGGTGAAGTCGTCGGATACGGCAACGCGTGGCAGGCAGAAAAGCCCAGCCGCATCGCGACGGTTGCAGCAGGCTATGCGGACGGATTGATACGGGCCATGTCTGACCGGGCGACCCTGTGGGCCGACGATCACCCCTGCCCGCTGGTTGGCCGTGTCTCGATGGATCTGATCACAGTGGACGTGACAGGCTTGGATCACGACCCAGAGGTGCTGACAATTCTGGGATCCAAGCAATCCGTCGACCAATTGGCCGACCGGGCCGGAACCATCGGCTATGAAATACTGACGTCGCTTGGTGGCCGCTACGCGCGGCGGACCACAACGGGATGACGCTGTTGGCCGCCATAGGTGCGGCCGTGCTTGCATGGATCGCAGCACTGGGACGGTTCACAATCTTCGTGGCAGATACGCTCAGCCACATCATCCGACCGCCATTCTATGGGGCAGCCTTTGGGCGATCACTGATCCAGATTGGCTATTTTTCCTTGCCAGTCGTGGGCCTGACAGCTCTCTTCACTGGCGGGGCACTCGCCTTGCAAATCTACGCAGGTGGCACGCGTTTTTCAGCAGAGGCCGTCGTCCCGCAAATCGTCGCCATCGGCATGGTCCGAGAACTAGGTCCGGTCCTGGTCGGTCTGATGATCGCAGCACGGGTCACATCCTCGATCGCCGCAGAGATCGCAACCATGAAGGTCACCGAACAGATCGACGCGCTTTTGACGCTGTCGACACATCCCATGAAATACCTCACCGTACCACGGGTCCTTGCAGCAACCTTGGTGATGCCGATCCTTGTGGCGGTTGGGGACACGATCGGCATTCTGGGCGGCTATATCGTCAGCACGCAACGCCTTGGGTTCAATGCAGCCAGCTACATCCAGAACACAGTCGATTTCCTAGAGGTAAAAGACATCATCTCATCGCTCGTCAAAGGGGCGGTCTTCGGCTTTATCGCAGCCCTTGTCGGCTGTTACTACGGGATGGGTGCAGACCGCGGGGCAATAGGCGTCGGACGGGCAACCAAGGGGGCGGTTGTCGCAGCCTCTGTATTGATCCTTGCGGCGAACTTTTTTCTGACAGAAGCGTTCTTCAACACATGATCAAGATCGCAGGTCTTCATAAAGCCTTGGGCGGCAAACCGGTCCTTCAAGGGGTCGACCTGCAGATCGGCAAAGGGGAAAGCTGCGTCATCATTGGCGGATCTGGGGCAGGCAAATCCGTGCTGATCAAATGCATCCTCGGACTGATGACACCAGACGGAGGCACGATCACCATCAACGATGCGCCCCGAACCCGGGATTTCATGGACGACATTGGCATGCTGTTTCAGGGCGGCGCACTCTTTGACAGCTTGCCGGTCTGGCAAAACGTGGGCTTTAAGTTGCTGCGCGGCGCGGACAAGGCGCAGGCGCGCGACATCGCAATCACAAAACTCGCGCAGGTGGGTCTGACACCCGACATCGCTGACCGCTACCCAAGCGAACTGTCAGGTGGCATGCTAAAGCGGGTCGGCCTCGCGCGGGCCATTGCCGCAGACCCCAAGGTGATCTTTTTTGATGAGCCCACCACGGGCCTTGACCCGATCATGGCAGGCGTCATTAACGATCTGATCCGACAGGTCGTGGCAGACCTTGGGGTGACAGCCGTCACCATCACCCACGACATAAGCTCTGTTCATGCCATTGCTGACAAGGTCGCGATGCTGCACGACGGGGTGATCCGCTGGATTGGGCCAAAGGCAGAGATCGCAACAGCAACAGACCCTTACCTGAAGCAATTCATCTTGGGCAGCAGCGACGGACCGATCCGGTCTCGTTGGTAACAGGTCTTGTGCAAAAACACTGCGTTCACATATCTGGCCTTGCATCAGCGGGCCTGACCCGGACAACTACGACGCATGACCGATATGCCCCCCACCACCCCCCTTGTCCTGAAAATCGCAAATCTGACGTTGCTGATCCTGTTCCCCATCGCTTGGTTTGCCCCATTGATGCGGGCGGGGTTGCTGCCACTCTTTGGACTAGAGGAAATCTCGGTCATTTCAGGCCTACAAAGCTTATGGGGATCAGACGTCTTTCTGGCGCTGCTCGTGACAGCATTTGCGCTCTTCGCGCCTTACCTGAAGACCATCGGCCTTGCGCTGGTCCACTTTAACCTGCTCAAAGACAAAACCCTGCCGGCGCTTGGCTATATGGGCAAACTGGCGATGGCTGACATTTTTCTGATCGCACTTTATATCGTGGTCGCCAAAGGCGTGGGCATCGGCAAAGTCGAAACAGCCTGGGGCCTCTACCTGTTCACAGCCTGCATCTTAGCCTCCCTGCTTATCTCCACCCTCACACCAAAGCGCACCCCTTAGGCTTCTTTGTTTCGATCTCATATCCCGGGGGTTTGGGGGCTGGCCCCCAAGCAAGGTGGCGTTTGCGGGCTGCCCCCCAAGCTAGACTCGCGTTTGGGGGCTGGCCCCCAAGCAAGGTCGCGTTTGCGGGCCCGCTCCTCTGTGAGGTCACGTCTAGGGCTGCCTCCTCTGACCACCTCCCCAAACACACACACCCTCTCGGCATTCGCCCCAAATTTTTCGTTGAAAAATTTGCCGCCCCGCGACGCATCTTGCGGCGCAACCCGTTTTGGGACAAAACGGAAACATGGCAAAAGATCTTATGTTCTCCTGCACCGAATGCGGTGCCAAATCTTCCAAGTGGTCGGGGCAATGCGACGCCTGTCAGGCGTGGAACACGATTACAGAGGATCAGGCGCTCTCAACCTCTGGCCCCAAGAAGAAATCATTGGGGGGGATGCGGGGCAAAACCATTCCGCTCACTGATCTGGCCACGCAGGAAAAAGCCCCGCCGCGCACGTTGTCTGGCGTGGACGAGTTGGACCGGGTCCTGGGCGGCGGGCTGACCAAAGCGTCTGCCCTGCTGGTTGGTGGCGACCCCGGCATCGGGAAATCCACCCTTCTTTTGCAAGCGGCAGCCCGCTTTGCGCGAAACGGCCTGAAAGTCATCTACATCTCAGGCGAGGAATCCAACGCGCAGGTGCAGATGCGTGCCCGCAGGCTTGGCCTAGAGAAATCTCCGGTCAAACTCGCTTCCGAAACCAATCTGCGCGATATCCTCACAACGCTGGAAAAAGAGGCCCCTGATCTGGCGATCATTGATTCGATCCAGACCATGTGGGCCGACAACGTCGACAGCGCACCCGGCTCTGTGTCACAAGTCCGGTCCTCTGCCCATGAATTGACCACGTTTGCGAAACGCAACGACATGGCCGTCGTGATGGTCGGCCACGTCACCAAAGAAGGCGCCATCGCAGGCCCCCGCGTGGTGGAACACATGGTCGACACCGTGCTTTATTTTGAAGGGGAACGCGGTCATCAGTTCCGTATCCTGCGCTCTGTCAAAAACCGTTTCGGCCCGGCAGACGAGATCGGGGTGTTTGAGATGACCGGCAAAGGCTTGGCAGAGGTCAAGAATCCCTCTGCCCTGTTCCTGTCTGAACGTGGCACCCCTGCCCCCGGATCGGTGGTCTTTGGCGGTATTGAGGGCACCAGACCCATGCTTTGCGAGATACAGGCCCTTGTGGCCCCTTCGCCACACAGCCAACCGCGTCGGTCAGTGGTCGGATGGGACGGTGGCAGGCTGGCAATGATCCTTGCAGTGCTCGAGTCTCGGTGCGGTGTTCCCTTCACCGGATTGGACGTTTACCTCAATGTAGCAGGGGGTTTGCGCATCACAGAACCTGCCGCTGACCTTGCCGTGGCGGCCGCTTTGGTGTCGGCGCGGGAAGACGCTGCTTTGCCTGCGGACGCCGTCGTATTCGGGGAAATCAGCCTATCCGGAGCGCTGCGTCCGGTGGTCCAGACCGAAAATAGATTGAAAGAGGCGCAAAAACTTGGTTTTACCTCCGCAATTACGCCGCACCAGCAAAAGCAGGTCGCAGCGTCCGGTCTTAGCTTGCGTCACCCGCAGGATTTGGCTGGTTTTGTGCAAGACATTTTCGGTGACCGCTAAAGCGCCGATACGAGGAATAAAATGGACTTTACACTTATCGACGGGGGCGTCGCGATCATTATCGTGCTGTCGGCTTTGCTGGCCTACAGCCGTGGGTTCGTCCGTGAAGCGATGGCCATTGCCGGTTGGATCGGTGCGACGATCCTGGCCTTTATCTTTGCAGACCAAATTCAGCCGCTGATCCGGCAAATCCCCGTTGTAGGCGACTTCATTGGTGACAGCTGCGAGCTGTCGATCATCGCCTCTTTCGCGGCCGTATTTGCTGTGGCGCTTGTGGTCGTATCGATCTTCACCCCCTTGTTTTCCAGCATTATCCAACGGTCCGCCCTTGGTGGTCTTGATCAGGGCCTTGGGTTTCTGTTTGGCGTCGCCCGCGGCATCCTTTTGGTTGCGGTGGCGTTTTTCGTGTATGAGACGGTGCTGACAAACCAGAATATCGAGATGATTGATAACAGCCGCTCTGCTGTTGTGTTCTCGCAGTTCACCGATCAGATCTCGAACCGCGACCCAGAAGCAGCCCTCGGCTGGATCACCACACAGTACGAGCAACTGGTTGGTGATTGCGGTGCCACAACCGCAGAGCCAGTGCTTGAAGCACCAGCGACTGATGACGCCCCTGCCGCTGAGTAAGCAGGCATAAATTCCAAAAACAAACGGCGGCTTCGGCCGCCGTTTTTCGTTTGTAGGTTTGGTCGGCCAAATTGCGCGATGCGCGCCCAACCCCACCCGGCCGCGCAACGTACGGACAGCAAATTTCCAAATTTACGCCTTTGAGGTTAATGCCCTTATTCTGTTGGAAAATGCCGGTACACCAAACGTACACCAAGCGTACACCGAACGTACACTGATCGTATGCCAACAGCCCGGTTAAGCCACCGCACTGTTGTAAGCGTTAACGTTGGATGAATGGCGATGATGCGGGGCCGCGCGTGGGTTTCACCCGCTCTACGCCACGCCCTGCGTCAGGCAAAACCGCCCCTTTCAGACACAGGCACGTCGCTGACATGACGGGTGCCGCCCCTCGCAAACAATGGCATCACTTGTGCCGTTTTAGAACTGCATTGCTTGCGCAAGGTCCTCCACGAGGTCCTCAACCCTTTCCAAGCCAATGTTCAGGCGCACAATCCGTCCCCCAAAGTCATGGTTTGGACGGTCAAGGTTCGGGTAGACGACTGCCAGGCTATTGACGCCGCCCCAGCTCATCCCGATTTTGAACACCTTGAGTGCATTGACGAACCCGATGACGTCGTCGGCCGAGAGGTCTTCGAAGAAGGTGAACGAAAAGACGCTTGTCGTACCGGTGAAATCCCGCGCCCAAATCTTATGCCCCGGACAGGACGGCAGGGCCGGATGGAACACCTGATCGACCCGTGGATGATCCACCAGCCAGTTTGCCACCTTCAGCGTCGCACTTTCCAACGCGTCCAGCCGCACCGCAAGCGTTTGCAACCCCCGCAAGGCAAGGCTGCAATCGTCTGGCGAGACTGCGAGGCCAAGTTGCTGGTAGATCGGACCCAGCTTTGCATAGGCCGCATCGTCGCGGGCAGAAACCGCACCCAACAGCAGGTCACTATGCCCGCCCACGTATTTCGTCAGCGCCTGCATGCTGACGTCGACACCATGCGCGAAGGCATCAAACATCACCCCCGCTGCATAGGTATTGTCCAACGCAACAGCGACCCCGCGCGCGTGGGCCGCCTGAACGATGGCAGGCACATCCTGAATTTCCATTGTGACCGACCCCGGACTTTCGCACCAGATCAAGGTGGTATTGTCACGGATCAGGTCTGAGATCCCCGCCCCGATCAGCGGATCATAGGGTTCGACTTCGACATTCACGCCGCGCATCAGACCTTCTGCCATCGCCTTGTTGGGCCCATAGGCAGAATACGGGACAAGCGCGTGGCTGCCCGCTGGGCAATAGGACAGATAGATCAAGGCAATCGCTGCCTGCCCGCCGGGCACGATGAACGTTTCGCGCGCGCCCTCGATGTCCGCAAGGCGCGCGGCCAGTTCCAATGCCGTGGGCGTGCCATACAAGCCGTAGGAATACCCGTTCTCGGCTTGCCGCCAATCGTCGGTGACGGCTGCTTGATCGTCAAACAATACGGTTGACCCCCGGTACACCGGCGTCGCCAGAGACGTGTAGTCGCGCCGCGCACGCGGCGCCGGGTCAAGCAGTTTAGTGCGCCAGTCCATTATGTTTCCTTATGCGTCAGGTTGCAGATTTTTGATCGCGCGCACATAGATCCGCACCGCATCCTCGATCTGCGCGATTGAGACATATTCGTTCAACGAATGACATTGCGCCAGATCACCCGGTCCACAAATGACCGTCGGGCAATTGAAATTAGGCGCATCCGTTGATCCCGGAAATGCTGCGACATCCGCCCGTCCCGTGACGGCTGTGCAGGCTGATATGATTGCTTGCATCACAGCGCTGTTTGCTTTGGTATCCAGTGGTGGCAAGTCCAGAAACGGTGTGTCGATGTCATAGTCCAGTGCTGGTGCCGCCGTCTTGGCCGTCTGCATCACTGCATGCAGCTCGGCCCCGACATCCGCTGACGTTTCACCCGGAATAGTCCGCCGGTCGATGTCGATCTCGCACAGATCCGGCACAGAGCAGGCGTTGTCCCCACCCCGGATGACCCCCACGCTTAGGCTTGGCCGCCCGCAATCCGGATCGGGGGCTCGATGTGCCAGATCCTGCGCGTAGTCCTGCAATGCATCCAGAACCGCTGCCATATGATAAATCGCGTTGCGCCCTTTGCTTGGCATACTGGAATGGGCCGCCAGCCCTTTGGTCCGGATGGTCGTCAGGACCTGTCCCTTGTGGCTTGCGCTGATCGACAGCAACGATGGTTCTGCCACGATGGCGCAATCGATCTGTGGTCCGTACAGCCCAAAGTGCTTTGAGCCCGCCATAGCATGCTCTTCGTCAATCACACCTGCGATGACCAGATCCCCTGCAAGGATCGTCCCGCTGCCCCGCAAGTGGCGCGCGACCGCAAGGTACGCTGCCAGTCCCGCCTTCATGTCGCAAGACCCGCGCCCGTAGATGTTGCCGTCTTTGACGACCGGTTCGAACGGATCACCGTAGCCGTCTACCCCCACCGTATCCATGTGACCCGCCAAGAGGATCGTCGGCCCGGCCCCTTGCCCTTTGAGGGTCCCCCAGACGTTGCGCCGCCCCGGTGCCACCTCATGGGTTCCAATCTCAAGTCCGATGTCACGCAATTGGCCTTCAAACAGGTCGGCCATTGCCGCCTCTGCCCCTTGATCTGTCGGGGCCCCGAAGGTGTTCACGCTGGCGCAGCGGATCATGGCAGACAGGTCTGCAATCAACTGGTCGCGATTGATTTGCACCTCCGTCATAGGATCGGAATGTCTGCAGGCGCCCGGCGCGTCAACAGCTCTGCCCCATCCGCCCCAATCACGACGTTCTCTTCGTGCAACATCATCCGGCCCGGTGCAAAGTCATAGCCCGGTTCAATCGCCAATATCATGCCTTCTTGCAGCACGGTCTGGTCGGTGGCCATCAGCGACGGCCATTCTGTGTTGTGAAGCCCAACCCCGTGCCCCATTCGGCCTACACCACCGCCTTGTGCACCGCCAGACGCCAGCACATCCGCCATCGCCTGCCAAACATCGCAGGCGCGTGCGCCGGGCCGTGCCGCTGCAATGCCCGCATCTGTCGCCCGATAGGTCAAATCGTAGGCCCGTTTGGTCGCGTCGCTGGCCCGGTTCATCGCAAAGTTACGGTCAAAATCGCAGTAGTAGCCGTCGATTTCCGCCCCCGTATCAATGAACAACACATCCCCCGCGACCAAGGGCCGGTCGTTGGGAAAGCGGATCGCGTCGTCGGTTCCATCCTGTGCGGCCGTGGACACGATGTAGGGCACCGTGTCTGCCCCTCGTTGCAATACGTCCAGCCGGTAGGCCGCCAATATCTGCCGTTCAGACATGCCCGCCGTGACGATGTTGCCGATATTTGCATAAGCATCGCTGACCAGCCCGCAGATGTGCTTGTGCTTGGCGATTTCGCGTTCGGACTTTACCATACGCAAGCTGCGGATGATGTCTGTTGCATCCGCCATCTCAATCGACCCAAGGGCCGCTTTGAGCGCGACCACATCATTGGCTGGCAACCGCAGGTGCGTCTCAGGCCCCATAGGCACCCCGATGCGCCTGTAGCGCTTTGCCAGACCTTTCAGCGTGTCGGCCAACAGGCTGACCCCTTCATCAGCCGGGTTCGGAGAGGCCCAGAGACGCACATCATCCAACCAACTGATCCTCAGCGCGTTTTCCCCGATGCTGGGGATCACCGCAATCGGCTTGCCCTCGGCTGGCAGGATCAGAAACCACGGCCGGGTGGGACTTTGCCAAAAGTTGCTTTGAAAACCGGCGAAATAGGTGAACTCCCGCTCTGTCATGAACAGCAGCGCGTCCATATCTGCCTGCCGCATCAGATGCTGGGCATTGGCGACGCGCGTTTCGAATTCTGCAACGGGGAAACCGCGTGTGAAACTCATGCTGTGGTCCGCCCTACAGTCTTTAGTTGTTTCTGGAACAGCTGACCTTTGCCCGCAACCCCGTCCGTTATGCCCGCCAACCGCAGCAGGTGCCACGCAAGTGCGTGGTTGCTGGCGGTCACGGGTTTGCCCAAAGCGGCCTCTGCCTGTTCAATGATCCCTGCCGCACGCAGACTGGTGCATGACACGAAAACACCATCCACCGCGTCAGATCGGCCCACCGCCAATGCGGCATTCAATATGGCCTGCGGCGAGATCCGCCCGACCACTGTATCGTCGTCTTCGTAAAAAGAGCCGACCATCGTCACATCAATGTCCGCGTCGGCAAACTGATCTTGCATGGCCTGCGTCACATCCGGCGTATAGGGTGTCACAAGCCCCAGCCGTTTGACGCCAAGCACTGCAAGCGCCGTTTTGGCAGCCGTCAATGGATTGCTTGCGCGAACGCCGGGGTGGATGTCATGGATGATCCGATTAACCCGGTCCTCGCCGATGACCGTTGTGCCGGACGTGCAGCCGTACCCGATAGCCCCTAAGCCAAGATAGGTCGGCAGCAATCCTGCAGCGACGGGCAGTTCCGCTTCCATTTTGCCAAGGGACTGTGGCGTAACAACCGTGTCGTTGGCCAACCTTGCATGATAAAGCGCAATGCCGGGCAGCCCGGCCAAACTGCGCATCTCTGCCTCCATCGTTTGATCGGACTCGAGCACCAAAAGCCCGATCCGTGCGCGATGGCCTATGCCTGCGTCCGTGTCAAAGGACAGGCGTTTGATCTGCTGGGCGGTTGCGGGCTCGTCTGTCATACCGTCATACAATCCGAAGTCCTTGTCATCTGCTGGGCAAAAAACGACCTGCTTTTGGGGACTTCCGGCAAGGCCACCTGAGCAGACGGACCGCGCGTCTGGCCTGCGCGAAATGCGCCTTGGGACAGACGTCAGGCACGGGGCGGCGGACCACTGGATTTCCGGCTTGCAAGCTCTGGCGCGCAATGCAGGCTTTTGCCCAGATCAGAGGTTGGGTCAACGATTGCTGACGCCAATGCTTTGCCGGTCTCATATCCGATTTGTCGTGCCGGCAGCCGTACCGTCGTCAAAGACGGTTCAATATCCGACGACCCTTTGAAGTCACCGATCCCCACAACAGTTACAT
>CALILP010000121.1 GCA_938016515.1 uncultured Paracoccaceae bacterium
GAGCCTGCGGCGGGTCTCAAGGCGTCCCGTGTGATTGGGTTGGCCGATGACATCGCCCGCTCGATGTCTGCGTTGTCCGCGCGTGTTTCTACTGTGCCGGGTCGCTCTGTGATCGGGATCGAGCTGCCGAATGAAAAGCGCGAGATGGTTGTTTTGCGTGAGATGCTGTCCGCCCGTGATTTTGGTGACAGCAACATGAAGCTGCCGTTGGCCTTGGGTAAGGATATCGGTGGTGAGCCGATTATTGCGAACCTTGCGAAGATGCCTCACTTGCTGATCGCCGGGACAACCGGGTCGGGTAAGTCGGTGGCGATCAACACGATGATCTTGTCGCTGCTGTATAAGCTGAGCCCTGAAGATTGCCGGATGATTATGATCGACCCGAAGATGCTGGAACTTAGCGTCTATGACGGCATTCCGCATCTGTTGTCGCCTGTTGTGACCGACCCAAAGAAGGCTGTTGTGGCCCTCAAATGGGTCGTGGGCGAGATGGAAGAGCGCTATCGCAAGATGTCCAAGATGGGTGTTCGGAACATCGACGGCTATAATGGCCGGGTGCGTGAGACTTTGGCGAAGAACGAGATGTTCAGTCGCACCGTGCAGACGGGCTTTGACGATGAGACCGGCGATCCGATCTTTGAAACCGAAGAGTTCCAGCCGGAAGTGCTGCCTTATATCGTCGTGATTGTGGATGAGATGGCCGATCTGATGATGGTGGCCGGTAAGGAAATTGAAGCCTGCATTCAGCGCTTGGCGCAGATGGCCCGTGCCTCTGGTATTCACCTGATCATGGCGACACAGCGCCCGTCGGTGGATGTGATCACCGGGACGATCAAGGCGAACTTCCCGACGCGGATTTCGTTTCAGGTGACCTCGAAAATCGATAGCCGCACGATCTTGGGTGAGATGGGTGCCGAGCAACTGCTGGGCATGGGGGACATGCTGTATATGGCTGGCGGCGGTAAGATCAGCCGTATTCACGGGCCGTTCTGTTCGGATGAGGAAGTCGAAGAGATCGTGAACCACCTGAAGGCCTTTGGTCCGCCGGAGTATATGTCTGGCGTGGTGGAAGGGCCTGCTGATGACACTGAGAGTGCCATTGATCTGGTGCTGGGTCTGGGTGACGGATCTGACAGCGAGAACGCTTTGTATGACACCGCTGTGGCGATTGTGATCAAGGATCGGAAGTGCTCGACCTCTTATATTCAGCGCAAACTGGCGATTGGGTATAATAAGGCTGCGCGGTTGGTTGAGCAGATGGAGGACGAAGGGGTTGTGTCCTCTGCGAACCATGTGGGTAAACGCGAAATTCTCGTGCCAGAGCAGCAGTAGCGCGTTGGTTTGACCTGACGGACAGGCCTGCGGCCTGACGACATTCTTGGCGCTTCCTCGAGAGGGGAGGCGCCTTTTGCGTTCGCAGAGGTGAGTTGTTTTGGCGAAATGAAGATGGGCTCTGGTCCCGCGGGATTTCGCGAACGTGAAGGTGGTGTGCTTGCGATCTTGGACGGTGCGCCTACGTTGGTGTCGAGAGGTTGTCTGTTCTTGACTGGAGATATTGCCATGACGTCATCGTTGATCACCCGTCGTTTGATGCTCGCAACGACGGGGGCCGCTGTTGTGACCGGTACAGGGTTGGTGCCCGCAAAAGCGGCTGGTCTGGCGCCCACGCCGACAATGCGCGGTGGGTCGAATAATTATCTGCCCGGTGCTGCAATTGTCGAACGGATAGGCGGCGGTGGGTTTTGGATGACCGGGACCGTCCGGCGCGCCGGGGATGGTGCGCCTTTGGAGGGGCAGCGGATTCAGATTTGGGCCCATACCACTGAAGGCCATGAGCGCGATCCCCACAGTCACGGCGCGACCTTGACCGATGCCAATGGCGACTTTCGGTTGGAGATGCCGCAGATTGTGCCTGCCTTTGGGCAGCCGCACGGGCATCTGGCCTATGATGATGACGCTTTTGAGACCTGCTTTTTGCGGCCTGTGATGGCAGATGCAAGTGATACGACGTTGCATGTGGATTTCGTTTTGCAGCCTGTCTGAGCCTTGTGTGATTGGCCCCTGATGCGCAGGCACCCTGTTGCTATTTGGGGTGTGGTCCTTGGCTGCTTGATTGCGCCGATTGTGGTAGCTGCCATGAGCCCGTTGCTGGCCTGGCGTGCGCCCATCTACATCATCGCCGGTTTTGCCGGTGTTGGTGCCTTGTCATTGCTTTTGCTGCAGCCCCTGCTGATCGGTGGGTATCTGCCCGGTCTGTCCCGCGCTGCCGGGCCGCGGGTGCATCGGTGGGGTGGATTGCTGTTGGTTCTGGCCGTCGTTTTGCATGTCGGCGGGCTTTGGGTTACCAGCCCGCCTGAGGTGGTTGATGCGCTTTGGCTGCGGTCTCCGACACCGTTTTCGTTGTGGGGGGTGATTGCCATGTGGGCCGTTTTTGCAGCTGCAGTGCTGGCGGCCCTTCGGCGGCGGTGGCGATTGAGCCTGCGTGTGTGGCGGGTTGCGCATACTGGTCTTGCTGTCGTTGTCGTAGCGGGAAGCGTTACCCATGCGGTCTTGATTGAAGGCACGATGGGGCAGGTGTCGAAGGCGATCATATGCGTCTGTGTTTTGCTGGCGACTGTGAAGGTGGTCGCCGACAGGCGGGTCTGGAAGGGGCGCAGTGGCCGTTAAGGCATGGGGCGCAGGTGCAGTGCAGGACAGGCCTTGGGGAACCTTACCGTATTCCATCCGTTACCCAGAAACACTGGCGTGTTATCGCTTAGCATCTGGTGTGTGACCCATTCTGGGCCTATCTCAGGGGCAACGCATAGCCCGCAACGAAGGTACTTATGATGCTGCGACGTTCTTTTCTGTCACTTGGTGCTGCGGCACTGGCCACACCTGCCTTGGTTACATCCGCGCAGGCCCAACAGCTGTCACTGGGTGAGGTGTCTGGGTATCTGAACCGGCTGACCACAGCACAGGGTGGATTTACCCAGATCAACACCGATGGCACCCTGTCTACCGGTCAGGTCTATATCAAGCGCCCCGGCCGAATCCGGTTTGAATATAACGCCCCGGATAATTCCTTGATGGTGGCCGGTGGCGGTCAGGTCGCGATCTTTGATCCCCGCTCGAACGTCCGCCCTGACAGGTATCCGCTGAATCAGACCCCGCTGAGCATTATTCTTGAGCAGAATGTCGACCTGAGCAGACGCAGCATGGTGACCGGTCATACCTCGGATGGGACCCAGACCACCGTGACTGCCCAAGACCCGGATCACCCCGAGTATGGCAATATCCAACTTGTCTTCACGGCCAACCCGATTGAGTTGCGTCAGTGGATTGTCACAGATGATACCGGGGGGCAGACGACCGTGATCCTGAATGATGTGGCACCGGGTGCCTCGATCAGTGATGCCCGGTTCAATATTCGCAGCGAGATGCGTCAGCGCGGGTTTGAGTGATCAGTTGTTGATCGCCAGGTCCTGAGACTGGAAGCGGTCGATGTAGCTGTCACACAGTGTGATGGTCCGCGTTGACCGGCTCCAGCTGGCGGTACCGCTGCAGCCTTTTAGGGCGAAGGTAATCTTATCGGGCCAGTCATAGCGGCGTGCAAGCATGGCGATGTCGTCCATGATTTCGCTATTGCGGAGCGCTTGGGCCAAATAGACATCTTCGTAGGTGATCGTCACGTTGTGAGATACTGTGGCACTGAGGTGCGGTGCCAGAATAGCGTCCCACGCATCCATCTGTTGCTCGGCGGTTTCGCCGCAATCTGCCAGATCGCCTTCGGTGAAGGGGTGGTTTTCGACGATGTTTTCATAGTCAGCAGGGCTTGACCCATAGAGCATACACAGGGTCCGGTAAGCACGGCGCAGGTCCGCAGGATGCTCGCCTGCGAGATCCAGGTCCGGGTTTTGGTCGGCTTCATAGACCAAGAGTTGGTCCGGGCCGTGATGATATCAACCGGGTCGCCTGCGTTGCGGATGACAAAGCCGGTGGCGAAAGTGTCGGCCATGTCCTCTTCGTTGGCCAGAACGGGCAGGTCGAATGTGCGGATCAACCCGTGGGCCATTTCGTGCAGCAGGACGTGGACCAGAACACCTTCGACAAAAGGCGACAGGTCATCGGCTTTGGCGGGACCTGCAAGCCCCGCGCAGATACTTGCTGCGATCAGGCCTTGCCGCATGACTTCAGCTGGGTGTCATACAAGATTGCGCGGGCCTCGACTTCGCCTGCGATGCGGACCAGCCAAGGCTTACGCTTGTAGGTGCCGCGCAAGAAACCTGTCCGACCATCGTGGTAAGCCAGATATTGATTGCGGGTGTCGTTGATGGCCACCCCGGTTTCCTGAACCGTCTGCACCATGTACCAGCCCATAAAGTCGGTCGCATCGTGAATGTCTTCGCGGCTGGCACCGCGTCCGCCGCGTTCGTTCTGGTACTCTTTCCATGTGCCATCCAAGGCCTGCGAATACCCCAAAGCAGAGGATTGGCGCCCAATGGGGATGACCCCAAGGGCGTATTGGTGCGGCGGACGGTTGTCCGAGATGAATTTGCTTTCCTGATAGATGATCGCCATCAGAATGGGCATCGGGACGCCGTAATTGCGTTCGACCTTTTTGAAGGCCCGTCTGTATTCGGGTCGCTCGCTTAGGATCGAACAGGCGTTATCCAGGCTGCGCGGCGCGGACCCATATCCGCCACTGCAGCTGCCCAAAGCCACCATCAGAACCATTGCGCGGAGAATTTTGCTCATTGCCTCACGCCTTTTTTGTTTTTTCTTAGCTTAGCCGTTTTGAATGGCCCTGTGAACGGTCAATACGCCGCGATTAGATCACAAAAGCCAGGATCAGCGGTAAAGTGATCACTGACAGCAAGGTCGAGGCCACGACAAGGCCCGCAACCGGCTGCGCATCCGTCCCGTATTTTTCAGCCAACATGTAGGACGTGACCGCAACCGGGGTTGCGACTTGCAGGATCAGAACCGCTGTGGCGACCGGATTCAGGCCGAACCATTGCGCTGCATACCACGCACTTGCGACGCAGATGGCGGCTTTGGCGACGGACAGGAACACCGCTTGCGTCATCGCCTTGGTTTCCAATCGTGCAACCGCCACGCCGAGGGTGATCAGCATGACAGGGATCGCCATTTGGCCGATCAGTTCAAGCGCATTGGTGAGGAATTGTGGCGTCTCCCAGCCTTGCCACAGAAACAATCCCCCCAAAATGGTGGCCGCTACCGACGGTTCCTTCAACACTTTCACCGGAGACCCGCCGCCGGATACCAGCCAGATACCAATGGTAAACGACAGGATCAGCATGACTGCAAAAATGACGACGGCGTAGTCCAATCCGGCCTCTCCAAAAGCGAAAAGCGCCAGCGGCAGCCCAAGGTTGCCAGTGTTCCCGAAAATGAGCGGCGCGAGGAACATCGGGACGCTGAGGCGTGCCAGTTTCACGAGGATAAAACATCCAACAGCAACAAGGGCATAGGCTGCAAGACTGGCAAGGGACAGCGCAGCGAGGGCGCTTGGATCGACGTCTGTGCGCATCAGCGCCACAAAGATCAGACAGGGCACCGAAAGGGTCATGGCAAGGCGGGTGACGAACTCCACCCTGTACTCGAACCCCAGCTTGACCCAAGTGAACCCAACGGACGCAAGAATGAAGACTGGTGCTGTGATGTTCAGGACTGTTAGTGCGAGGTTCACAGACTGTTTCCGTCATAATCGGCCATTTCACATGGACTTTGGCAGGCGTTGGCGTCTAGTAAAAGGCTTAGGGGTTATTTTTGTTATGTTTAAAAAGCGCGCGAAGTATCACTTGGGCCAAGTTGTCCGTCATCGAAAACATCCCTTCCGAGGGGTGGTCTTTGACGTGGACGCCATCTTTTCCAACACTGAAGCCTGGTACGAGGCTATTCCAGAGGAAAGCCGTCCGAAAAAGGATCAGCCTTTCTACCATTTGCTCGCTGAAAACGACCAAAGCTACTACGTGGCTTATGTGTCCGAGCAGAACCTTGTGGCCGATTATTCCGGCGAACCGGTCGAACATCCCGATCTCGATGATTTGTTTGGCCCGTTTGAAGATGGTCACTATCCGCTGCAGGTGCAGATGAACTAGGCCCGATCTGGGTTATCGATCAGTAGCCAAGTGCAATCCCGTCTTTGCGCGGGTCACTTGCCCCTTCCAGCACACCGTTTTCGTGGATCGCAATCGCCTGTGCCCCGCCGATAGGCGTCTGCGGCGTGACGACGTCATGACCAAGATCTGACAGCTCTTGCTTGACTGTGTCACTGTAGCTGGTTTCGACCCCGAGCTCTGCCCCTTGTGCAAAGCATCGCGGCGCATCAATGGCTGCTTGCGGATCCATCCCAAAGTCCAGCATGTTGGTGATGAACCGGGCATGACCTGCTGGTTGGTATTGTCCGCCCATCACGCCGAAAGGCATATAGGGCTTGCCGTCTTTCTGCAGCAGGCCTGGGATGATCGTATGCATCGGGCGTTTGCCCGGCCCGGCCTCGTTCGGGTGGCCTTGCGCAAGAGTGAACCCCGCGCCGCGGTTCTGGAACAGGATGCCAAACTTGTCAGTGGCGATGCCCGATCCGAACCCATGAAAGATTGAATAGATCAGCGAGACGCACATCCGGTCTTTGTCCACCACGGTGATGTAGATGGTGTCTTTGTGGACCGCCTCGGCCCCCGGAACGCCGCCGGGCATGGCTTTGACGGGGTCGATCAAGGCGGCCAGTTTGGCGGCTGTTTCGGGGGATGTCATATAATCCAGCCGCGTCATGTGGTCGGGGTCAGACAGGAACCGGTTGCGCGTATCATAGGCCAGTTTTGTCGCTTCGGCCTCGATATGCGCGCGTTGGGTGCCCCATGGGTCCATCGCGGAAATGTCGAAATGTTTGAGCATGTTCAGCAGCAGGATCGCGGTGGCCCCCTGCCCGTTTGGTGGATGCTCGTACAGGTCGAGGCCCCCGTAGTCGCCCGTGATCGGATCGGTATAGTCGCAGGCGGTGTTGGCGAAGTCATCCAGCGTGTGACTGCCGCCAAGGGCTTGCAGGCTGCTGACCATGTCTTGCGCCACTTCGCCTTCATAGAAACCGGCGCGCCCTTCCATGGCGATTTCGCGCAGGACGCGTGCCTGTTCGGGAGCCCGGAAGACCTGTCCTGGTGCGGGGGCCGCGCCGTTCATCAGGTACAGATCGCGTGCGTGCCCCGAGAGGTTGTCAGTGGCTTTTGCCCAATCGGAGGATACGCGTTCGGCGACTGGCACCCCGGCTTCGGCGTAGTGAATGGCGGGCGCGAGCGCCGCCTTCAGTCCTATTTTGCCCCAGTCTTTGGACAGTTTGCAGAAAGCATCCACGGCACCCGGAATGCTGACCGCATCCGCTGAATAGGGGGCGATAACCGGCCTCTCGGCCCGCAGTTTTTCGGCGTCGATCCCCGCAGGCGCCCGGCCTGAGCCGTTCAGCGCCATCACCTCATCCGAACCGGGCGGTGTGAACAGCACAAAACAATCCCCGCCGATCCCGGTCATTTGCGGTTCGCACAGGCCCAACAGCACCGCGCCCGCAATGGCGGCATCCATGGCGTTGCCCCCGGCTTCGAGCATTTGCACAGCGGTTTTGGCCGCAAGCGGGTGTGATGTCGCGCACATCCCGTTGGTTGCATAGACGGCGGAACGTCCGGGTTTGTGGAAATCGCGCATGGGTGGGGCCTTTCTTGGGATCACACAGCAGATTAGGCCGATGCGCGCGGGGTGCAATCCCAATCGGTGGGTTTTCCTTTTGATCTGTCGGGCGTAGCCTGCGTGCAGTCGAAAGGAGCACGCCAATGCAGGATGTCTATATCACCGGTGCCGCCCGCACTCCGATGGGTGGGTTTCAGGGGGTTTTTGCGGGTGTTGATGCCCCCACATTGGGTGGAGCCGCGATCAAGGCCGCGATGGATGGCGCGGGTGTATCCACGGTGGATGAGCTTTTGATGGGCTGTGTGTTGCCAGCCGGTCTGGGTCAGGCCCCTGCCCGGCAAGCAGGATTTCTGGCCGGGTTGTCCGAGGATGTGCCGGCCACGACCCTGAACAAGATGTGCGGATCGGGCATGAAAGCCGCGATGATGGCCTTTGATCGGATCGCACTGGGTGACGCAGATGTGATGGCTGCGGGCGGCATGGAGAGCATGACCAATGCCCCCTATCTGATGCCCAAGATGCGTGCCGGTGCACGGATTGGTCATCAGAGCGTGCAGGATTCGATGTTTCTGGATGGGTTGGAAGATGCCTATGACAAGGGTCGCCTGATGGGCACTTTTGCAGAGGATTGCGCAGAGCGGTTTCAGTTTACCCGCCAGGCTCAGGATGACTATGCGTTGGGGTCATTGTCGCGGGCGTTGGATGCCCAGCAAGCGGATGCGTTTGCAGGCGAGATTGCCCCGGTTTCTGACGTCTCTGCCGATGAGCAACCCGGCAAGGCCCGCCCTGAAAAAATTCCGACCTTGCGCCCCGCGTTTCGCGAAGGCGGTACGGTGACGGCTGCGAATTCATCCAGTATCTCGGACGGGGCTGCGGCCTTGATTTTGGGAACCGGCGGCGGCCGCGCGCGGATTTTGGGCCATGCCAGCCATGCCCAGGCGCCCGGGCTGTTTACCACCGCCCCCGTCCCTGCTGCGCAAAAGTTGCTGGCCAAGGTCGGTTGGTCCGTGGCCGACGTGGATTTGTGGGAGGTGAATGAAGCCTTCGCCGTAGTTCCCATGGCTTTCATGTCCGAACTGGGCCTGCCCCGCGAGATGGTCAATGTGAACGGCGGCGCCTGCGCGTTGGGCCATCCGATTGGTGCATCAGGCGCGCGAATTATCGTGACTTTGCTGAATGCGCTGGAAACCCGCGGGTTGAAGCGCGGGGTGGCAGCGATCTGCATCGGCGGCGGAGAGGGCACGGCGATTGCGATTGAACGGACCTGAGGTCTGTCCGGATGCTCATTGAACGCGTTGCCGTTTTGCGTGAATTCGAAATCGCAGAAGACCCCGGTGCACAACAGGCCAACGACGTCTTCCACGCATCCGCCTATGATCCTGAACGTGATGTACTGACCGAGTTTTTCCGGCGGTTTGGGGCGCCGCGCACCCAATACAAGTCAAATATCATCATG
>CALILP010000122.1 GCA_938016515.1 uncultured Paracoccaceae bacterium
TTATCTCACAGCGCATGAACTGCTGGCCAAACCCGGAGAGACGGTTCAAATGCTGGGCCGGGTCGGCTACGGTCCGACCATCCCGAAAACGCCGCGTTGGCCACTGGAGACACGTATCATTTGACTAATAGCCCCGGCCCCTCTGCTTACTTCACGCTCTTCAACGAGGTGGGGATTATCGAACAACTCAGCCGAACCTTTCTAGAGGCCCGGCTGCCAGAGGGGCTGATCCGGCCGCATTTCTCGGTGCTCAACCACCTGATCCGCGTGGCCGACGGGCGCACACCGCTGGAACTGGCACAGGCGTTTCAGGTGCCAAAAACGACGATGACGCATACATTGTCGGGACTGACAAAGCACGGTTTGGTCGAAATGCGACCCAACCCAGACGACGCACGATCCAAGCAAATCTGGCTGACAGATCGCGGCCGGCAAGTACGTGAAGACACGATCAAGGCGCTGGGGCCGGATCTTGCACGGATCGAAGGTGCCATTGGTCCGGCCAAGGTGATGGATATCTTGCCCGTCCTACAAGAAATCCGGATGTTTCTGGACAATGACCGCGACACTTAAGCGACACTGCACAAAGTCACGCGATACGCCCACAATTTCTCTATGAGAAATTGGCAACAAATCCTCCTAGAGGATTTGGACACAGACTTTCCTCGAAAGTCTGTTCCCCTCCCGCCAAAAACTCGACATTCCGCCGCACCTGCACGTTTTGTCGTCGCGTCTTGATTGCGCGGTTTTTCCGTTTCCGTTAGGCGGGTGTGCAACACAGTTGCGGGCTGCGTGCCCCCATCGAAGAAAGGGATCGCCATGGCGGATATCGAACGCGAAGCAATGGAATATGACGTCGTCATCGTTGGTGCAGGGCCTGCTGGTCTGTCGGCTGCGATCCGGCTGAAACAGTTGGACGCTGACTGCAACGTGGTCGTCCTTGAAAAAGGCTCTGAAGTGGGTGCCCATATTCTGTCGGGTGCAGTTCTGGACCCGGCAGGCCTTGATCAGTTGATCCCTGATTGGAAAGCAAAAGGCGCCCCCATCACCGTGCCCGTCAAGGAAGACAACTTTTACATGCTGGGCGAAGCTGGCAAAATCCGCGTCCCCAACTTTGCGATGCCCCCCCTGATGAACAACCACGGCAACTACATCGTCTCGATGGGCAACGTCTGCCGCTGGATGGCCGAGCAAGCCGAGGAAATTGGCGTCGAAATCTTCCCCGGCATGGCCTGTTCCGAACTGGTCTATGGTGACAACGGCGAAGTCAAAGGCGTCGTTGCTGGCGAGTTTGGCTTGAACGAAGACGGCACCCAAGGCCCCGGCTACGAACCCGGCATGGAACTGCACGGCAAATACGTTTTCCTGTCTGAGGGCGTGCGCGGGTCTCTGTCAAAGCAGGTGATCGCGAAATACGACCTCGCGAAAGAGGCCGACGTCCAGAAATACGGCCTCGGCATGAAGGAAATCTGGGAAATCGACCCGGAAAAGCACAAAGAAGGCACGGTCACCCACACCATGGGCTGGCCGCTGTCAGAGTCTAAGTCCGGCGGTGGCTCTTTCATCTACCACCTCAACAACAACCAAGTGTATGTCGGCTTCGTTGTGCACCTTGGATACAAAAACCCGCACGTCTTCCCCTACATGGAATTCCAGCGTTTCAAGCACCACCCGATGGTGGC
Organism: uncultured Paracoccaceae bacterium; assembly: GCA_938016515.1. Taxonomy (GTDB): domain Bacteria; phylum Pseudomonadota; class Alphaproteobacteria; order Rhodobacterales; family Rhodobacteraceae; genus Yoonia. The sequence continues at coordinate 1,683 of CALILP010000122.1, forward strand.
AGAGCTGCTCAAAGGCGGCAAGCGTGTGGCCTATGGCGCACGAGCGATCACCGAAGGCGGCTGGCAGTCGATGCCGCAGCTTGAGTTCCCCGGCGGCGCTTTGCTGGGCTGTTCGGCGGGCATGGTCAATGTGCCGCGGATCAAAGGCAACCACAACGCCATGCTGTCGGGCATCGCAGCGGCAGAGGCCGCGATCAAGGCCATCGCAGCAGGCCGTGGCGGCGACATGCTGGAAGGTTACGACGCTGATGTGCGGTCGGGCCCCATCGCCAAAGACCTGAAACCAGTGCGCAACGTCAAACCGCTGTGGTCCAAGTACGGGCTGATGGCCTCGCTTGGGCTTGGTGGAATCGACATGTATACCAACAGCCTGTTTAACTTCTCGATCCTGGGCACACTCAAGCACGGCAAGAACGATGCCGACGCGACAGAGCCTGCGTCCAAGCACACAGAGATCACCTACCCCAAGCCAGACGGAACATTGTCCTTCGACCGTCTGACCAACGTGGCGTTCAGCTTTACCAACCACGAGGAAAGCCAGCCTGCGCACCTCAAGCTGACGGACCCGGACGTGCCGGTGAACGTGAACTACACAACATACGCAGGGCCATCTGCACGGTATTGCCCGGCAGGCGTCTATGAATTCGTGGGCGAGGGGGCAGACCGTAAGTTTCAGATCAACTTCCAGAACTGCGTGCACTGCAAAACCTGCGACATCAAAGACCCAAGCCAAAACATCACATGGACAACGCCCCAAGGCGGTGACGGACCAAACTATCCGAACATGTAAACATGCGATCTAAGACTTTAGACGGGCCGTCCTTCACACAGAAGGGCGGCCCGTTTCGTTTGGAACACGTCGATCACGACAACCAGCGCGTCCTGACACGAACTGACAGCAGTGCATGACATTCTGCACCCAGATCTTCAAAACAGGAGTACCCGGATGATCACGCTGTACCATTCACCTCAATCCCGCTCGACAAGTGTGCTCAGCCTGCTGCGCATGATGGGGAAAGAAACGGACGTTCATATTGAAATCGTCGAAATCGTCCGTCAGGGGGGTGTCGGACATGCTGACGCCAGCAATCCCAATCCGGAAGGCAAGGTGCCCACGCTTGTGGTTGACGGTCAGGTGATCCGAGAGCGCGGCGCGATCATGTTGTGGCTGACCGACCACTTTGACAGCAACCTGGGCAGAGGGGTCACATCAGCCAATCGGGGCGCTTATCTGACGTGGCTGTTTTACTATGGAAACGTGATCGAACCGATCCTGTATCTCAGCTTTCTTGAGGTCGCAGACAATCCTATGATCAAGGAATGGTGCCGGGACAACGCAACCATGTTCGCAACGATCGAAGCGGCCGTGTCGCGCCACGACTATCTTGTTGATGATCAGATTTCTGCGGCAGACATCTTGGTGGCCTCGCCGTTCAAATGGTTCCCGGACATCATCCCAAAAACCGGACCCATCCGAGACTGGATCGCGCGATGCGATGCCGCACAAGACACGGACTATATCATGGAGATCGAAAGCGCCGGATTGAAGAAACTGGGGCTGCCCCCGTTAGAAACAACCTAACCAATCGGGCCAGTTCAGAAATGCGTAGGGTGGGTGAAACCCACGCTGCCCAACACTTTTCCGTTGCGGCGCGTGGGTTTCACCCACCCTACACCCTATTAGCTATACAAGCGCGGCGCGCCCAAGCTGTCGTGAATTTGGTTGGCCGTTTCAGGCGCAATCCCTAAAGCAGACCCAAGATCGTGCAGATACTGCGCCTCAGCCCGGTTATCCGGGGTGATCGCATTCACCGACATCGTGTAAACCTGCGTCTCAAGACCCTTTGGCACATCACGGGCCAAGGCCTCGGCGCTGACAGGTTCTTCCAAAATACGCTGAACGGTCTCGATATCTGAAGGATCACCATCGCGCAGCAGCGCCATCAGGTTCTCTTTTTCGCCAGCATCAATCGCGCCGTCTGCCTGTGCTGCCTGTGCCATCGCGCGCAGCATCAGCTTGGCGACCTCTTCCTCGTCAGGTTCGTCGGCGGGGTTGTCAGCGTTCAGCAGGCTTTCCAGCCCGCCGCCCGCAGCACCACCACGCGCACCAGCCAGACCACCCAGCAATCCGCCAAGGCCGCCAAGACCACCAGCAGCCGCACCGCCGCCACCTGACAGCTGACCAAGCAGGCCACCCAGACCACCGCCAGCACCTGCAGTTTGCGCAGCACCACCGCCACCGCCAAGTTGCCCCATAATGTCGCTCAGGCCGCCCATGCCGCCGCCAGCTTGCTGGGTCCCACCGGCTGATCCGCCCGAAAGGCCCTCCATGACCTTACCAAGGCCGCCGCCCTTCTGGACCGCATCCATACCCTTGGCCATCGCAAAGCCAATCGCCATTTTCGTGACTGTGTTCATCAAACCCATGTTGTCTCTCCCAGTTGGACCCTAATCTCAGGTCATCCCCGTCATGATGGTCGCAACACCTGCAAACGTCTAGGTGACGTATGCGCAAACTCTCCCCGTGCGGCTAAGCGACGGAAACCGCATAACAATACCAGCAAAGAACCGCCTTTTCCAAAAGGAACCGGACCGTTTGTCGCCATGCATAACCATTTCAAATTGAAACATCTGGCAACAATTCTGCGACATCTTGAACGTTCCGCAACGGATTGTTTGCATGGATTACCAGCCTCCCTTAGGCTGAATGCGGGGCATAAAAGCAGGGACGGCACTATGTTTTCAGGCAGGCTGCGCGGCGCATTGATTGCGGCGCTTTTAACAAGTGGTGGAACGGTTACGGCACAACAGGTGACACCCGATGCCGGGGCTTATCTGGCTGCGCGCGCGGCAGGCAAAGCGGCTGATTTTGCGCATGGGGCGCAATATTATGCCGAAGCATTGAAGGCCGATGCCAACAATCCTGCCATCTTGGAAAACGCGCTGACCGCCGAAATCTCGCTTGCGAATTTTGCCGGTGCCACTGAACTGGCCAACACCATCGTGGACCGTGGGATCAACCGCCAGATCCCCAATATCCTGATCTCAGCCGAGGCTGCGGCCGTCGGCAATTGGGAACGCATCTTTGAGGAGCTGGAAAAGGATTACCGCGTCGGCCCGGTTGTGGATGGCCTGGCCCAGGGCTGGGCGCATCTTGCGTTGGGTGAAATTGACAAAGCCTGGATGAGCTTTGACGAGGTTACCGAAACATCAGGCCTGCGGTCCTTCGGGATTTACCACAAGGCTTTGGCGCTCGCCTCTATTGGTGACTACGCAGAGGCTGCGCGGATCTTTGATCTGACCACTGCCAGCGGCGGTTTGCGCCACAACCGACGCAGCGCGATGGCCCACGCCCAGATATTGACGCAGGTGGATCGACGCGAAGATGCGCTGACCGTCATCGACACCGTTTTCGGCGAAAGCCTTGATACGCGTCTGGTCGATCTGCGCGCGCGCATCGCAGATGGCGCCGACGTCCCCTACACTATCGTGACCACCCCGGTCGAAGGCATGTCCGAGATCTTTCTGGCCGTCGCAGAAGCCCTCAAGGGCGACGCCCCCGACAACTACATCCTGATCTACGCCCGCGCGGCTCAATACCTGACGCCTGACAACACTGAGACCTTGCTGCTCACCGCCCGTCTTTTGGAAGACCTCAAGCGGTTCGAGCTGGCCAACACGACCTACTCGGCCGTCTCGCGCGACGACCCTGCTTACCCGATCGCCGAACTTGGCCGAGCCGAAGCCCTGCGCAACGCGGGCCATTTCGAGGCCGCGACCGAAGTCCTGCAAACCATGACCCGCGATTTCCCGGACATGCCCGCCGTCTACGTGGCTCTTGGCGACACCATGCGTCAGGCGGATGACACAGCAGGGGCAAATGCGGCCTACACGCAAGCGCTGGACCTTTATGCACCTGCCAACCCAGACCGCTGGATCGTACATTACACACGGGCGGTGACCTTTCATCAGCTTGATCAATGGCCTGAAGCAGAGGCTGACTTTCGGGCCGCGCTGGAATTTCGGCCCGATCAACCACAAATTCTTAACTATCTAGGGTATTCACTGGTCGAACGAGGCGAAAAACTGGATGAGGCCCTGATGATGATCGAAAAAGCGGTTGCCACGCAGCCGCAAAACGGTGCCATCGTCGACAGTCTCGGTTGGGTGCTGTTTGAGATGGGACAATATGAGGACGCTGTCGTTCACCTCGAAAACGCGGCCGCGCTTGAGGCCGTTGACCCGGTCATCAACGACCATCTTGGGGATGCCTATTGGGC
>CALILP010000123.1 GCA_938016515.1 uncultured Paracoccaceae bacterium
ACCAGCAGGCCACATCTTGTGGGGGAAATGCATGCCGTATTCGTGGCCATAGGTTTCCAGCGCTTTGGCATGGCAATAATCAGCGTCAGCGTAATCGGTAAAGCGGCGGGGATCGACAGACCACATGTCCATCTCGGTCTCACCCTCGACCAGCCACTCGGCCATGACCTTGCCGGCACCACCGCCCTGCACGATCCCGAAGGTAAAGGAATGGGCCTCAAAGGCATTCGTCACGCCAGGCATTGGGCCAATCATCGGCAGACCGTCGGGGGCATAAGGGATCGGACCGTTGATATTGCGGCCCACACCGGCGGTGCCCAAGGCAGGGACACGCGCCATGGCGTCTTCGATGTACCATTCCAGACGTTCCAGATCATCGGGATACAGCTGGAAGGAAAAGTCATGCGGCATCGGATCGTCTTTGGTCACCCAGTGAGCCTTACAGTTGCGCTCGTAGGGGCCAAGGTTCAGGCCGTTCTTGTCCTGACGCAGGTAATAGCTGCTGTCCACGTCGCGGATCATCGGGGTCTTTTTGCCATTTTCCTTGGTCCAGGCTTTGATCTCGTCGATCTCTTCAGTGAGGAAATATTGGTGAGACATCACGGTCAGCGGGACATCACGCCCCCCATAAGGCTTGAACCATTCACCAACGCGAGCGGCATAATAGCCCGCAGCATTCACAACTTTCTCGCAAGTGATATCGCCCTTTTCAGTATGTACGATCCACTCGCCGCCGTCTTTCTGGGTCACACCAGTGGCAGGACAGAAGCGTTCGATCTTGGCACCCAGATCACGAGCACCTTTGGCCAAAGCCTGTGTCAGCTGAGCCGGATCAATATCGCCATCCAACGGATCCCACAGAACAGCGGAAAGATCATGGGTTTCCACGAAAGGATTATAGTCCTTCATGTCCTCGATCCCGATCATCTCCAAGGGCAGACCCATCGCTTTGGCCTGACCACAAACGCGTTGGAACTCCTGTTTGCGCTCTTTGGTGTGACCCAGACGCAAAGCACCGGTCACGTGGTAATTCATCGGATAGTCGACCTCATCGGCTAAGGTGCGATACATATCCAGCGAATAGCGCTGCATGTTCATCACAGCCCAGTTCGGGGCAAAGTTCGGGCAGTTCCCTGCAGCATGCCATGTGGACCCAGCCGTCAGCTCGTTCTTTTCAAGCAAAACACAATCGGTCCAACCCATCTTGGCCAAGTGATACAAGGTAGAGACGCCAACGACGCCACCCCCGATAATGACAACGCGCGCAGTCGTAGGAAAATCAGACATCTTTACTCCCTCAGTTTTTCTGGATTTGCGGCGCATCGTCCGCGATCTGGTAATAATCGCCCTTGTCGGCGACGAAGATATGTTTGCCGGGCATCAACCGGTTCGGTGTATTCACACAGCCAGCCGCGATCCCCAGATCGTCCTTGCCGGTCTCGCGATAAAACAGACTGCTTCCGCAGATGTTGCAAAACCCCCGTTCAGCCCATTCGGACGACTTGAACCATGTCAGTCCATCGTCCCTCGTGAAGGTCACAGCGCTGAAAGCGGCATGGGTGGAGGCCCAAAGATGGCCGGACATGCGACGACATTGGCTGCAATGACAAAACGTCACCTCGGAACGGACCTGCGCGACCTCAAAGGCCACGGCACCGCACTCACATTGTCCTGTTACCATCAGCGCGCCCCTTAGTAGACCGGTGGGGCAATGACCCAGATGACCAGACACGGCACATCATGGGGGTTCGCCCAGCGGTAGGCATGGCCACGAATGCGAAAGCTGTCGCCTGCGGCCAAATGAAATTCTGTGCCATCAATCCACAAATTCAACTGGCCCGAGACGACATAACCGACCTCTTGCGTCGGACGAGAGACAGCTTCCGTTAAAGCCGCTTGGGGCTCGAATACGGAGTGGATCATCTCGAAATCGTCGGTCAAGTCCGGGGAAAGTAACTGTTCGGTCGACCCTGCAACGCGGGACCCGATTGGACGGCGGGCATCGGCACGGACAATCAGACCTTCTTCACCCGGGGCTGCCACTGTGCGAAACAGACTGGAGACTGACACATCCAACGCTTTGGCCATCGCCCGCAAATCAGACACGGCAGGTTCAGAAATGTCGCGTTCCACCTGGCTGAGCCAGCCGACTGATTTTTCAAGCATGTCTGCCAAAGCGACTAACGTCAGCCCACGCGCTTTGCGCAAGGCGCGCAGATCAGCGCCCAAGGTGCGGGCAGAGGACGGGATATCGTGTTTCATCGGACTCGGCTGACGGTTGGGTCAGTCAGATCGTCGCACAGTCTTGTGAAATTTTAAAGCAAAATTTCACGGCCGCTTTGTATCGACTGCGATCAGCAAATTTTCTAGAAAATTTGGCCCCTCTCAGCGAAGACGGCATTCAAAATGGCACCCAGCGCGATCGCGTCGCTTTGATCAAACGCATCTGGTTGATTGCTGTCGATGTCCAGAACCGCAATCAGGCCGCCCTGATGATCCCAAACCGGCAGCACGATCTCTGACCGCGTTGACGACGCACAGGCGATATGGCCCTCAAACGCGTCGACATCTGCCACCAGTTGCACCTCACCACTGCGCGCAGCCGCACCGCATACCCCCCGTGCAAAAGGGATTTGCAAGCACCCATGCCCACCTTGGTACGGCCCGATCTTAAGCATCTCCGGCCCTGTCACCCGGTAGAACCCCGTCCAGTCAAAGCGATCATCACTATTGTGGATCTCACAAGCCAGCGTCGCCATCAGCGCCACCGCATCATCTTCACCCTCTGTCAGGGCCGCAATTGTTTTGGAAAGGGTGGGATAGTCTACTCGCATCGACCTGCCTTTGATGTTAAAGGGGGGGGGTCAACCCCCCGTGCTGCGCACGTCCCCCGGAATGGTATTTTTGACCAAAAGAAGTCAGGGGCGTTCGATGGCGATGGCCGTTCCTTCGCCACCACCGATGCAAATGGCTGCAATGCCGCGCCTGAGGTCGCGTTTTTCAAGAGCGTTGAGAAGGGTCACAATGATCCGTGCCCCGGACGCCCCGATGGGGTGGCCCAGCGCGCAGGCCCCGCCGTTTACGTTCATCTTGTCGCGCGAGATCCCAAGGTCATGCATGAAAGCCATCGGCACCACTGCGAAGGCTTCGTTCACCTCCCATAAGTCAACGTCGTTGGTGGTCCAGCCAATACGGTGCATCAGCTTTTGCGCCGCCGGGATCGGAGCAGTCGTGAACCAACCGGGGGATTGCGCATGGCTGGCATAGCCCCGGATATAGGCCCTGACGTTTTGCGGCGCTGTATCTGCCGCAGACAGGGTCAAGGCCGCCGCACCATCTGAAATTGACGAGGCGTTTGCGGCTGTCACCGTCCCATCCGGCTTGAACGCAGGCTTCAGCTGCGGGATTTTGTCGGGCCGTGCAATGCCCGGTTGTTCGTCTTCTGACACGGTGACCGGCCCTTTGCGGGTGTTAAAGGTCACCGGAGTGATCTCTTGGGCGAAGGCCCCACTGTCCTGTGCTGCCCGCGCATTGGCCAAAGATTGCAACGCATAGCGATCTTGTTCTTTCCGGGTGAACTTGAACTTGGCCGCACAATCTTCTGCGAACGTGCCCATCAGGCGGCCTTTGTCATAGGCGTCTTCCAAACCGTCCAGAAACATATGGTCTATAACCTGCCCATGCCCCAACCGGGCCCCACCCCGCATCTTTGGCAGCAGATAGGGGGCCCTTGTCATGCTTTCCATGCCACCAGCCACTACGGTCTGGGCCGCGCCAAGGGCGATCTGGTCAAAGGCCATCATCGCCGCCTTCATGCCCGAGCCGCACATTTTGTTCAGGGTCGTGGCGGGCACCGTATCGTCAAGACCCGCCGCGAAACCAGCCTGCCGTGCCGGGGCTTGCCCCAGACCCGCAGGCAGCACACAGCCCATCACGATCTCATCCACCGCCGCTTGCCCGGATTGCGCGAGGGCTGCCTTGATCGCTGCCCCCCCAAGGTCAGGTGCGTCCACCTCAGCAAAGACACCCTGCAAGCCGCCCATGGCGGTCCGTGCGGCACCTGTAATGACAACGTCTGGCATGGCGGCTCCTTTGTTCTGCGACACTTCAGCGGGCAGGTTAATCGGCATCCTGAAAGAACGAAAGGGGGCACCCGCGCCGCTCACCTGCATTTTCGGATTGTCCTGACCGCTGTCTGGTCTACTCTCTGGCCAATAGCAGGAGGCTCAAGATGCGCGATTTTTCTCAACCCGGCCGCTCTGCGGTGTTTGCTGAAAACGGGATCTGCGCGACAAGCCATCCTTTGGCCGCCAAAGTTGCCGTTCAGATGCTGGAGGCGGGTGGCACCGCCGCTGACGCCGCCATTGCAGGCGCTGTTCTACTTGGCATTTGTGAACCACAAATGACCGGGATTGGCGGGGATTGCTTTGTTTTATTGAGCCCACCCGACGAAGACCGGGTGGTCGCCTTGAATGGATCTGGCCGTGCCCCAGCCGGGCTGGATGCTGCAAAACTGCGGGCAGCGGGCCATAGCGTCATCCCCCCACAGGGGCCGGAAGCAGTTTCGCTGCCCGGTGCGATTGACGCCTTTTGCACCCTGTCGCGCGATTTCGGCAAGCTGGGTATGAAAGCGGCCTTGGCCCCTGCGATCCACTACGCCGAGGCCGGAGTGCCCATCGCCCCGCGCGTTGCGGATGATTGGGGGCGCGACTGCGACGTTTTGCAAGGCAAGGCCCGCGACCTTTATATGCTGGATGGTGCGGCCCCGCAGGCCGGTCAGATGTTCCGCGCGCCCGGACAGGCCGAGGTTTTGCGCCGCATCGCAATGGATGGCCGCGCCGGGTTCTATGAGGGCGAGGTAGCCGAAGACATGGTCGCAACGCTGCAGGCCTTGGGCGGTCCACATACGCTGGACGACTTCGCAGGTGTAGCTTGTGAGTATACCTTCCCTATCCACGGCAACTACGGCGGTATGGACCTGTGCGAGCATCCACCCAACGGTCAGGGTGCGACAGCGATCCTACTTCTCAATATACTCAGGCACTTTGATCTCGCGGGCCATGATCCTATGGGCAGCGCGCGCGCTCACATCGAGGCAGAAGCGACCAAACTGGCTTATGACACCCGCAATCGGGTGATTGCTGATCCGGATCATTCGGCCCGATTGGAACACATGCTGTCGGCTGACACGGCAGCGCACCTGGCGGCTTTGATCGATCCGAACAAGGTGCTGCCAGCCACCCTGCCGGGCGCAGAGGCTGTGCACAAAGATACCATTTACATCTCGGTGGTAGATAAAAACCGGATGTGCGTCTCGCTGATCTATTCGGTCTTCCATTCCTTCGGGTCCGGCATCGCCTCCGACAAATTCGGCGTGCTGTTCCAGAACCGCGGGGCAGGCTTCACCCTGACTGAAGGGCACCCAAACGAGGTCGGGCCTGGCAAGCGGCCCATGCACACAATCATCCCCGCGATGCTGTCAAAGGGCGAAACGCCAATGGCGACATTTGGTGTGATGGGCGGCCAGTATCAGTCCTGCGGCCATGCCCGTGCAATCTCGAATTTGCTCGACTATGGTATGGACCCGCAAGCCGTCATGG
>CALILP010000124.1 GCA_938016515.1 uncultured Paracoccaceae bacterium
AGATCAAACTCCAGCCCGCTCAAGACACGCCGGGCATGGGCGGCATCCTTGGCACCACTGACCAAAAACCCGTTACGCATCAAAAATTTCTGCAAAAGCCCCCGGATCCGTTCATCGTCATCCACGATCAAAAGGTGGGCGTCGTCGGTATTCATTCTGTCTTATCCTTCAACGCCTCATAATGGCGCCGCATATCTTCATCCATCATCGCTTCCAGCACTTGCCAAAACCCGGCCACGGCCTCGGCCCCTGCTGCGCGATACGCAGCCCGCATCCGGTCCCGCTGAGCGTCTGATAAGCTACGTTCCAATGCAACACCCATCGGCGTCAAATGCAAATGACGTTCGCGTTTGTCTTTTTGGCCCACTGCACTCGTGACCAGTTCATCCTCAATCAACGTCCGCAACACGCGGTTTAGGGACTGTTTCGTCACGCCAAGAATGTTCAGCAGATTGTTCACGGTCGTACCCGGACTGCGATGAATAAAGTGAATAGCGCGATGATGCGCCCGCCCATACCCCCGGTCTGCCAAGATACGGTCCGGGTCTGCCGTAAATCCACGATAGGCGAAAAACATCGCCTCAGTGCCCTTGCGCAGTTGCTCGTCGGTTAGGAACAGCTGGGTCGCGACGGATTTGGGCTGCGTCGATTGTGTCATATCACCCTCATTTCGTGACCTCAGAATACGTCAGCTTTGTTGACATTCCAAGACTCACTGGTTATCGAATTGCAGAAATTGCGCAATAAAACGTCCGATCCGGACACATCTGCGCAACAAATGCAAAATTGGAGGCCGCTATGGCAAATGCATATGATGATCGCGACGGCAAAATCTGGTTCGACGGCAAGCTCGTCGACTGGCGTGCGGCCAACGTGCACGTCCTGACGCACGCCATGCATTATGCCTCATCTGTGTTTGAAGGCGAGCGGTGCTACGCTGGCAAGATCTTCAAATCCCGCGAGCATTCCGAACGCCTGATCAAATCCGGCCAACTTATCGATTTTGAAATCCCCTACACCGTCGACGAAATCGAAGCCGCCAAGCAAGCAGCCCTTGATGCCAACGGCCTAACCGACGCCTATGTACGCCCCGTGGCATGGCGCGGATCCGGCACTGATATGGGTGTCGCGGCAGCGGCAAACCCGGTTCATCTAGCGGTCGCTGTGTGGGAATGGGGCAACTACTATGGCGACGCGAAAACCAAAGGCGCGAAACTTGACATCGCCAAATGGAAGCGCCCTTCGCCCGAAACCGCACCATCGCAGGCCAAAGCGGCGGGTCTCTACATGATCGCCACGATGTCCAAGCACGCGGCAGAGGCCAAGGGCTGCTCCGACGCGATGATGTTCGACTACAAAGGCGACGTGGCCGAAGCGACCGGTGCCAACATCTTCTTCGTCAAAGACGGCGAGGTACATACACCAGACGCCTCTGCGTTCCTCAACGGGATCACCCGCCAGACAGTGATCGGCATGCTGAAAGACAAAGGCATCACCGTGCACGAGCGGACCATCAAACCCGCCGAGCTGGAAAGCTTTGAGCAATGCTGGCTCACTGGCACCGCCGCCGAAGTCACCCCCGTCGGCGTAATCGGCGACTACAACTTCGAAGTTGGCGCAATGGCCCAAGAGATCGCATCAGACTACGAAAAGCTGGTTCGCACTTAATTATGAAAGGGGCGCTGTGGCGCCCCATCCTTCTTTCAGCGGACCTTTCTTCTCGCTCATCCCATTCGTCAAAGCACCACTACTCTCGTGCATTGCCAGATTAGATTTCAACAGGTGCCCAGATGTCTAATTCTTGCGCAACCTGCTGAAACATATAGCGTTTCCTTCTTCATTCCGCATGAACAGATGTGTCAGATCGCCCAAACAATGGTCAATCTGCCGTCCTTGGTAATTAGTCGTCGCTGAACGCAGCGCACGCCGGGGACGCGCGCGCTGTGAACAGACATCTTTGGGAGACATTATGATGCTTTACCGCGCACTTATTTCGTTCGCACTTTTGGGGGCCACAGCGGTTCACGCCGACACCGACATGCCGTTCGCACTGGATTGGAAGTTCGAGGGGCCAGCAGCCCCTTATTTTGCCGCAATCGACAACGGTAACTTTGAGAACCAAGGTCTGACAGTGACGGTAGAAGCAGGCAACGGATCGCTGGACGCTATTCCAAAGGTCGCCACCGGCGCGTTTCCGGTTGGTATGGCTGATATCAACAGCTTGATCAGGTTCATTGACCAGAACCCTGGCGCCCCTGTGATCGGGGCGATGATGATCTATGATAAACCGCCCTTTGCTGTCATCGGCCGCCGTTCGCTTGGGATCGACGGACCCGACAGTCTGGAAGGTAAGGTCCTTGGTGCGCCGCCCCCAGATGGCGCATGGGCCCAGTTCCCGATCTTTGCCGCTGAAAACGGTCTTGATATGGATGCCATCACGGTTGAGCCCGTCGGCTTTCCAACCCGCGAACCCATGCTGGCCGAAGGCAATGTGGCTGCAATCACCGGGTTTTCGTTCACGTCTTACTTGAATGCCGCGCGCCTTGGCGTGCCAGAGGATGATCTGGTGACAATCCTGATGGCCGACTACGGCGTCGATTTGTATGGGAACGTCATCATCGTGAACACGGACTACGCGTCAGCTAATCCAGAACAGATCACAGGGTTCCTGACGGGTGTTGCTGAGGGTTGGAACACATCAATTGCTGATCCCGCTTCTGTCATTCCGATGTTGATTGCACGCAACCCTGCCGCCGATCCGGAACTGGAACAGCGCCGACTGGAACTGGCGATTGAGGCAAACGTTGCAACGGACGCCGCAAAGGCAAACGGATTTGGCATCATTGACGACACGCGCATGGAAGACGCGCTGGCGCAGATTGCGACAACCTATGAGTTCCAGACCACACCGGATGCGTCGTTGTATTTTACCGACGCCTACCTGCCCGAGGGTGGGTTCGCGTTGGTCGAGTGACACAGGGCTGATCCCATTTGGAAGATCTCATTCACATCTCGGCGGTGCGGCACACATTCCGCACCGCCTCTGGCCCCTTACCCGTTCTTGATGGGCTAGAGCTATCGGTCCCCGAAGGTGGTTTTGTCGCCGTTGTCGGCCCTTCTGGGTGTGGGAAATCCACGCTGACCCGACTCGTCGCGGGCCTGCTGATCCCGGATGAAGGCGACGTCAGCGTGCACGGCGCCAAGATCGTTGGACCGCGTTCCAATGTCGGTATGGCCTTTCAAAATCCTGTCCTTCTTGAGTGGCGCACGATCCTGCAAAACGTGCTTTTGCCGCTAGAGATCGTGCCTACAAAGCTGACCAAAGCCGAAGCAGAGGCGCGCGCCCGCAAATTGCTGGCTCTTGTCGGACTGGATGGGTTCGAAGACAAACGCCCGTCAGAACTTTCAGGTGGTATGAAACAACGGGCATCGCTGTGTCGCGCTTTGATCCATCAGCCAGAGGTTTTGATCCTTGATGAACCCTTCGGTGCGCTGGATGCGTTCACCCGCGAAGATCTGTGGCAGATCATGCATCGCGTGAAAGCCGAAGAACCCTTTACCGGCATTCTGATCACACATGATCTGCGCGAGTCGATATTTTTGGCGGATCAAGTTGTCGTCCTGTCGGGTCGCCCCGCAAAGACGCAATTTGTGCTGGATGTGCCTGATGTCGGCGTGCGCACATTGGATCATCTATATTCGCCAGAGGCCGCTGAGATGCTGAATATCCTGCGCCATCAAATCGAAGTCGCGCAAGGCCGTGCGCCCGCACAGGTGACGTCATGACGGCGCGACAGGTTTTAGTGCCTTTGGCAGCCGTCGTCGTGTTCCTGATCTTTTGGGAAGCACTGGTCTGGGTCATGGGATGGCCCAACTTTCGGATGGCATCGCCAAGCGATCTGATACCGGCCTACCAGAAATATTGGGACCTGTTTTTATTGATGGGATGGCAGACCCTTTGGCGAACCGTGGCTGGCCTGCTTTTGGCAGTCATCTTTGGCACGATGTTGGGAATGATCATGGGGTTCTCGCGGATGATGCGAGATGCGCTTTACCCGCTTTTGGTTGGCTTCAACGCTGTGCCCAAAGCAACCGTGGTTCCCATTGTGGCGCTGATGTTTGTGGGTTGGCATGATTTTAACACTGTTCTGATCGCCTTTATGATCAGTTTCTTTCCGATCGCGGTGTCGGTCTCTATCGGGTTGTCCACACTGGAGCCTGAATACCGCGATATCTTGCGGTCCCTCGGTGCGTCACAATCCACGATCTTTTGGAAAATCGCCCTGCCCAAAACGCTGCCGGAGTTCTTTGGCGCATTGAAAGTGTCGGTCACGCTTGCCTTCATCGGGACCAACCTGATGGAAATCGTCTCACCCCACGGTCGGGGCTTAGGTGCGCTGTTCGATAGTGGAAAAACCAACTCGGACTACCCACTGATGTTTGCGGTGCTTATCGCCTTGGCGTTCCTCGGGATCGTTTTGTATTACATTGTCGTCGCGCTGGAAAAGACCTTTGCAGGTTGGGCGGACCGCAGTGTGTAAATCAGGGGAGAACGGCAGGTCACACCTTCATTTTGTAGCTTGGCAGTTGCGTCAGTGCATTGCGCAACGCGTCGCCCCAGCCAGACGACACGGTTTGATAATACGCATCATCAGCTTCAATCCGGGGCCTGTCGCTGACGTCAAAGCTGTCTTTTGTGTAAACTTGCAGGTCTAGCGGAAGCCCCACAGACAAGTTTGCTTTGATCGTGGAATCAAACGAGACCATCAAAAGTTTGACCGCGTCCTCAAAACTCAAGTCCGGGTCATAGGCGCGGACGAGAATTGGCTTGCCATACTTCGCCTCTCCGATCTGAAAGAACGGGTTATCATCGGTGATCTCTATAAAGTTGCCCTCTGGGTAGACCAAGAAAAGGGTCGGCGCGCCGCCCTTGATCTGACCGCCAACAATCACCGACGCTTTGAACTTGGACGAGCTTTGCTGCCCGCTTGGCCGGCTATCGTGGATCACCTCTTTGAGGGTGGCACCAACAAGGCGGGCCACTTGAAACATCGTTGGCTGCTCTAGGATTGTGGGACTGCGTTCAGTGACGATCTTTGAGCGCTCGTCCAACAGGCTGACCAAGGCTTGCGTGGTTGCAAGGTTGCCTGCTGTCATCAACGTGATGACCCGTTCGCCGGGAACGTCCCAGGTGAACATCTTTTTGGTGACCGAGAAATTATCGACGCCCGCATTGGTGCGTGTGTCTGACATAAAGACCAAGCCCTTGTTTAAGCGAAGTCCGACGCAATAGGTCATTGTCTTGGTCCAGTGTGGATAAGGAAAAGCAGAAAGGCTGACCGGGTATCTATTGCTGAATCTGCAGCGATACAATCATGGATTCAGCGGACGACCCTAAACGCACACCCGTAATAGGTGCAGCATCCCGCGAGTCGAGGCCTGTTGCAAGACGCACATAACGCTCGTCCGGAGAAATCCCGTTTGAGACGTCAAAGCCGACCCACCCAAGGCGGTCGATATGCGCTTCGGCCCAAGCATGGCTGGCATCTTGTTCGATACGGTCGTTCATCATCAGATAGCCGCTGACATAACGTGCCGGGATGCCCGCAAGGCGCGCAGCGGACACGAAAATCTGCGCATGATCCTGACACACGCCACCCCCAGCCGACAGCGCCTCTTCAGCGCTCGTTCCCGCGAAGGTTTCAGCGTTTCCATAAGGGACCGCGTCAAGGATCGTCTTTGAGAGCGCATGCAGGTCGCTTAAAACATCGCCCTTGCCAGACATTGTTTTGGACAATTTCCGTATGCCCTTGCCCGCCTGTGTGCGCGGCGTGCTTTGGGCAAAGTGCCATAGCGGGGCGGTCCCATAGACCTTGCCGATGATGCCATCCGATGACAGGGTTTCCACTTCGCCGGACACTTGCACAGACACTTCAGTCGCACCCGGTTCCGCTTGAACCAGCAGTGTCTGGTTTTGATACTGATCCTGAAAGGCCAGCTCTTGCGCGCCACCCGAAATCGCAACGTCCCAACGCAGGACACGTTGGTGTTTTGTGCTGACCGGGGTCAGTCGGACCTGCTGCAAGCCATACAAGACAGGGGCGTCATATGAATACTTGGTCGTATGGGTAATTTGCAGTTTCATGGTGATATTTACCTACCCAATGAACCTATAATCTTTTTCGATCTGTTGTCCGATGGCGTTGTTATCGCTGATAAATTCCGTGATGAACTGGTGAAGCCCTTCATCAAAGATTGATGTGATCGTGTGGTGACGCAACTTATCACGCTGCGCGTCAATCATATCGTGACAGGGTAAGCGCACACCGTAGTCTTTTGCCAAAAAGTTCAGGTTGTCTTCAAGATTTCTGCTGCAAAACGACAGCGACCGGGGAAAGCGGCTATCGAGGATAAGAAACTCGGCCACGGTTGCCGGGGTCATTTCGTCGTTATTGAGCCACCTGAATGACCGATGTGCAGAGACAGATCGCAAAATGGTTTCCCATTGCACATTGTCCAGCGCGGACCCGACGAAACTGGCCGAAGGCAGCAACGTATAGTATTTTACATCGATGATCCGGGCTGTGTTGTCCGCCCGCTCTAACGCTGTCCCGATCTGGGTAAAGTCATAGATATCATTGCGCAGCATCGTGCCTTGCATCGCACCGCGAACCAACGCGCAGTGGCGGCGAATTTCGCCCAATATCTCCGGTAAGGCGGTCTCTTTCACTGGTGGCTTCAACACATCTTTCAGGCGCATCCAGCTTTCGTTGACAGCCTCCCAGACTTCCGTCGTCAAAGCAGTCCGAACCATCCGCGCGTTTGTGCGGGCCTTTTCCATAGCAGAGATGACGCTTGACGGATTAGTGGTGTCGCGCAGCAAGAAATCGACCACGCTCGCTGCGGAATAACTGTCGTATTTCGCGTCATAGTTCGTGCGTACACCAGCCGTTGTCACAACAGATTTCCATTCCGAGGCAGGATCGCTTGATCGCGTCAGTGCAATGCGAAAGCCAGCCTCAACAAGGCGCGCGGTATTCTCGCTACGCTCCAAAAAGCGAAACATCCAATAAAGGCCACCAGCGGTTTTTCCAAGCATCGCGCTAGTCCTCCAGAACCCAGGTGTCTTTGGTACCGCCACCCTGACTGGAATTGACGACCAGCGACCCAGCTTTCAAAGCAACTCGCGTCAAGCCGCCGGGGGTGATGTTCATGCCGTTCGGAGAGACCTGCACGAACGGGCGCAAATCGACGTGCCTTGGCGCAAGGCCTTTCTTAGCAAAAATCGGGACGGTCGACAGCGATAGCGTGGGTTGGGCGATGTAGTTCGACGGGTTGCGACGTAACTTCGCAGCAAAGCTCGCCAGTTCTTTCTTGCTTGCAGCCGGACCGACCAGCATGCCGTAGCCGCCAGACCCGTGTACTTCTTTCACAACAAGATCGGCCAGATTATCCAAGACATACTTTAGCGCGTCAGCTTCTGAGCACCGCCATGTCTGCACGTTCTTCAGGATAGCCTTCTCGCCTGTATAAAACTCGACGATGTCGGGCATGTAGGAATAGATCGCCTTGTCATCAGCAATCCCGGTACCGGGCGCATTGGCGATTGTGATATTGCCAGCCCGATAGACATCCATAATGCCGGGCACGCCCAGCATCGATTCAGGTTTGAAATTAAGCGGATCAAGGTAGTCGTCATCAACCCGGCGATACAGCACATCGATCACCTGATACCCTTCAGTGGTCCGCATCGCGATATGACCATCTACGACCCGCAGGTCATGCCCCTCAACCAGTTCGACACCCATCTGATCGGCCAAGAACGAATGCTCGAAATAGGCAGAGTTGTGAATGCCGGGGGTGAGGATTGCGACCGTCGGTTTGCCGCCGCAGTTCTCTGGCGCACAAGCAGCAAGAGAACGGCGCAGGTTCTTAGGATAGTCGCTAACCGGTTGCACTTTGATCTGGCTAAACAGTTCTGGGAACATGTGGAGCATCGTTTCGCGGTTTTCGAGCATGTACGACACACCAGACGGAGTGCGCGCATTGTCTTCCAGAACAAAGAAGTCGTCTTCGCCGGTCCGCACAATGTCGGTGCCCACAATATGGGTATAAACGCGCCCCGGTGGTGTGACACCGATCATCTGCGGCAAAAACGCTTCATTGCGCGAGATCAGCTCGACTGGAACGATGCCGGCCCGCAGAATTTCCTGACGGTGATAGATGTCATGCAAGAACGCATTGATCGCGCGCACCCGCTGCGCGATCCCTTTGGATAGCTTCGTCCATTCGCGGTTCGAAATAATGCGCGGGATCAGATCAAACGGGATCAGACGTTCCTGAGCGGCGGCCTGACCATAGACGTTAAAGGTAATCCCCGTTCGTCGAAAAAACGCCTCAGCCTCTTTGGATTTGCGGGTAAGACGCGCGGCGTCTTCTTGGGAAAACCACTTTTGATATTCGGCGTAAGGCGCACGAACGCCGTCTGAATTCAAAAGCATCTCGTCGAAGTGTTGTCGATCTGAAGCCATTACACCATGCTAACGCCTGCCCGAAGAGTTGCAATGCCGCATGTTGGATCACGGGGCCTATCCGACCCGCGACACCTGAACTGATTGTTTTATAAGCTCCATTCGGCCGTAGGAGGTCATGAACGAGACGTCGGCTGCGTCGCGACCAATCCCAATTCGGACGATGTCCGTGGCTTGTGCCATGCCGGTCGGATCAACCAAATGCCAACCATCTTCAAGAAAAACCTCGACCGCTGCGTGAAAATCCTGTGGCACCACGTCAGGCGCATAGGCACTGACATATCGCGCCGGAATGCCAGCGGCGCGCGCCATCGCGATCAAAACATGTGCGTAGTCCCGACAAACGCCCGCGCGCGCAGCAAAGCTGTGGGTTGCCGTTGTCGTGGCATGGCTTGCACCGTTGTCATAGGTAAAGTGATCCATGATCCACGCCGACATCGCTGCGATAAGACCCCCACCGGACAAGGTGCCAAATAGTTGGGGTACAACATCAAGGAAGTCTTCGAGATGGCAGTATCGCGACGCCATCAGGAACTTTGTGACATCGCCCGGACACAAAGACAGCGGGGTCGCGTCCAACGTCTGAAGCGCGATTGTCGGCCGTTTGACCCGAGCATGTGTCTGATAGGTGCAGTCAAATTTGTCTTCGACACGAATCCACCGCCGCTGTCCAATGTCGTCTTCACCCGGAACGATGCGTGTCTCAGCATCCGGCAAAACCGTGAATGCAGTGTCCTGAAGCACCTGTGCGGCGTCATGCGCAGCCTCTACCTGAAGCAACAAATCGCAGGGCTGCGGCGCAGAATAGATCAGATGTGTTTGAATGAAGATCAGCAAGATGCGTCCAAAATTCTCAAAACGGCAAGAGGCTGACGGTGCCATCCTCTTATGGGAAAGTCGATACATGATTGCAGCAAGTGCGATGTACCGGTGAACGCGCTACCAGTCGTCTTGGCCCAAGCCCAGTTTCTTCAGCCTAGAATAAAGCGTCGTCGGCTGGATTCCCAACAAAGCGGCGGCGCCCCCTTTGCCAGACACTCTGCCGCCCGCCTCTTTCATGCAAGAGATCGTGTTAGCGATGCGCAATTGTTCAATATCGGCTTCGGTCAAAAGCGTTGACGTAGCGCGCACCGCAGACGCCGCATCGTTCTGAATTTCGACCAATAGCTTGTCCGACTGCGACACAATCGCTCCACGTTCAATCACGTTAGCCAGTTCGCGCACATTGCCGGGCCAATGATACTGCTGAAGTTTGCGCATCGCACCTTCAGTGACGACGGGCACTTTGCGTCCCAACCGTTTACAAGCCAAACGTAGCAGATGGGCCGTCAAGATGGGGATATCCTCCGTCCGGTCGCGCAAAGGCGGGCAATAAATCGGAAACACGTTAAGATGCAGGGCAAGGTCTTGCCGCAACCGCCCGGCCTGTATTTCGCGGTCAACATTGCGATTGGTCGCGGCAATCACACGTAAATCAAGACTCCGCGCCCGGTCATCACCCAGCCGGACCACTTCGCTGTTCTGAATGGCATCAAGCACGTGGCCCTGAAGTTCGACCGGAATGTCGCAAATCTCATCAATGAACAGGGTTCCCCCATGGGCCAGCTCCAGCTTGCCGGGGCGGTCTTTCAGCGCGCCAGCGAAAGCGCCACGGACTTGACCAAACAACTCGCTTTCGATCTTTTCAGGCGTCACAGCACCTGCGTTAAAATGGATCATTGGACGGCGCTTGCGGTTGCTGTCGTTGTGGATCGCTGACGCCACAAGCGACTTGCCAACACCGCTTTCGCCGCGGATCAAAACACTGGTATCAGTGCGGGCAACAAGCTCTATCTGCGCGATGATCTTACGAATGGCATCAGAGCGGCCGATAATATCGTGATGGGCCCTTTCAATGCTGATCGCCTCTTGCAGATAGGCGTTTTCTTCTTCCAGCTGATCCCGAAGTGCCGCGACTTCATCCATTGCTTCACGCAGTTTCTGTTCGCTTTCCCATCGTTCCGTGATGTCACGAAAGATCACCACGGCACCCACCAGTTGGGGACCATCGTAGATCGGGGTCGAAATATATTCGACACGGATCGGTTTCCCGTCTTTACGCCAGAAGACCTCGTTTTCGATGCGGTTGACCTGCTCATACCGAAACGACTGGTAGATTGGACATTCATGAGACGGGTAGTGGTCGCCATTCAGATGGTGATGGTGGATCATTGTATGGATGTCGCGACCAAGCAGATCTTCCGTCGTCCAGCCCAGCATTTCCTGTGCTGCCCGGTTCACAAACGTGGTCTTTCCGTCTGCATTGACCCCGTAAATGCCTTCGCCAGCGGCATTCAGAATCAACTGATTTTCGCGTTCCAGATCAGCAAAGAACGTTTGGGCGCGCTGCCATTCAATAAGACCGCCATTGTACAGATTTCCGGCTGCAACCGCTGCGGCGTGTTTCTCTTGCCCCTCAAGGTCAAGCACATGTAGCAGCAACAGCTCGCGACCTTTGCGCGTCACTGCACGCCCCGTCAACTCGCATGACAGTGCATGATCGTTTGCAGTTTGAAGCCCCACACGTCTTGTCCATGCGGTGCCGCGATGCTGAACCTCGCTGATGAACACCACCAGACAATCCATACCGTCAGCGACAAACCGGGCGAAATGCGACCCGACAATATCGGTATCCACGAAAAGGACCCTCGCCTCTTGGGTGGCGGCGAGAATCTGATCTTTGGCCAGATCGACCAACAAGGTAGGACCAAAGGCGCCGGCTAATTCAGAATCATATGTACCTTGTTCGAAAGCCATACCTTATCGCGCCCAACAGGAACCCCTCACGCAATACGAAAAATCGTAAATTACGAATATTCGTAACCACCATTGCGAACAAAACTACCTATCGCACTGAAATTCATCAAAAAACGCAAAAAATGTAATTTCTGCAAACCAATTCATTTACGTGACGACCCGCGCCACCATTGACCGAACAAACGATGGAGCACAGCATGTCAATGAAATCACTCGGCAATCCCTTTTCGGCCAAATCAGACCTGCGCCACGGCGTGGATTGCGGCTGTCACACTTGCAAAACCTCAGCGCCAGAGGTGGATGATGCGATTGATCTGTCGACATCAGAAGGCATGCTGGAAAGGGCTGTCGAAAGCGCAATTGTCCGGTCTGTCTTCGGTCAAAGCGATATTGGCCGCCGATCGTTCATGGGGATGATGGGTGGTTCGACAATGGCTGCTGCGCTGGCATCTGTCTTTCCGCTTAACGAAGCGAAAGCAGCCATTCTGGATAACCTTGGGCCGCCAGAAAAGACAGACTTGAACATCGGCTTTGTCCCGATCACCTGTGCGACGCCGATCATCATGGCACAGCCGTTGGGTTTTTATGAGCGCTATGGTCTGAACGCGCAGGTTATCAAAACCGCTGGCTGGGCCGTGGCCCGCGACAAGTCGCTGAACGGTGAATACGACGCCTCACACATGTTGACCCCGATGCCGCTGGCAATGACGCTTGGTGCGGGCTCTGTGGCCGAGCCATACATCATGCCAGCCGTCGAGAACATCAATGGGCAGGCCATTGTTCTGTCGAATGAACACCTCGACAAACGCGACCCGAAGCAGTGGAAGGGCTTCACGTTTGGTGTGCCGTTCGAATACTCGATGCACAACTTCCTGCTGCGTTACTACGTGGCAGAGTTCGGTCTGGACCCTGACGTCGACATCCAAATTCGCGTGGTTCCCCCGCCAGAGATGGTGGCGAACCTGCGCGCAGGGAACCTTGACGGCTATTTGTCCCCTGATCCATTTAACCAGCGCGCGGTCTTCGAAGGCATCGGATTCCTTCACATCCTGACCAAGGACATCTGGGAAGGTCACCCTTGCTGTGCCTTTGCTGCCCCGCTGTCCTTTGCGACCGAACTGCCGAACACCTATGGCGCCTTGCTGAAGTCAATCATCGACGCGACGCAATACGCCTCGGCCGCAGAAAACCGCAAAGAAATCTCCGAGGCGATTGCCCCGACGAACTACCTGAACCAGCCAGTCACCGTGATCGAACAAGTCCTGACCGGCACCTTTGCTGATGGTTTGGGCGAGGTGCAGCGTGTGCCTGACAGGATCGACTTCGATCCCTTCCCTTGGCATTCGATGGGCGTGTGGATCCTGACCCAGATGAAGCGGTGGGGCTATATCGAAGGTGATGTGGATTACCGTGGTGTGGCCGAGCAGGTCTATCTGGCCGCCGATTGCAAGAAGGTCATGGAAGACCTTGGCTACGACGCACCAGACATCACCTACAAGTCGCACACGATCATGGGCAAAACCTTTGATCCGGCGACACCAGAGGCCTACGTCGACAGCTTCGCGATTAAGAAGGGATAAGGGATGCTGACGCTGTCCCTGAACCAACGCGCGGCGCTCTTATCGGTTCTGTTGCTTGTTGTCGGCCTCCTTGCATGGGAGGCCGCAATCCCCGCCCAAAAGGCAGTGGGCGAGTTGACTGAATACGAAATACTGACAGGCGCCGGCGCGCCGAAAGCGGGGGTGCCACCGCCAAGTCAGGTCATCGCAAAGGCTTGGGAACAACTTAGTGATCCGTTTTATGATGCAGGGCCCAACGATAAGGGCATCGGCATACAGATTGGCTATTCGATTTACCGCGTATTGACGGGCTATTTCCTGGCGGCATTGGTCGCAATCCCCCTTGGGTTCCTGATCGGCATGTCCCCTGTTGCCTACAAAGCGTTGAATCCGTTCATCCAAGTCTTGCGCCCCATTTCACCCTTGGCATGGATGCCGCTGGCCTTGTTTATCATCGGCGACAGCGAGGCCTCTGCGATCTTTGTGATCTTCATCTGTTCAATTTGGCCAATGCTGATCAACACGGCCTTTGGCGTCGCCGGGGTCCGAGAAGATTGGATCAACGTCGCCCGCACCCATGAATTGGGCGCGCTCAAGACCGCCTTCACTGTAATCCTTCCGGCTGCGGCCCCAACGATCGTGACGGGAATGCGCATTTCCATTGGGATCGCATGGCTGGTCATCGTGGCCGCGGAAATGCTCGTGGGGGGCACCGGCATTGGCTACTACGTGTGGAACGAGTGGAACAATCTAGACCTGACCTCCGTCGTTTTTTCCATCCTCATGATCGGCGTTGTTGGCATGCTGCTTGATGCCATGTTCGGCCTCTTGCAGCGCCGCGTCACGTACGTCGAATAAAGGACATCTGATGAAACCGTTTCTGAGCATTGAGAACCTGACACAGCGTTTCCCGGATGGGGCGGGTGGCGAATTAACCGTTTTCGAAGAGGCGACATTTGGTGTCGAAAAGGGTGAATTCGTCGTGATCCTTGGCCATTCCGGCTGCGGGAAATCCACGATCATGAATATCCTCGCGGGCCTTGCTGAACCCACCAGCGGCGGCGTCATCATGGACGGGCAAGAGGTGAAGGGACCCAGCCTTGATCGCGGCGTTGTATTTCAGAACTATTCTCTCTTGCCGTGGCTTTCGACCCTCAAGAACGTCAGCTTTGGCGTCGCGGCCCGCCACCCTGAATGGACCAAGGCCGAGGTTGAAGCTCATTCGACCAAGTTCCTTGCGATGGTTGGGCTTGAGGGGGATGTGATCCGTCGCAAACCAAGCCAGTTGTCAGGTGGAATGCGTCAGCGCGTGTCAATCGCACGGGCATTTGCAAACCATCCCAAATTGCTGCTATTGGACGAACCTTTTGGCGCATTGGATGCACTGACCAGAGGGACCATTCAAGACGAGCTGCTGAAAATATGGGGGCAGATGGAACAGACAGTCTTTATGATTACTCACGACATCGACGAAGCTATCCTGTTGGCCGACCGCATCCTTCTGATGACCAACGGACCGCAAGCACGTGTTGCAGAAAGTGTGGAGATCACGATCCCAAGGCCGCGCAATCGGACGGAAATCGTCGAACATCCAAACTATTATGCGATCCGCAACCATCTGGTGCAGTTCCTTGGCAAACGCTCCAAGGAGTTATCGGGCAAGCCGTCCGCACCTGGCCAGGCCAACACACCCGCAACCGTGCGTATCGACAAAGCCCAGACCACAGAAGACCCCGAGGACACACAGCCCGCCCTGCGCGCCGTGAACAGCTAAGACCGGAGGAAACCAACATGAAAGACCTCACAATGACCGAAGTGATGACCAAAGAAGACGTGACCGCCATGATCCTGTCCGCCAAAAAGGAGGCGGGTCTGACATGGGAAGAGATCGCCACCAAGATCGGCATGTCCCCCGTCTGGACCCATTCGGCAGCGATGGGAATGAATGCATTTCCTGCGGAAAAGGCCAAGCTGATGGTCAGCGTCATGGGGCTGCCGCAGGAAGCCGAAAGCGTGTTGACCGAAAGCCCGACCAAGATCTGGGAGCAGGCCGTTCCGACCGATCCATGCATCTACCGGTTTTACGAAATCGTTGGCGTTTACGGTCCAACTCTCAAGGCGCTGATCCAAGAAAAGTTTGGCGATGGCATTATGTCAGCCATTGATTTTGACATGACGGTCACACGGGTCGAAAACCCAAAGGGCGACCGCGTGAAAGTCGAGATGTCCGGCAAGTACCTTGGCTATAATAGCTGGTGATCTGCAATGACCCGTATGCCAGTACCACCTTTCAGCTATCAGGACGCTGTCAAAAAAGTCCGCATGGCAGAGGACGC
>CALILP010000125.1 GCA_938016515.1 uncultured Paracoccaceae bacterium
ACGCGGCCAAACTCACCACCGACGACATGGTCACCCAAATCCAAGCAACCCTCGCATGACCCCGCTCGTCCTCCTCCCCGGCATGATGTGCGACGCGCGCCTCTATACCCCCCAAATTGCCGCGTTCTCTAGCCAGCGCGCTGTCCACACCGCCCCATTCCGCGGCGACACAATCCCGGACATCGCCCAAAGTATCCTCACCAACGCACCGCACAAGTTCGCCCTCGCAGGCCTTTCCATGGGCGGCATCGTCGCGATGGAAATCCTCCGCCAAGCGCCAACCCGCGTCGAGCGTATAGCCCTCCTCGACACCAACCCCCTCGCGGAACTCCCAGAAATTGCAGCCCGCCGCGATCCCCAAATCGCCAAGGTCCAGCGAGGTGACCTGATCGCGGTCATGCGCGATGAGATGAAACCCAACTACCTCACCGATGGGCCCAACCGGCAGTCTATCCTCGATCTCTGCATGGACATGGCCCAGACCCTCGGGCCCGAAACCTTCATCGCGCAATCCCGCGCACTGCAAACCCGGCCCGATCAAATCGAAACGCTCAAAAACAGCAAAATCCCCTCCCTCATCCTCTGCGGCCGCGATGACACGCTTTGCCCCATCGGCCGCCACCAACTGATGTACGACCTCATGCCCCACGCACGTTTCGAAATCATCGAAAACGCAGGTCACTTGCCCACCCTCGAACAACCCGAACAAACCACAGCGGCGCTCGCCCGCTGGCTAGAGGCCCCATGACCCCAGACCTCCTCAACCTCCTCCGCTCCGTCGACACGCCCACCGTCTGCAACGCCATCGAAGTGGCGCAAGGCCAGCGCGGCTTCAACGCCTTCACGCGTGGTACAATGCTCTGCTCGGCCCCCGAAGATCCGCCCGTCGTCGGTTACGCCATCACCGCAAAAATCCAAGCGTTACAACCTCCTACAGAACCGCCAGAGGTCATCAAGACCCGTCGCATGGCCTATTACAAAGCCATGGCCGAAGGTTCAAAACCCGGCGTCGCGGTGATCGAAGACACCGACTATCCCCACGCCATCGGGGCTTTCTGGGGCGAGGTAAACACGACCATCCACAAAGGCTTCGGGCTTTCAGGCACCCTCACCAACGGCGTGATGCGCGACCTTGGCGACATGTGCGACGGCTACCCGGTCATCGCAGGCTCCGTCGGCCCCAGCCACGGCTTCGTGCACGTGACTGACCTCGGCAACCCGGTCACCATCTTCGGCCTCACAGTCACCCAAGGCGACCTCATCCACGCCGACCGGCACGGCGCCGTCGTGATCCCCCCTGCGGTCATTGACCACCTCGCCGATGCGATCCAAAAGATGCAAGACACCGAACAACTCGTCCTCGGCCCGGCCCGCGAACCCGGCTTTGACTTCGCCAAGTTCGAGGCCGCCTGGACCGCCTTTGAGAAAGCCCGCACCTAAATGCTCAACCCCGCCACGCCGGATTTCGTCGCTTCCCTGAACCTGCCAACCGGCACGCTGAAAGAGGCAACTGAGGCCTACCTCACCGAGCCACGTGGCCGCTGGAAAGGGCAGGGCATCGTCCTCGCCCCCAGCAGCA
The DNA here is from genome assembly GCA_938016515.1 of uncultured Paracoccaceae bacterium. GTDB lineage: Bacteria > Pseudomonadota > Alphaproteobacteria > Rhodobacterales > Rhodobacteraceae > Yoonia. The sequence goes on from CALILP010000125.1 coordinate 1,580, forward strand.
CGGACGAAGTAGCGCACATCGTAAAGGCTTGTCACGACGCGAAAATCGGCATCGTCCCCTACAGCGGCGGCACCGGCCTCGTCGGCGGCCAGATGTTTGAAACCGGCCCAACCCCCATCATCCTCTCCCTCGAACGCATGACCAAAATCCGAGCGGTCTACCCAACCGAAAATGTCATGGTCGTCGACGCCGGGTGCATTCTGGCCGACGTGCAAAAGGCAGCCACAGACGCAAACCGCCTCTTCCCCCTCTCGCTCGCGTCCGAAGGGTCTGCGCGCATCGGCGGACTGCTCGCCACGAACGCAGGCGGGGTCAACGTCCTGCGCTACGGCAACGCGCGGGCCCTGTGCCTCGGCCTTGAAGTTGTCCGTCCCGACGGCACCATCTGGCACGGGCTGTCGCGCCTGCGCAAAGACAACACCGGCTACGACCTGCGCGACCTGATCATCGGGGCAGAAGGCACGCTGGGTGTCATCACTGCGGCCAGCCTCAAACTGGCACCGCAACCGGCCAACATCGGGGCGGCCTTTATGGCGGTGCACTCGCCCAAAGCGGCCCTCGATCTGCTGGCGCTGGCAGGCGATCACATCGGCGACGGGCTGTCGGCGTTCGAGATCATCCATCGCCAAGGCCTTGATTTCCTGACCGAAGTCGGCCCCGAAGTGCGCATGCCGTTCGACCTCATCCCCGATTGGATGGTCCTCATCGACGTGGGCCTGCCACGCGGGCTGGACCCGGCCGAGGCGCTGACAAACTTGTTTGCCGAAGCGCTTGAAAAAGATCTCGTGACCGACGGGACCATCGCGCAATCCGCGGCCCAACGCGACGCCTTCTGGGCGGTGCGCGAAAACATCCCGCAGGCCAACCGCCGCATCGGCTCTGTCTCATCTCACGACATCTCTGTTCCTCTTTCTGCCATCCCCGATTTCATCGCAGAGGGGGCACCCGCGCTGGCAAAAATCGGCGACTTCCGCATCAACTGCTTCGGCCACTTGGGCGACGGCAACCTGCACTACAACGTCTTCCCCGCGCCGGGCAAAACCCGGGCGGACTACGAAACTGAACGGCCACTGGTAAAAGAGGCCGTGCACGACCTCTGCGCGCAGCTAGGCGGCTCCGTCAGCGCCGAGCATGGCATCGGAAGGTTAAAAGTTGATGACCTCGTCAAATACAGCGACCCGGCAAAGCTCGCCATGATGCGTGCGGTCAAAACAGCGCTGGACCCGCACGGCATCATGAACCCCGGCGCAGTCCTCGCGTAGGGTGCGTGCTCGCCACGCACCGTCAGACGATCCGCTCCCCAACATTGGTGAGTGAATTCACTTACCCTGAATATCTCGATGGATTGATGAATAGGGCCAGGCAACTGCTGTGTTGACCAGCCCGTGTTTCACCGGATTATTCCAACAATACTGGATATGTGCCTGCATGTCGGCCTCATTCCGGATGTGATGTTCCCAATAGCGTCGCTGCCAGATGCCACGCTCTCCCCGAGCAATATGACTTGGGCGGAGGGGCCCTTTGGGCAAGTCTTTCGAAAACCGAGATTTGATTAACCGCCAGCGGGTCGAAAAATCGCGATCGCCATCTGGGAGCGTCCAAACACAATGCATATGGTCTGGCAAGACGACCCATGCATCAATCGCAAATTGCCGTTCCGCTCTGGTCTTCCGAACAGATACCCGCAGCCGGTCAATTTCATCCACGAGGAGCGTACTTTGTCGATCCGAGAGCGTGACTGTAAAGAAGATAGATGCGCCGGCAATGCGCGGTCTGCGATAGTTTGACATCCCACCCCAATACGCAAGCATGGTTAATACCACGTTACGTTGTGACGTAGGGTGCGTGCTTGCCACGCACCGTCCATTGCCTCGACCAATGGTGCGTGACAAGCACGCACCCTACGCTCGTCCACCCTCCCCCGCGACCCCATCCCCCCTTGCAAATCCCCCCGTCTCGCGCCATGGAAAACCACCCGTTCACCCATAGGCCGCACACCATATGACCGACCTCGCCCATATCCGGAATTTCTCCATCGTTGCCCACATCGACCACGGGAAATCGACCCTCGCGGACAGGCTCATCCAAGAGACGAACACAGTGGCCGACCGCGATATGAAGGCGCAGTTGCTCGACAGCATGGATATTGAGCGCGAGCGGGGCATCACCATCAAGGCCAACACCGTCCGCATCAACTATACGGCCCGCAATGGCGAGGATTACGTCCTCAACCTCATCGACACCCCCGGCCACGTCGATTTCGCCTATGAGGTCAGTCGGTCCATGCGCGCCGTCGAAGGCTCGCTTCTGGTTGTCGACAGCACCCAGGGGGTCGAGGCGCAGACGCTCGCCAATGTCTACCATGCCCTTGATGC
>CALILP010000126.1 GCA_938016515.1 uncultured Paracoccaceae bacterium
GAGTTTGAACAGCAGTCCACAGCGTCTGAAGTTCTGGTGACAGGCATCAAGGTGATCGACCTTCTGGCACCTTACGCGAAGGGTGGTAAAATTGGCCTTTTCGGTGGTGCGGGTGTTGGTAAGACGGTTCTTATTCAGGAATTGATCAACAACATCGCGAAAGTGCACTCTGGCTACTCCGTTTTTGCGGGTGTGGGCGAGCGGACACGTGAAGGGAACGACCTTTACTACGAATTCATCGAATCCGAAGTTATCAACATGGAAGACCTTACTAAGTCCAAAGTGGCCTTGGTTTACGGTCAGATGAACGAGCCTCCGGGTGCGCGTATGCGTGTTGCTTTGTCAGGTCTGACAATGGCGGAAGCGTTCCGCGATCAGTCCGGTACAGACGTTCTGTTCTTCGTGGACAACATCTTCCGCTTTACACAGGCTGGTTCCGAGGTGTCCGCGCTTCTGGGTCGTATTCCTTCTGCGGTGGGCTATCAGCCAACACTGGCGACTGACATGGGCCAGATGCAGGAACGGATTACATCGACCAAGAACGGCTCGATCACGTCCGTTCAGGCGATCTACGTACCTGCGGATGACTTGACCGACCCGGCACCAGCAACATCCTTTGCGCACTTGGATGCGACAACGGTTCTGAACCGTGCGATTTCGGAAAAGGGGATCTACCCAGCGGTTGACCCGCTCGATTCCACATCGCGTCTGCTTGACCCGCAGATCGTTGGGGAAGAGCATTACGCAGTTGCGGCTGACGTGCAGCAGATGTTGCAGCGCTATAAGTCTTTGCAGGATATTATCGCCATTCTGGGCATGGATGAATTGTCAGAAGACGACAAATTGACCGTGTCCCGTGCGCGTAAGATCGAACGCTTCCTGTCGCAGCCATTTGACGTGGCGAAGGTCTTTACCGGTTCTGACGGTGTTCAGGTTCCACTGGAAGACACAATCGCGTCATTCAAAGCTGTTGTGGCTGGCGAGTATGATCACCTACCAGAAGGCGCCTTCTACATGGTTGGCGGCATCGATGAAGTGAAAGCCAAAGCCGAGAAAATGGCCGCAGACGCGGCTTAAGTCGAAGCATAAGGAGCCTAAACAATGGCAAACCTACAATTCGATCTCGTCTCACCAGAGCGGCGTCTGGCGTCACTTGAAGCATCCGAGGTCCGTATCCCGGGTGCTGACGGCGACATGACAGCGATGGCTGACCACGCGCCAACGATCACAACACTGCGCCCTGGCGTGTTGTCCGTGATCCATAGCGGTGGCACCGACGAATATGTGGTGATCGGCGGTTTTGCCGAGATCACAGCGACCGGTGTGTCTGTCTTGGCAGAGCGTGCTTTGCCAAAGGCGGAAGTCACGCAGGAAACCTTCGATGGTCTGGTCCAAGAGGCGAAGGACGCCTATGCGACTGCACAAGAGACCTTCAAGAACGAGCCGGGCCCCGTTGATGACGCAGCCAAGCTGATCGCGGATATGGTAGCCGTCGGTGGGCATATTGGTCTGACGGCGAACAACTAACCGGATCACGATCAACGTGTTTAAGGGCCTCGCATTGCGGGGCCCTTTTTTTGGTGCACTCAGGCCGAGGCTTGCAGTGGGGGCGATCCGTCAAGCGTATGATCCGACTTGAAGGAGACAGCGTTGCGCCCCATTGCCTTGGCCTCATAAAGTGCCTGATCGGCAAGCTTGAGGACGGTATCAAAACTCGACTCTTGTCGTGTCCAGATTGCGCCAATGCTGATCGTCACATAGATATTTGTCTCGTTCAGCCTGATCGGTTTCTCTGCGATCAACTTGCGGCACCGTTCTGCGACGATCGCGGCTTCCGATTTCGAGATACTGGGCAACAAGACCACAAACTCGTCGCCACCTAAGCGCGAAAAGGCGTCCTGCGCGCGCAATGTAGACGCCAATCGGGTTGTGATCACTTTCAGGACGGCATCGCCGACGGCATGGCCGTAGGTGTCATTGATCGATTTGAACCGATCAATGTCAAAGTACAACGCCGTTATGCCGCTATCCTTGCCTTTGCCTTCGGACAGTGTTGGAAACAGAACTTCTAGGCTACGGCGGTTCAACAAACCGGTGAGATGGTCGGTCGACGCTGCAAGTTCAAGGCCGCGCGTCATGGACAAATGCTTCATTTCGTTTTCGACCAGATATTTGATCAAGAAGGTACCAAGCACGTTGCAAACCAAGGTGTAGGGGGCAAGGCTCATGAACAGCTGCGCCCAATACTGGGAATCCACCACAAGGATTGCCAAAACCTGCAAAGAAATCACGATGCCAAGCGATGAGGCCTGCTGCCAAGGTTTCAGTTTCATGGGGGCGACAAAGTGACGCCAGGCAAGGCCTGCGCCAAACGCAATGAACATCCCCGTAAAGCCTGCAGCGACGCCAGGATTGCCGATGCCCCACCGGTAGCTTAGGCCAGTGATCAAAGCGAAAGCTCCGACTCTGGGACCCAAAAGCGCTGTGCCGGTGCCGATCAGCAGACCCCGCATGTCAAAAATCCCGTTTGATGGCAGAACGATAGGGTCCGACATCGAGAAAAAGACAGCCAGCGCAAAGATACCACCAAACAAAATGTCGTTGTGCACCATTTTTTGGCCAGAGCGGACAACCATGCTCAGCATCATCACAAGCGCCATGATCAACAACATCGGGCTTATAAAGGTTGTCAGTAGCTGTGAGAGGTCCGTCAAATTCTCAACTCCGCTGCGAAAGTCTGAAAATAAGTAATTCGTGGAAGTTAATGCTTCATGAGTTTGCAATAGCGCGTGGGTGTCGAACGTGATGAAGTTCCATAAAATTTGAACAGTTCGAAACCAATCGCTGTCGGACGTATTGCTTTCTGACGCTTCGGACTTGTGGAGATTAGCGGCGACACATGTGTTCGCCTGCGTTGGTGCAAGCCGGGCCGACACCAGCTGCTGCCAGTTATGCGACACAGATGGCTTTAATGTGCTCTCGCCAAACACATTTCCGCGTTCTAGGGTCAGTCAACATATCCCTGACGCGAGACAAGACGATGAGCGATCTCATGCGTGCACCACTGCACAAAACCTATGACGTTATTATTATTGGCGGCGCAATTATGGGGTCTTCAACGGCTTGGTTTCTCAGCAAAAACCCTGACTTTGATGGGCGTATCCTCGTGGTCGAACGGGACCCGACCTATACCAATGCGTCGACCAGCCACACCAATAGCTGCATCCGGCAGCAGTTTTCTACGTCGCTGAACGTGCAAATCTCGCAGTTTGGTGCTGACTTTATTAACAACATCCGCCGGTATATGGGCGGTGACGAAAGAGTACCTCACCTCAGCATTCGCAGCTTTGGATACATGTACCTTGCTGACACGGAGGCCTTCGCGCAGACGCTGCGTGCCAATCAAAAGGTGCAGCACGCGGAAGGGGCGGTGACCGAACTTTTGACCCCGGATGAAATCAAAGCGCGCTACCCGTTTTATAACGTCGATGATGTCTTGCTCGGCTCGATCAATACCGTGAACGAGGGCTATTGGGACGGCGCCACAGTCTTTGATTGGTGGAAGCGTCAGGCGAAAGAGCAGGGCGCGGAGTATCTATACAACGAGGTCACCGCGATCAATCGCAACGCAGCTGGCACGCAGGTGCAAAGCGTCACCCTGAAGACGGGCGAGACCGTGTCTTGTGGCAAGCTTGTTAATGCGTCAGGTCCGCGTGCGGCGGCCACAGCTGGGCTTGCCGGGATTACTGTGCCGGTAGAGCCGCGCAAGCGGTACTCTTGGATATTCAAGGCGGAACAACCGCTGGATCAGGATTTGCCTTTGACGATTGATCCATCCGGTGTGCATGTGCGCGAAAACGGTGGCGGTACTTATCAGGCGGGGGGGCATGCGGATGTCGATCCGGCCGTCGATTTCGATGACTTTGCCATGGATCACAGCCTCTGGGAAAGCCACATATGGCCCGTCCTCGCCACCCGGATCCCACAATTCGAAGCGATCAAGGTGCAAGGCGAATGGGCTGGGCACTATGCCTATAACACCTTGGATCACAACGCGATTATCGGACCCCACAATGAGCTGGCGAATTTCTATTTCCAGAATGGGTTTTCAGGCCACGGGCTCCAGCAATCACCAGCAATGGGGCGGGGGATGTCGGAACTTCTGACCTATGGGCATTTCCGGACCCTTGACATGAGCGCGCTTGGCTATGATCGCATCGTGGCAAATGACGCCTTTGTCGAGACGGCCGTCATCTAAGCGGATCGCAGGCTATTTAGGCTGGTGCATGAGGGCGCACTTGTTGCGGTATTTGTGTTTAATTACAAGCCTCTAGGCTGTCTTCTTGAGGTGTCATAAAACTGCCTTCCATAAAATGATTGACGTACCTCATAATTTGATGGCTTTTAGGGGGGAGGAGAATCATTTGCCCCGTCCAACCATCCACGATGTCGCGCGCACAGCCCGGGTCAGTTTGGCCACGGTAGACCGCGTGTTGAATAAGCGGGGTGGTGTTGCCGAAAAATCCGTTCGCAAAGTTGAAAGAGCGGTGGTCGAAACCGGCTACATCCGGGATGTTTCTGCTGCGAACTTGTCGCGCGGGCGCGAGTATCGGTTCACGTTCATTCTCCCGGATAGTGCCACGGGCTTTGTCGCGTTGCTACGTGATGCGCTGACGCAAGAGCAGGCGCGCTTTAAGGCCGACAAGGTGCAACTGGATATCGTCACGACCTCTGCGTTCGAGATCACGGCCCAGGTCGAGGCCTTGCGCCGCCGCAACATCCGCAACTCCGACGGCATTGCACTGATCGCATCAGAAGCGCCAGAGGTGCAGGCCGAAATTGCCCGCCTCACGACCGAAGGGGTGCCGGTCCTGACCCTTGTCTCAGACCTGCCGCGCTCCAGTCGCCACGCATACGTTGGTCCTGACAACGTGGTGGCGGGGCGTACTGCGGCGACGTTCATGGGACGCTTTGTCGGGACGTCGGAAGGGGCGATTCTGATGATCGCAGGCAGTCTTGCGGCCCGTGACCACATGGAACGGGTCATGGGGTTTCGGATGGTCATGACCGAACAATTCCCGCGTTTGGCTTTGCTACCGGCGGTGCAGGGCTTTGATACGGCTGATACCGTCAAAGACCTGACGCGGCAGGCGCTTGGCGCACACAGCCTCGCTGGCATCTACGCGGTCGGGGCCGGCACACGGGGGCTTTTGGCAGCGCTCAAGGGGCACCCTCATCGCCCGATCATCATCGCGCACGAACTGACCGATACGAACCGGGGTGCCTTGCTGACAGGCGAGATCGACCTCGTGATCGACCAGAACCCCGCCGCCGAAGTGCAGGCGGCCATCACCCTTATGCGGGACCTGAGCGATCAGCGTCCCATCACCACAAACGGCGGGGCCATCCCGCTAAGTATTTTTGTCCGGGAGAACATCTAAATGTCTGATTACTTTGCTGGGATCGATGCGATCAAATATGAAGGCGCGCGCAGCACCAACCCGATGGCATTTCGCCATTACAACCCGGATGAAAAGCTGGGCGACAAGACGATGGCCGAACACCTGCGCTTCGCCGTTTGCTACTGGCACAACTTCGTGTGGGAAGGGAACGACCCTTTCGGCGGCCAGACCTTTGATCGCCCATGGTTCCCCGCTGACACCATGGAACTGGCCAAAATGAAAGCGGACGCCGCTTTCGAGATGTTCCGCATCCTTGGCGTGCCTTACTTTTGCTTCCACGATCACGACGTCCGGCCTGAAGGCGATACATTACAAGAGAGTCATAAGCGTCTGAATGAAATGGCAGATTATTTCGCTGAGAAGATGGCGAATGGCGGCCCCAAGCTGCTTTGGGGCACCGCCAACATGTTCTCCAACCGCCGCTACATGTCGGGTGCTTCGACCAACCC
>CALILP010000127.1 GCA_938016515.1 uncultured Paracoccaceae bacterium
GTCACTTCCAGCATCTCGGCAATCTCAACAACGCGGGCCTTCACGCGCGCCTCATCCACCCCACGATTTCGCAGCGGAAACGCGAGATTATCGTAGACGGTCATCGTGTCGTAGATCACCGGGAACTGGAAAACCTGTGCGATGTTGCGCTGATCCGGCGGCAACCCGGTGACGTCGTGATCGTCAAACAGAATGCTGCCCTCGGACGGCTCTAGTAACCCCGAGATAATATTCAACAGCGTGGATTTCCCGCACCCCGATGGCCCCAGCAGCGCATAGGCCCCGCCATCCGACCAATCGAGGTCAATTTCCTTGAGGGCATAATCCGCCGGCCCCTTGGGGTTTGGCATGTAGCTGTGGCGCAATTTGGACAGTGTAATCTTGGCCATCAGACGGCTTCCCCCACGACACGGGCACCGTCAGGCGCAAAGTAAAAACAGGCACTTGGATCAAGGTAGAACGGATGGTCCTGCCCGATCTCATAGGGATGCACCCCATGCGACAGCGACACCCAATCCGCTTGCGGCATGCGAAAATGGGCAGAGCTTTCTGACCCGGACAATTCGGTCACCAGCACCTCACCGCTCAATGCGACCGTGGCCTTTTCAGTCGGCTTCGGCGTCACATGATGCGGCCTGACTGCCACGACGTACTCGCCATCCGCTATCGCAGGGGCTGCCCACGCGGTATTGCCCATCGTGATCTGATCACCCCGTTTCACAACAGGTGCCGTGTTGATCGGCGGATCAGAAAACACAGCCGCCGCAGACAACGATCCGGGCGCGCGATAGATCTCAGCTGTTCGGCCAAACTGGGCCACGGTACCGTCATCCATCAACCCGGTATAGCCGCCCAGCAACAGGGCCTCTTCAGGTTCAGACGTCGCATAGACCACAACAGCACCCCTGCCCGCGAACAGCTCAGGCAGCTGTTCGCGCAGTTCTTCACGCAGCTTGTAGTCAAGGTTCGCCAGTGGCTCGTCCAGAAACACCGCCCGGCTTTCCTTGGCAATCGCGCGGGCCAAGGCGGTCCGCTGTTGCTGGCCACCCGATAACTCATGGGGCCTGCGTTTCAGCATCGGGCGCAGTTGCAGGATATCTGCGGCCTCTTCCACCCGACCTTGGATTTCAGACTTCGCCATGCCTGCCACCTTCAGCGGCGAGGCGATGTTGTCGTAGACGGTCATGTGGGGGTAGTTGACGAAGAACTGGTGGACCAGACTGATGTTGCGCTTTTGCGTGCTCAGCTTGGTGACGTCTTCGCCTTCCATAAAGACCTGCCCATCGGCAATCGGGTCAAGACCCGCCATCATCTTGATCAGGGATGTTTTGCCCGATCCGGTCTTGCCCAGAAGGACGTTGAAGTGGCCGGTCTCCAAGGTCAGCGTTGTCGGCTTGATATGGACCTGGCCCTCTACGACCTTGGTAATATTGGTAACTTGCAGTGTCATGATTGCCCTTTAGGGGTCTTGAGTGAGTGACCGAGGCCCGTGAAAAGGCCCCGGTCTGCGTCAGTACAAAAGCACTGACAGGGAGATTACTCAGTCGCCCAGCGGGCTACCAATTCGTCATAGTTGACGGTTTCACCCTGCGGCTTCTCGTTCTCCAGCGGCGGCTTGGCCCCACCATTGGCGTACCAGAATTCCGCATCCTGCTCTTCGTTCAGGCGTGGACCACAGCCGCCGTAGATGTTGGCTTGCTCATCCGCAGCCTGCATCCGACCCATGGTGATATCCATCTCCTCTGCGAGACGATCCATGGCTTCCTGCGGTGTGAACGCACCAGAGTTCACGTCACCAATCTGCTGCCACCAAATCTGGGCCAGCTTTGGATAGTCAGGCACGTTGATGCCTGTTGGCGACCAAGCGACACGATCAGGCGAGCGATAGAACTCGACCAGACCACCCAGTTTCGGTGCACGCTCTGTGAAGCTTTCGTGGTTGACCGAGCTGTCGCGGATGAAGGTCAGACCCACATGGGACTTCTTCACGTCAACAGTCTTGGAGGTCACGAATTGCGCATAAAGCCAAGCAGCCTGTGCACGATCAGCCGGAGTGGAATTCAGGAAGGTCCAAGACCCCACATCCTGATAGCCAACCTTCTGGCCTTCTTCCCAGTATGGACCGTGTGGCGATGGTGCCATCCGCCATAGTGGTGTGCCCTCTTCATCCACTGTATTGTTACCAGCGGACTGCGGGGCAACCATGTCAGCGGTGAAAGCTGTGTACCAGAAAATTTGCTGGGCCACGTTGCCTTGGGCCAATGCTGGCAAGGACTGATAGAAATCATAGCTGGCCGCACCCGGAGGCGCATAAGCCCGCAGCCATTCGTCCCACTTGCGGATCGCATAGACGGCCGCTGGGCCGTTCGCCGCACCACCACGCGACACAGATGCGCCCACAGGGTTACAGGTGCCCGCTTCCATGCGGATGCCCCATTCGTCGATTGGCACGCCGTTCGGCTCGCCCTTCGATCCGGCACCAGCCATGGAAAGCCATGCATCTGTCATTCGCCAGCCAAGGTCAGGCGCACGCTTGCCATAGTCCATGTGGCCATAGATCGCGACGCCGTCGATTTCCTTGACGTCTTCGCTAAAGAACTGCGCGATGTCTTCATACGCAGACCAGTTGACAGGCACGCCAAGCGGATAGCCGTATTTCGCCTCGAAAGCTGCCTTGTACTCTTCATTGTCGAACCAGTCTTTGCGGAACCAGTAGAGGTTCGCAAACTGTTGGTCTGGCAGCTGGTACAGGTTGCCATCCGGGCCGGTCGTGAACTGAATGCCCATGAAATCTTCAAGGTCCAGCGTCGGCGATGTTGTCGCCGCCCAATCACCTGCCATCTGTTCGGTCAGGTTATAGGCCTGCTGGAGACGCGAGTGCGTGCCGATCAGATCGCTGTCGTTGACGTAACCGTCATAGAGGTTTCGGTTCGTCTGCATCTGGGTTTGCACCGCCTGGACGACCTCGCCTTCGCCGAGGATCTGGTGGTTGACCGTGATGCCGGTGATTTCCTCGAACGCCTTTGTCAGGACTTCGCTTTCGTAGGAATGGGTTGGAATGCCTTCGGACAATACGTTGATTTCCATGCCCGCGTAAGGCTGAGCGGCATCAATGAACCACTGCATTTCGGCCATCTGTTCGTCTTTCGACAATGTGGATGGCTGGAATTCTTGATCAATCCAACGTTGTGCCGCAGCTTCATCAGCCATGACGCTATTGGGCCCCGCAAGCACGGCTGTAACCGCGACTGCGGAGAGCAGATACTTGCGCATCTTTTCTCCTCCCTTGAGATGTTATGAGCCGGTTTTTGCCGACACCCTAATGTCGCTGCGTCAGGTGTGCTTTGTCAAACTAAAAAATTAGTAATAAGAGGAACGGGAATTACATAATTGATATCGTTATGTATTTTACCCTGCATTTCGATGCGAAATGATCTGATATTGCGCATTTTAGATCTGCAATTGGGCACGCCCGCATTTCTTTTTCGCCGCGAAATCAGCGTGACAGAGATGTGATTTCGCCCACCTGAGTCGGGGCCTGATTTTCGCAGCGAAAATAGGAAATTAACTATATTTTAGAGTGTGTTAATGGGAACTTAATGATAAAAAGCGATTACGCCATCGTTTTACGGGACTGACGCGCAGTGACCCGCAACCTGTAGGTGAATGCAATGACAAACATTGCCGTCAGGATCAGCACGATGGTCGCCGCAGGCGCGCTGTCGAGGAAGAAACTGGCGTAGGTGCCTCCGAACATGCCGATGAAACAGACTGCGACCGACACCACCATCATCTTGCCGAAGCTGCGCACGATCAGGAACGCCACCGCCCCCGGTGTGATCAAAAGCGCCACCGCAAGGATCAGGCCCGTTGCCGAGAGCGTCGCCACAATCGCAAGCGACAGCACAACCAATAGCCCGTAGTGCAGAAATTGCACCGGCAGGCCGCTTGCCTTGGCTTGGGCCGGGTCGAAGGCGTGCAGCACAAGGTCTTTCCATTGCAGCACAAGGAACCCCGTAACCACCGCAGAGATAATCCCTGCCGTCCACAGATCATCCGATCCGATCCCCAGCATGTTCCCAAACAGGATGTGATCGAGGTGTTCGTTTGTGGTGATGGATGTGTACATCACGATGCCTAACCCAAACATGCCAGAGAAGACGACCCCCATGACGGTGTCTTGTTTGATCCGGCTGTTTTCGGCCAGATAGCCGGTGGACACGGCGCAGAACATGCCTGCTGCGAAAGCTCCGATGATCAGTGGGATGCCTGTCATCCACGCCAGTACGATGCCCGGCAGCACCGCGTGGCTGACCGCATCCCCCATCAGCGCCCAGCCTTTGAGAACAAGGAAACAGGACAGCAGAGCCGTGGGTGGCGCGATCAGCAGGGTGATCCAGAAGGCGTTGTGCATAAACGGAAATTGAAAGGGCAGCAGCAGGTGATCAAGCATCTTGCCGTCCTCTTTCCAGTGCCAATGTCGCCTGCCGCTTTGTCGCCAGCACACCGTGTTTGGGCGCATAGGTGAAGGCCAGCAGGAAGATGATCGTTTGCAGACACACGATGATCCCGCCCGTCGCCCCATCGAGGAAATAGCTGATGTAGGCCCCGAAGAAACTGGTGAGCGTTCCGATCAGGACCGACACGATGATCAGGCGCGGGAACCGGTCGCACAGCAGATAGGCCGTCGCCCCCGGTGTCACGACCATCGCGATCACAAGGAACGCACCGACCGTGATCATGGCTGCCACAATGGCCGCTGAGAGAAGGATGAAGAAGACGGCCTTGAGGAGGTCGGGTTTGAGGCCGATTGTCCGTGCGTGGTTTTCGTCGAAGAACGTGACCATAAGGTCTTTCCACTTGGCCAGCAGCACCGCCAGACACACGAAACCGATGATTGCCAGTTGCAGTGTGTCGCCGGGCGTGATCGCCAGAATGTTGCCCATGATCACTGTCTGGATGTCCACCGCGATGGGGTTGAGCGAGATCATGAACAGGCCGAGGCCAAAGAAGGATGTGAAGATGATGCCAATGATGACGTCGATTTTCAGCCCGGACCTGCCTGACAGGAACAGCATCGCAATGGCCGCTAAGCCCCCGGACAGAAAGGCCCCGAGGGCGAAGGGCAGCCCGAGTATATAGGCCCCTGCCACGCCAGGCACGACGGAGTGTGCGAGCGCGTCCCCGATCAGAGACCAGCCTTTGAGCATGAGGTAGGCCGAGAGGAATGCGCAGACAGCCCCGACCAAGGCCGATACCCACATGGCGTTGAACATGTAGCTGTAGGTGAAGGGCTCTAGCAGGGTTTCGATCACTTGGCCTCGTCCTTTTCGGGGCGTTCGCCGTAGTGCACAAAGGGCCGTTCGTCGTCTGTGATGATGCTGACTTCGCGGGTGTCATCATCGTCATGCAGATCAGACCCGCCGAGGGTGAAGTGCCGCAGGACACCGCCAAAGGCCATTTCGAGGTTTTGGCGTGTGAAGACGTCTTCAGTGGGCCCGTGGGCGAGGACCGTCTGTTTGACGAGGATAGTCCGGTCGCAAAACTCTGGTACCGAGCCGAGGTTGTGGGTCGAGACGAGCATGACCCGCCCCTCTTCCTTGAGTTCGCGAAGCAGCGCCACGATCTGGTCCTCGGTTTTCACATCTACGCCGGTGAAGGGCTCGTCCAACAGGATGACTTGGCCATCTTGTGCCAGTGACCGCGCCAGGAAAACCCGTTTGCGCTGTCCGCCTGACAGCTCTCCGATCTGGCGGTGCTTGTAGTCGGTCATGTTGACCCGGCGCAGCGCTTCGTCCACCGCGGCCCGGTCCTTGGCAGAAGGTCGGCGCAGGAAGCCCATGTGGCCGTAGCGGCCCATCATGACGACATCTTCGACCAGCACGGGAAAGGCCCAATCGACCTCTTCTGCTTGCGGGACGTAGGCGACGAGATTGCGGCCCAGGGCCTCTTTGACGGACATGCCGAGGAGCTGGATGTCGCCTTTGGCTGCTGGAACAAAGCCCATGATCGCCTTGAAAAGAGTGGATTTTCCCGCGCCATTCACACCCACTAAGGCGGTGATCGTCCCCTTGGGGATTTCAAAAGATGCGTCGTAAAGAGCCGTATGCCCATTGCGGTAGGTGACCGTGACATCGCGGGCGCAGATGCCTTGCACGTCGGCTATGATATCGCGGTCAACCACGTTCATTGGGTCAGGCCGTTTGCCACGGTTTCAGAGGTCACGCGCAGCAAGTCCAGATAGGTGGGGACCGGCCCGTCAGCGGTGCTGAGGCTGTCCACATAAAGCACACCACCGTAAGCTGCCCCGGTTTCGCGGGCGACCTGTTCGGCGGGGCTGGTGTTGACTGTGCTTTCGCAAAACACGACCGGGATGTCGTTGTCACGCACGCCGTCAATGACGCGGCGCACCTGTTGCGGCGTGCCTGTTTGGTCTGCGTTCATGGGCCACAGGTAGAGTTCTTGCATGCCGAAGTCCCGCGCCAGATAGCTGAATGCCCCTTCGCAGGTGACAAGCCAGCGGTCGTCTTGTGGGATGGCTGCGATCTGGTCGCGCAGGGGGGCGATGGTGGCTTCGATTTCCGATTTGTAGGACGCTGCGTTGGCCCTGTAGGTATCTGCGTTTTCAGGGTCGTATTCCGCAAAGGCATCCGCGATATTGTCGATGTAGATCAGCGCGTTATCAAGGCCCATCCAAGCATGGGGATTGGCCTTGCCCGCGTAGGATCCAGAGGCGATCGAGATCGGATCTATCCCCTCTGTCAGGGTCACCGATGGCTTTTCCCCGAGGTTGTCGAGGAATTGTTCGAACCAAAGTTCAAGGTTCAGCCCGTTCCACAGGATCAAGTCCGCATCCACCGCCCGCACGAGGTCTTGTGGTGTCGGTTCGTACCCGTGGATTTCTGCACCCGGTTTGGTGATGGACACGACCTGCGCTGCATCTCCGGCCACGTTCTGCGCCATATCGGCGAGGACGGTGAACGTTGTCACCACCTTGAACGTGTCGTCGGCCATCGCTGTCGATGCGATCATCGCGCCAAGGGCGGGGCCGGTCAGAAAGGGAAGCAGGCGGTTCATCATCAACGTCTCCTATTGAAGGTCACGTGACATGTAGCGCTGTTGCGAAGCGTTCTCAAGTAAATTGCGAATAAGTCGCAATAACAATTCTGACACCCTCTCCCCTTCTTTGAAAAGGCGTGCCACATTGCGGGTATGTTGAAGACAATGCTTATGGTTTTGATTGCCCTTTTGGCAGCGGTTGGTTGCCAGACATGGCGCAATTCTGGTCAGGTCACGGCCCCAGACCAACACTCTGATGCCTTGCGGATTGGGACCTACAACGTCCACTACATTATCCTGAGCCAAGAGACCGGTGCGTGGTCTGTCGGTGATTGGGAGCGGCGTAAGGGGCCGCTTGATCTGGCGTTTAAGGCTGTGGACGCTGACGTCATCGGGTTTCAGGAGATGGAGAGCTTTGCGCGGGGCAGTGGCGGCAGGACCAACCTGACGCTGGATTGGTTGCTGGATCAGAACCCTGATTATGCAGCAGCGGCTGTGGGGGACCCTGCGACATTTCCCTCAACCCAGCCGATCTTTTACCGCAAGGCCAAGATCACCTTGCAGGATCAAGGCTGGTTCTTTTTCTCGGATACCCCTGATCAGATTTATTCCCGCACGTTCAATGGGTCGTTTCCTGCCTTTGCGTCTTGGGCTGTCTTCACCGACACTGGCAACGGTGCTGCCTTTCGGGTCATCAACGTGCACACCGACTATGCCAGCCGCAGCAACCGGCTGCAAAGCGCAGACTTGATTGCTGCCCGCATGGCACCTTGGATTGCCGCAGGTGAAACCGTATTTCTGATAGGCGATCTGAATGCCCGGTTGGGCGACACGGTTGTCGACATCTTGGCCGACGCTGGTCTGACGTTCTCACCTGTTTCAGGGTCAACTTATCACCTGAACCGAGGCCTTAACCTGTTTGGTGCGATTGATCATATCGCGTACCGTGGCACTGCATCGCCAGTTGGTGATCCGTTTGTTTTGCGCCAGAAATTTGCGGGCGAATGGCCGACAGACCATTACCCTGTTGCCGCTGATTTCCAGATCACCCCTTAGCTGCAGGCTTATCATCCATTTTTTGTGTCAACGCGCCGTCATGGGCAGGCACGGCATAGGTTGACCATGTGTCGTCACGCGGTGGTTTTGGCGGCGTGTCACAGGCATTTTTGTGCATGTTCGTCTTGGCCAAAAAGTTCGCCGAGATCGGCGCTGTCACAAACAGGAAAGCCATGATCAGAACCTCGTGGAACGACCCGGCCCCCAGCACCCACGCATGGATCATTGAGGCCAACAGCAGTGCCCCGATGCCCACTGTTCCAACTTTGGTGGGCGCATGCAGGCGTGTCATCGAGTCCGGTAGTTTCAAAAGCCCTATCGCGCCCACCAAGGCAAATCCTGCCCCGATCAACAAAAGTATCCCGACACAGACAAGTCCAATCGTTTCGATCATTCGATGATGTCCCCCCGCAGTACGAACCGCGCCAAAGCCACAGTTGAGACGAAACCAAGCATCGCGATCATCATTGATGGTTCAAAATAGATCCGAAAGCCTTGTGAAATCCCCAGCAGCACGATCAGCCCGATGGCATTGATGACCATCGTATCAAGCGCCAGAATACGGTCCCCCGTCGAGGGCCCTTTGACGAGCCGGATCATCGCCATGATCTGCCCGAGCGCCATAGCCACAAAGGCCACTATCAGCGCGAAATTCATAAAAGCGAGTGCAGACATCAGACAAATATCTCCTTCAGGCGGGCCTCGTAGCGCGATTTGATCGTCGCGACTTCTGCGTCCGGGTCATCTGTGTGCAAGACGTGTACCAACAGGCTATGGCCCTTATCCGACAAATCCGCAGAGACCGTGCCCGGTGTCAGGGTAATGGTCCCTGCCAGGATCGTGATCGCCTCTGGCTCTTTGAGATCAAGCGGGATGATGATCCATGCTGGTTTCAGATCGGCCACTGGCACGAACAGCACGATCTTGGCCACTTCGATGTTGGCCACCAAGATGTCCCACATGACGATCAGGCTGTAATTGATCATCTTGCCCAGCCGAAAGCCCTGCGGCCTGTCCGGCCACCATGCAGCCGTCATGAGTGGGATGATGATCCCAAGAATGACCCCAAAGACCACCATCCCCGCAGAGACAGAGTTCTGCAGAAGGGTCCAGACCACTGCAAGGAGCAGCGTCAGGATAGGGTGCGGCAAAAGCCAGTTGAACGCCTTTGTCATCTAGTGCTCCCCCTCTGCGTTGTCGTCGGTGTGGTCGTCGTCGGTGTGGTCGTCGTATGCTGCGGCTTTGGCTTTGTCTTCTGGCCGTTGCAACTTGCCCGGCGTATCCAAAACAGTCGCCTGATAGGGCTCTGACGCGAAAAGCTGCGCTGCCATTGTCGTGGTGTACCCGTGTACCTGTCCTGCGAATGCTGTATGCGCCACAAGAAGCGTCATCAGCCCCCCAACCGCTGCATAGGCCAGTGGTTTGGGCGCGTCTGCAGGCTCTGCCTTTGGGTCCGGATCGATGCTTTTGGATTTCCAATAGGCGATACTGCCCGCCCGACCAAATCCAACGATGCTGATCAGGCTAGAGATCAGGATCGTTCCCCAGACCCAGGGCGCGATGGGTGACGCAAAGCTGGCGTCCAGCACCAGCAGTTTACCGATGAAGCCCGACAAAGGCGGCAGCCCCGCCATTGCGATCGCACCTGCGAAGAACAGCCCCGCTGTCAGCGCCATGCCCGCAATGGGCGGCTGCGCTGTCAGGTCCAGGTTTGCCCGCCCTGCCCGTGTCAGATCGACCACGAGGAACAGAACCGCTGCTGCCAGTGTTGAATGCACCATATAGTACAGTGCTGCTGCGATGCCCGCTGGCGTGAATAGCGCGATAGCCACCATAACCATGCCCATCGACCCGATGACCGAGAACGTCACAAGCCGGTCCAGTTTCTTTGCCGCCAAGACCCCGACCATGCCGACCGCCACAGATACCAGTGCTGCATAAAGCAGCCATGTGCCGTGCAGCCCTTGTGTCACTGCCAGATCCGGTGGAAAGACCATCGTATAGACCCGGATGATCGCATAGGCCCCGACCTTGGTCATGATCGCAAAGAGCGCTGCAACAGGTGCCGGTGCCTCTGCGTAGCTGGAGGGCAGCCAGAAATGGAGTGGCACCACCGCCGCTTTGATCGCGAAGACCAGCAGCAGCAGGACCGCCGCAAGCCGGATCCCAACGGTCCCGTCATCCGGGATCAATTGCACCCGTTGCGCCAGATCCGCCATGTTTAGCGTCCCTGTTTGCGCATAGATCGCCCCAAGTGCGAACAAAAACAGCGTCGATCCAAGCAGGTTGAACAGCACATATTGCACCCCTGCCCTGAGCCGCGCTGTTCCCCCTGCATGGATCATCAGGCCGTAGGAGGCGATGAGCAGCACTTCGAAGAAGACAAACAGGTTGAAAAGGTCACCTGTCAGGAACGCTCCCATGATCCCCATGATCTGAAACTGGAACAGCGCGTGAAAGTGCCTGCCTCGGTCATCCCAGCCCGACCCGATGGCGTACAGCAGGACAAACAACGCAAGGATGGCTGTCAGCAGCACCATCATGGTCGACAAGCGATCACCAACAACGACAATGCCAAAGGGTGCTGCCCAGTCTCCGAGTTGATACAGCGTGATCGTCCCGTCAGAGGCCTGCCACGCAAGACCCAGCCCCAGCACAACCTGTGCCACGATACCCGCAACAGACAGGACCCGCTGGATGCCGATGTGATAGCGTGCTGCCAGCACGATGAACGGTGCCAAAATGGCCGGCAGCATCACGGGAAGGATGATCCAATGGCTCATGTTGCATCCTCCGCCCGGTGATCATCGCCTTTGGGATCGTCCACATGGTCGTCGTCCGCCCCAAGGAACGCCCCAAGGCCGATCATCACCACAACCGCCGTCATCCCGAACGAGATCACGATGGCTGTCAGCACCAGTGCTTGCGGAAGTGGGTCGGAATAGACCGCGACCCCGTCCCGCAGGATGGGTGGCCCACCGACCATCAGCCGCCCGGACGCGAACAGAAACACGTTCACCGCGTAGGTCAGCAAAGAGATCCCAAGGATCACCGGGAAGGTCCGCATCCGCAGCGTCAGGTAGATCCCCGCAGCCGTCAGAATGCCAATGGCAGAGGCAACAAGCAGTTCCATCTTACACGCCCCCCTTCACAGCATCGCCTTGCGGTGCGTCGTCTCTGGATGGGTCGATGTCCATCGGGTATTCACTGTCTTTCACATGGGCACGGCGCGCAAGCCGCGAGAAGCTTTCAAGTGACAGCATCACCGCACCAACCACAGCAAGGAACACGCCGAGGTCGAAGATTGCTGCTGTCGCCAGCTCGAATTCCTGGAATGGCGGGATGCGCACGTAGGTAAAGTCGGACGTCAGGAACGGTTTGCCGAAGAACCATGACCCAATCCCGCAAAGCCCTGCGATCAGAACCCCTGCCCCGATCACCCCGTGATACGGATACCGCTGCCGTGCTGCCGCCCAGCTAAAGCCGGAAGCCATGTACTGCATCACCACCGCAATCGATACGATAAGACCCGCGATAAACCCGCCTCCCGGCTCGTTGTGGCCGCGCCAGAAGATGTAGAAGCCCACCATCAGGATGATCGGCATCATCACACGGGTCAGCACAACCATCATCATCGGATGCATATCCCCCGCCAGTGGTTGATCCGGTGTCCGGTTCAGAAGGCGTGCGCGCACCGGCCCGTTCAACAGGGTCTCGGTCAGGGCGTAGATCAACAAAGCCGCGATACCCAGCACGATGATCTCGCCAAAGGTATCAAAGCCCCGGAAGTCCACGAGGATCACGTTCACGACGTTCGTCCCACCGCCCCCTTTGTAAGAGTTCGCCAGATGGAATTCCGAGATCGAGGGCGCCACGAAATCCCGCATCAGGAAGTAGTAGGCCATTGTGAAGGCCGCCAAACCACCAGCCACGCCGATCACCCCGTCCCGCGCACGGCGAAGTGTGCTGCTTTCAACCGGTGTTTTCTTGGGCAGGAAGTTCAGCGCCAATAGCAGCAAGATGATCGTCACAACCTCGACCGTGAATTGCGTCATCGCAAGGTCAGGCGCGCTGAAGAACACAAAGCCCACCGATACCATCAACCCGACGATCCCGATCAGGATCAGCGCCAGCAAACGGTTACGGTGCATAAACACCAAGCCACCTGTTGCTGCGACCAGCATCAACCAGCCTGCGATTTCAACCGGCCCTGCTGCCTGCATCTCGCGGGTGGGTGCGTCAACCGTGCCTGTCCGCCAAGCATAGTAGCCTGCCAAGCTGACAAAGCCCGTCATGATCGCTGCATAGCGCGAAAATGCCCCATCGTGGGTTGGGTGGATGATGCCCCGCGCAAGGCGCACCGCTGCTGCGATGATCGCCTCAAAGATGGTTTTGGCCTCTGGGCGTGGTGCCGCCTCCCAGCCTTTCAGCAGGGGCTTGAAGAGTGTCATCAAGATCAAACCGCCGACAACCGCAATGATCGACATGTAAAGCGCAGGCACAAGGCCGTGCCAGATTTTGATGTATTTCACCTCTAGGTCAGCCACACCGCCGATCACCGACTTGGCGACCAGGAACACAAAGTCCTGCACCAGGAATGGCGCCACACCGATCACAACCACCGGGATCATCAAAAGTGCGGGTGGCAACCACAGGCCCGGACCCGGATCATGTGGATGTGCCGGATAATCGTCCCGCTTAGGCCCAAGAAAAGTGTGCCCGATCAGACGGAAGCAATAGGCCGCCGAAAAGAGCGAGCCGACCGTCGCAAGCACCGGCACAAGGTAAGGCGAATTGAACAGAACGGTATGGGTCGCCTCTTCCAGCATCATTTCTTTTGACAAGAAGCCGTTCAGGAAAGGGATCCCCGCCATCGAGAGGGCCGCCAGGACCACAATGGTGAAGGTGATCGGCATCAGGTGTCTCAGACCACCAAGACGTCGAATATCGCGGGTGTGTGTTTCGTGATCAACGATGCCTGCCGACATGAACAACGCCGCCTTGAAGGCCGCGTGGTTCAGGACGTGGAACATCGCCGCCATCGCCCCAAAGGTCGTGCCCGTGCCCAGCAGCATCGTGATCAAACCAAGATGACTGACCGTCGAGAACGCCAACAATGCCTTGAGGTCGTGTTTGAACAGCGCAATGACCGCCCCAAGAACCATCGTGATCAGCCCTGCCCCGGTGACCAGCACGAACCATTCCGGTGTCCCCGACAAGACAGGCCACATGCGCGCCATCAGAAAGATGCCCGCTTTGACCATCGTCGCAGAGTGCAGATAGGCCGAGACCGGCGTGGGCGCTGCCATCGCGTGGGGCAACCAGAAGTGGAACGGGAATTGTGCCGACTTGGTGAAACAGCCCAGCAGGATCAGGATGAGCGCCGGTAGGTAGAGCGGGCTTTCCTGAATAAGATCGCGGTTTTGCAGGATCACGCTGAGGTCGTAGCTGCCCACGATCTGCCCAAGGATCAGCATGCCCCCGATCATCGCAAGGCCACCCATGCCGGTGACGGTCAACGCCATCCGCGCGCCTTGGCGGCCTTCCGGCAGATGCTTCCAATACCCGATCAACAGGAAGGATGATAGCGACGTCAACTCCCAAAATATAAGCAATATCAGGATATTATCAGACAGAACGATCCCGACCATCGCCCCCTGAAACAACAGAAGATATGTAAAGAATTCGCCCATGTTGTCTTCGCGGGCCAGATAGCTGCGCGCGTAGGCGATGATCAACAGCCCGATACCAAGGATCAACAGAGCAAAGAAGAACCCAAGCCCGTCCAGCATCAGATTAAAGTTCAGCCCAAGGATTGGCATCCAGTCAACACGGGCCGTCACAACCTCGCCGGCCAGAACGGCGGGCGCATTTGTCAGCAGGCCTACAAACGCTGCTAAAGTGACCGTGAACGTCACACCGGCACAGGCTTGGCGCCCTGCGGAATACATCAGACCGGGCAGCAAGGCCCCCAAAAACGGTAGGGCAACGATGAGGAAGAGGGACACGCGAACTCCTGATCTTATGGGGCCTGTGGGCTTGGACCTGTTTGTGATAAAATCTCGGCGGCCTCAAGCGAAACCGGTAAAAATTGTCACATACAGGCCCTTAACTGCAAAAAAGCCAGCGCAATTGCACTGACACTCCTGCCGCTGGCGGCTTCGTTCACGTGGGATATAGGCGTGGTTTTCGGGCTGACCAGAGGGTCAGCCCGTAATTCCGACAATTTTAGTTACGGTCGTAGATATCTTCGTAGCGTACGATGTCGTCTTCGCCCAGATAGGCCCCTGTTTGCACCTCAATCAGGTACATCGGCAGCTTACCGGGATTGGCCATGCGGTGGACGGTGCCAACAGGGATATAGACCCCTTGGTTTTCGGTCACCAGCTGGACATCCTCGCCGATGGTGACTTCTGCTGTTCCCGCAACAACGATCCAGTGTTCGGACCTGTGGTGGTGACTTTGCAGGCTGAGAACGCCGCCCGGCTTCACCATGATCCGTTTGACCTGAAAACGCGTGTCGAGGCACAGTGTTTCGTACCATCCCCAAGGTCGGTGAAACCGTGGATAATCATCAGCTTGCGCGACAGAGTTCGCCCGCAGCGCACTGACAACCGCCTTCACATCCTGCCCACGTGATTTATCCGCGACAAGGATCGCGTCCCGCATCGCCACAGCCACGATGTTGTCCAATCCAAGACCCACCAGCTGGATGTTGTCATCCTCGGATCGCAGGTACGTGTTCTTGCAATCAATGTCCGTGACAGCGCCGAATGTTGCGACCCCGTTTTCATCCGGGTTCTGCGCCTGCCACAGCGATTCCCAGGACCCAAGATCAGACCACGCGCTGGTCAGTGGGACGGTCATCACCTTTGCCGCTTTTTCCATGATCGCATAGTCAAACGAGATCGCTGTCGCCTTGCTGTAACCCTCTGCGCCAAGCCGGCAAAAGCCGAGGTCTTCTGTGCTGGCCGCAAGCGCCGCTTCACAGGGCGCAATCAGATCGGGCGTATGGGTCTGAAAGGCTGCAAGGATGTCGGACACCCGGAACAGGAAGATGCCAGAGTTCCAAAGGTAATTGCCCGCATCCAGCATCGCCTGTGCTGTCGCCTCATCCGGTTTCTCGCGGAAGCTTTTGAGGTCGACCGCCGCCCCACTTTCAGGTTGGCGAGCCAATTCAAGATAGCCATACCCCGTCTCGGGCCGATCCGGCGTCACACCAAAGGTGACAAGCGCGCCAGTTTCAGCGGCTTGCGCCGCTGTCATCACACAATCCACAAAGGCAGACGGATCAGCGATCACATGATCCGATGGGGCGACCAGCATAATTGCGTCTGGCTGGTCTTTCAGAGAAAGCGCTGCAGTCAGGATCGCAGGTGCCGTGTCCCGCGCGGATGGTTCGATGTAGACGCGGGCATCTGACAGGCCGATGTCTGTTGCCTGCTCCATCGCCATGAAGCGAAAGTCATCGCCGGTCATGATAATGGGCGCAGCTAGCCCTTTGCCGCTGAGACGGCGCAAGGTCATCTGATACAGGCTTTCATCGCCGATCAATGGCGCGAATTGTTTGGGATACGCTTTGCGCGAGACAGGCCACAGTCGCGTGCCGGAGCCGCCACAAAGAATGACAGGATAAATCATGAAAACACACCTTTCACACAATGACACAGGCGAGGCCGGCCCGAAGGTCTTATAGATATGACATGCCGCAGGGGGCCTTCGTTGGCAAGGGTTATCAGCTTTAGATTGTCCTTAGAAACGGGTCAATCTTGGCCTGTAATGTATTGTTGTTGATGGATAAACATAACTCCGGCCTTGCTTGTGCACCCACACGACTGAAGTCGCGCCATCATTCCCAAAGCCCTCACATCATATCGCACCACTTTCACAACAGTGTTTTCTTGGAAGGTGACATCACTTAATGTCCCGACCACGCGAAGCCACGTAGGTTTTGCGAATCGATAAGGCGTTATGTGTGAAAATTGTTCAGTTTGGTTTGTGTTTTAGCCCCAACCTTGGGGATGGTGTTATCGCGGAATGTATCGGTCATGGGCTAAGAACCAAACGACCGGACGCCACCGTCACCCACATTGATTTATCCGGTCGCCAAGACTTTGGCCAAGTCGTGATCCCCAATCGCGAAGCTATACTTGCGATTGTCGACCGTCTGCCCTTGTTCATCCGGCAACGGCTGGCGCAATGGAAGTTGAACCGACTGGTTGACGGCGTCGCTGATCAATGGCGCAAGGCTGCACAGGCAAATCTTGCGATCATCGGTGGCGGTCAGGTTTTTTCAGATTCCAACCTGAACTTTCCGATTAAAATCGGCCGGGTTGCCGACATTCTTGCCCAGACCCAGACACCAACGGCCGTCTTCGGCGTCGGCGTTTCAAAGAACTGGACCCCAAAAGGCAAACACCTGTTTCACAAACTGGCGGATGCGGATGTGCGCATGGTCGGCGTCCGAGACGACGGGTCTGCGGCCGGGTGGCGCGCGCAGATGTCCCAAGGCCCTGCCCCAGAGCTGACGCTTGATCCGGGACTACTGGCCGCGCTGCATTACGGCCCAGCTGCTGACCCCAAGGGTGTTGGCCTTTGCGTAACCGACTTTGGGATACTGGCCCATCATGCCAGCGGGACCGTTGCAGGCGCTGCAGCCACGGCCACTGCGTTTTATGCAGGTATTGCTGGCGCTGTGCTTAAGAAGGGCCACGCAGTGACCTTGTTTTGCAATGGCGCCGCAGAGGACATCGCCCTTTTGGAAAAGGTTGCAGCCGATCCTTCTTTGCAAGGCTATCGCGACGCCAATCACTTGCATGTTCCAACGGCACCGCGCACCCCGACAGAGCTTGTGGCGATCATTGCCGGCTGTGAGGCCGTGATTGCCCATCGCTTGCACGCCTGCATCGTGGCCTACAGCTATGGTCGTCCGATTGTGGGGCTTGGCTGGGATACCAAGTTGGATGCCTTCTTTGAGACCGCCGGGCTGTCAGGATGCTTTTCTTCTGCACCCGATCTTTCAGCCCAAGACGTCGCGGATTTGGTCACTGGCGCGATGGCGCAGGGGATTGATGCAGATCATCACGCAAAACTGCTGGCAGACACCTGGGACGGATTTGACCGGGTGCTGGCCTGTGCCGCTACTGCGCCTGCCGCACCGTGATCCGATAGTCGGTCAGGTCTCCGGATGCTGTCTCACCCGGTCCAACGACCACATCAAGTTGGGTGCCTGCTGCAAGGTCCAGCCTGATCGCGTCAAATTGTAACGTTCCTTTGCCCGTTTGCGCCGCAATGACCTTGCCATCGCGCAGGATGGTGACGCTAATACCGTCCGCACTGCGTGGCACTGGCGTGAATGTCCCTGTCAGTTCAACAGCCTGCGCCGTGGTCGCTGTGTAGCGATGCGTGATGCTGACAGGGGATTGTCCTGTCCCACCGGGTAACATCGTCCGGGGAAGCAGCCGAATATCGCCGTTTCCGGGGATGCCCAACCAAGGTGTCCAAGGTCGCCCTGCACGCGCCTGACCGGGCATCGTCGCAAATGCGGTGTCCGCCCCTGCAAAGCGCGTGAACCCCCCGCCTGCACGCCCGTCCGGCGGATAGGTAAAGCCGTGATAGCTGTCGGCCAGGACCGTTTGTGGCGCGAGACGCAGGTCACGTTCCAAAGAAAGCTGGTTTGGTGCGATGACGATCAGCGGCTCTGTCTGGGACAATTCAAATGCTGGGCCGTCCAGCTGCCTGCCCGTCGCGTCGAAAACTGTCAGGTTTGGTGAAACCAGCGTGACCTGCCGTTGCATCCCCCAAATGACCAGTTTTCGATCATCATAAAGGCACGCATAGGTAAAAGGATCAGGTGCGACATCGCTCACAACATGCCCCGCCAATTCCGTTTGGGCAAAGGCAAACGCCTGCCACGTAGCCGTCCGCGTTCCATCCCGTGTGATCAACGGTTCGTAATCATCGCCTCGTTCGTTCAAGGCATACCACGCAAGGCGGCTGGCCCCTGCCAATGCGTATTGGCAATGACTGCGGATCAGTTTGCCAGGCCCCTGTCCGGGGTCTTGCGTGCCGAATTCCGTGATCTCTATGGGGATTTTTGCAAGTTGAGGATTGCGTCGCATCACCTTGATTTGTTTTGCATAATGTTCGACCGGAGTAGAATACGGATGCAGGGCGATGCTGTCCATATAATCCCCTGCGCCAAGCGCAAAAAGCTTATCAAGATAGCCTGTCGGGATTGAATGCACGCCACCGCCAATGATGCGGATATCGGGGCGGACGGCCCTGGCTTGGGTGGCGACCTCGCGCAGGAGCGCCACATAAGCTGAGGCGCGTGCATCCAGACCTGCGTCGCGCAAGGGTCCGGTCACAAAGTTGGCGCTGTTAAACTCGTTGCCCACTTCGATGGCTGTGATCGCAGGAAAGCGCGCGACGGTTTCGGCGGCGTGGCGCCCGAAGGCACGCGCGGCCTTTTCAGTCGTGGGTGTCTCCCCGGTTTGATATGCAGGATGGCCGTTGTTGACAGTCAGGCTCATGGTGGCGCCGGCTGCTGCCAGCAGATCGGGATACACTGTCTCTGCTGTCTCGAAGCGGAAAGTGCCGTCTGCCCCTTCGACCCGGTCCCAATAAAGTGCATCGCGGTAGTCGGTGATCCCTGCCCCGATGGATTGGGTCAGCAAGTCTGCCAAAAAGCCCTGACCGAAGTTTGATGCAACCGCGAGGTCCGGCCCCCGCAATTCCTGCGACGACGCCGCGCTACTTAGGACCGCACACAAAAGAAGGCCCGACATTACCTTACGCATCACACACCTCAGTTGGCCTTGTGCCACTGAGAGGCGGCGGCTGGCCCAATTGTTACTCAATCACAAACATATGCGTACCAATCCGGTGATCATTGCGAAATCAAGAACAATTTACCACCGCCGGACTGGTTTCATCGTTGACATACACGACACAGATGGCGCCAGAAAGGGGGATGCAGATTGTTCTTAGCTCCGTTCTGGCCCTTGCGGTCATTGCGGTCCTCGCGTTTCGGGGGCCTTACCGCGGGCTGTGGATGTTCTTTGCTGTGACCCCACTGGCAGCTGCGGCGGCGATTAATTTGCCGGCTGTGGGTGGTGCATCGATCCTTGTGTCGGATTTGGTGGCCTTGATGATGTTCGCGCTGGTGATCGTGCACCGCAACGGTCTGACGCTGATGGCGGGCACGATGCGGTTTGGTCAGCCCGGCTTCTGGATGCTGTTGCTGATGCTGTATGCCAGTTTTGCGACATTGATGCTGCCCTCTGTTTTTGCAGGGCAAACCGAGGTGTTCAGCCTGTCACGCAGAGCCAACGAATCCGGTATCATCTCGATCCCGCTGGGCCCGAGTTCTGGCAATCTGACCCAATTGTTCCGCCTTGGACTGGGGGTTGCGATCTTTTATGCGACGGCGACAGTCTTTCGCGTCCGGCCAGATGGCCGCACGATCCTGACCGCTTTGACCGTGGCGACCGGCGTGAACGTGGCCCTTGGCTGGCTGGATGTTGCGACGTATGCGGTTGGGCTGGAGGCATTGTTAGAGCCGATCCGCAGCGCCAACTACGCGATCCTATATGACGTCCGAATGGCCGGGCTAAAGCGCATGATCGGTGGCTTTCCCGAGGCCAGCTCTTATGGGTATTTCAGCTTGGGCCTGTTTGCGTTCTGGTTCCAATACTGGCTGGACACCCCCAAGTCGCGCTTTGTCGTGTTCATGGTGGTGATCACAGCGGTAGCTGTGCTGCGGTCCACGTCATCGGCATCCTACGTGGCTTTCGTGGCGTATCTTGTCACGGTTGGCCTGCTGTGGGGCGGCCGCACGTTTGGCATGCAGACCGAAAGGCGCACGATAGCCATTGCCATCGGCGGATTGCTGGTCGCATGGCTGGCCGTCATCGCGATTTTCGCAAGCTATGAATATGTCGGTGCTGTGCAGGCCTTTCTTGATCGTGCTTTGTTCAACAAGCTTGATGGTGCCTCTGGCGTGGAGCGGCTGAGCTGGAATACGCAGGCCTTTCAGAACTTCCTCGATACCGGACTGATGGGGGCCGGGTTGGGCAGTGTGCGCGCCTCCAGCTGGTTCATGGCCACGCTGGCCAGTCTTGGGCTGATCGGAACGGGATTGTTTGCGCTTTTCATTGCAAGCGTGCTGTGGCCTGTCAGACCTTCCAACCCGCAGGACCCCCGTTGGGCCGTTGTGCGGGCGTTGCAATCTGCTTGTATCGCCCTGCTGATCTCGGCCTGTCTGACAGGTGCGACGCCTGACCTAGGCGTTTTCTTCTTTGCGTTTTGCGGTCTGGCGGCTGGACTTCGGCGAGGTGTGATTCTTGAAGTCGCACAACCCTTGGGTGCATCCCCGACACGCGCCCCAGCAAGGGTGGACAATCCGGCGCGCGCATAGGCTTTAGAGCCGGAAAAAGCGACAAAATTTCGGACAATTCGTCACAAAACGGACTTTAGGTCACCATGTCCCGACAAAGGGTGTTATAAGTGACGTGGGGGCTCATGTTGGGCATCCGTGTATTTATTACTGAGTGAGTGGTTCAGGTATGTCTGACATCTTTGCCCGCGGGCCGTTGCGCATTGGTGCATCGCCTACCGGGACAAATGACCGCGATTCCGTTGACTTGCGCATTATCTTTCGGCGCTTCTGGAAAGACCGGCTTATTTTCCTGATAACGATGTTTGCCTGCGGGTTGCTTGCGGCCGTTCTGGTGTCGCGCGTGACGCCGCAATACACATCGATGTCTCAGGTCTTGCTGGATCCCCGCGCACCGCGGTTGGTGGTTTCTGAACAGGTCGTATCGGACCGGAACCTGAACGATTCCGTCATGGGCAGCGAGATTTCGATCATCCGCTCTAACACGTTGCTGGAATCGGTGATTGCACAGGTTGATGCCGCCGACCCGGATGCCTTTTCCTACATTGATATCGCGCAGGCCGAACCCTCTGCGCTGCGCAAGGTGCTGTCGACCGTAAAGGGCTTTGTTAGTCCCCCGTCAGAGGTAACCCCCGCCGAAGAGGAAATCGCCCGCCTTGCCCGTGTGGATCGCCTGACCTGGGCGATCCGGCGCAGTCTGGATGTTTGGCGTGACGGAGAGTCCTACGTGATTTCCATATCCGTCGAGACGCCCAGCCCCCAATTGTCCATGCTTTTGGCCAAAGCTGTCGCAGAGCGGTATGTCCAACAGCAGCTGGAAACACAGCAATTGTCGTCAACGCAAGCCGCCAACTGGATTGAACGGCGCGTCGAAGAATTGCGCCTGCAGGTCCAAGATGCCGAAAATGCCGTTGAAGATTATCGCGCCCGCAGCATCGAAGATACCGGCACCAGCCTAGAAATCATCACCCAGCGCCTTGTCAGCCTGAACGACGAGTTGATCGAGTCTCGCGCCGCCCTTGTTGGCGCTGAATCCCGGTTCAATGAAATCGAACGGGTGATCGCGGAAGACGGCTTTAACGCGATCGGTAACCTGCTGACCTCCGCCCCGATCCTTGACCTGAATGCCCAGCGTCTTGATATCCTGGCCGAAGACGCACAATGGGCTGAAAGCTTTGGCCCGACACATCCCGAACGTCAAAAACTACGCGCTCAACTGGCCGAGGTTGATCGCGCGATGCAGTCCGAGATGCGGCTCGCCGTCGATGCCCAACGCAATGAGGTCCAGATCGCCCGGATCCGCGAACAAACCATGAGCGATAGCCTTGAAGAGGCCGAGCAGCAGTTTCTGGAAATCTCGCGCAGCAATAACGGTTTGCGCCAGCTGGAACGCGAGGCCGATGTCGTCCGCGATATGTATATTGAGTTGTTGAACCGCTTCACCGAGACCCAGACCAAAGAGCAGTTACAGCAAGCCGATGCCCGCATCATCGAACGTGCCACGTTACCCGGTGCCCCATCTGCCCCCCGCCCCAAGTTGATGACCATGCTGGGCCTGATGATTGGTGCCGCATTGGGTGCTGCCATCGTCACGTACCGCCAGATCAGCCGCGGCACCTTTTCCACCTTGTCCGACCTTGAGCAGACCACCGGCTTACCTGTCCTGAGCGCCTTGCCAGAGCGCAAGTGGGCCAACCTTAGTGCTGCTTTGCGCGAGGTTGACGCGGATAAGTTGGGGGCCTCTGCCGAAAGTATCAGGCGCTTGCGCAACGCCTTGTCGATTGGCAAAGCAGACACAGAACCCCAAAGCATTGCCTTGATGTCCCCCCTTCAGGACGAGGGCAAGACAACCACAACCGTCCTGTTGGCCGATTTGACTGAAAAGGCCGACAACCTTGTCGTCGTTGTGGATTGCGATTTCCGGCACAACTCGATCCAGCGCGAATTTGGGTTCAAGATCAAACGTGATCTGGGGGACTACCTGCGCGGTGAGGCCTCTGTCCTGGAGGCCTTGCACACCGAGACCGGCATGGGGTTCGACCTGATGTCCCTGCGTGATGCCGATCCTGACGTTGCCGATACGATCACAACCCAAGCTCTGCGCGAGCTGTTTCACGACCTGAAGCAGTATTACGACACCGTTTTGATCAATTGCCCTGCCCTGCTGCCCGCAGCAGAAGCCTTGATCATTGCCGGGGCTGTTGATCAACGGGTGATGCTGGTCCGCCATGACGCCACCCCCCGCGACGCCGTTCGTCGCAGCCTTGGCATTCTGGGAAACAGTGGTCTGGATGTGACCGGTCAGGTCCTGACGCGCATCGACCCAGATCTTTTGCAAGACAGTGCGATCTATTCCTATGCAACATGATCCAAACAAGCTGCAGCCGATGAGCCCTGTCACCATAAAACAACCCCGTGTTGCCCTGATCCACTATTGGTTGGTCGGCATGCGCGGTGGCGAGAAAGTTTTGGAAGCCCTGTGCCGGATGTATCCCCAGGCTGACATTTTCACCCACGTCTATGACCCGTCCAAGATCAGCGGCACCATTAACAGACACAAAGTCACCGAAACCTCGGTCGGTCGCCTGCCCTTCGCGAAACGGCTTTATCAATCCTATCTGCCTTTCATGCCCCGCGCCCTGGAAGAGCTGGACCTGACCGGTTACGACCTTGTCATTTCAAGCGAAGCTGGCCCGGCAAAGGGTGTGATCGTCCCCCCCGATGCTTTCCATTTGTGCTACTGCCACTCTCCGATGCGGTACTTGTGGGATCAGTATCACGTTTATCGCAATTCAGCCGGCCTTTTGCCGCGGATTATCATGCCGCATGTCGCCCACCACCTGCGCGAATGGGATGTCTCTAGTGCTGCACGGGTTGACGTCTTTGCAGCCAATTCCAACCACGTCGCATCCCGGATCGAAAAGTACTGGCGCCGTGATGTAACAGTCGTGCATCCCCCGGTCGATCTGGCTGCATTCTCGCCTGCTGACCCCGCTGATATTGGCGATTTCTATCTTTGGGCGGGCGAATTGGCCCCCTATAAGCGCCCTGACATCATGATCGAAGCCTTCAACCGTCTGGGTCTGCCCCTGATTGTGATCGGTGGTCCGGAAAAGACCCGCCTGAAGCTGGAAGCCACAGCCAACGACAACATCACATTCCTGGGGCGCGCCCCGTTCGACGTGTTGAAAGACCACCTGTCGCGGTGTCGTGGCCTGATCTTTCCCGGTGAAGAAGACTTTGGGATTGTTCCCGTTGAGGTCATGGCCTCTGGCCGCCCTGTGATCGCCTTTGACCGTGGCGGTGCTCGAGATACCGTCGTGCATGGTCGGACCGGTGTTTTGTTCGAAGATCAAACCGTTGAGGCTTTGGTAGCCGCTGTCGAACGTTTCGAGACCGACAAGCTGTATGAAATCGATAGCGACACATTGGTTGAACACAGCAATCAATTCAGCGAGGATGCATTTTGCGAGGGGATCAACAATATGCTGCCAGCACATTTGCGATCAGATGCGCAACGATACGTCACCGATGAGGCCGAACCACCATGGGCAGCCCAGTAGCGCTTTATCTGTGGTCCCTGCAGGCCTCGTCGAAAGACCTGGCCCGTTTCAACAGCACACTTAGCACCGAAGAGGCCGCCCGGCGCGACCGCTTTGTGTTTCCGCGTGATCGCGATGCCTTTGTTGTTGCACGCGGTGGTCTGCGCGAAAGCCTTGGCCGCTTGACCGGTCTGCCCGCCCGCGATCTGACGTTTCACTATGGACCACAGGGCAAACCTGCGTTGCAAGACGGCCCGTTCTTTAACCTCAGCCATTCCGGCGGTTTGGCCTGTTTGGCCGTGCAGGATGATTTTGAAGTTGGCGTCGATATCGAGGCCATGCGCCCTGTGGAAGGCGATATCGCCGCGCGATTTTTCTCTGCCGCTGAAAACAAGGCTTTAAAAGCGCTGCCGGATGCGGATCGAACCGACGGATTTTTCCGGTGCTGGACCCGCAAAGAGGCTGTCATCAAAGCGCTTGGCGGCGGGCTATCGATCCCGCTGACGGACTTTGACGTCTCGCTTCGTTCTGATCAGGCGCGTCTGCAACGCATCGCCCCCACCCACGGCGATGCTGCCGAATGGGCGATGGCCGCTTTCAAGTGCGGTGCAGACATGTGGGGCGCGGTGGCCGCGAAAACTGGCGGCCACCCGATCACTTTGGAGATCAAGCGTTGCCCCAAGGGAGTGTCGGTCTTGGTCTAGATTTCGCCCAGAAATTCTTCGATTTCCGCGGCCAAATTACCAACCCCAGTCCGCTTGTCCCGCAACACTGTTACCTTGTCCAAATGCACTGTCTTAAGGCAGCCATCTATCACAACGTCTTCCCACCCGATGGACGGTGCAAACCCATCCCCGGTGGGCGTGATATCTGTCACGATGTGCAAGACAGGGAAAGTGATCGCATCGGGCAGATAAGTATCCCGTTTTTGCGATACCGCCGAGATGAACCCCTCTTGGTCTTGATCCAGATCTGTTTTGTGGACCCGGTCCAACAAGCCTAGTTTGGTCCCAAGGGCCACAACACCCGTTTTATGCGCGATGCTGTAGAACCGCAGTAAAGTCCCCAATGAAATTTCACCTGCCCACACCGCCCGAAGTCGGGTCCGCAAGCTAAACCACTTTTCGGCCCGGCGCATTTCAGGATCTTGCAGGATGCGGCTGGTATAGCCCGGCTCCCAGACGTCTTTCATCACGACCCCTGCGATCGTTGCCCCACCCGTTTGCAGGATACGCGCGGTTTCCAAGGCTAGGTTGCCGTGTACGCAATTGCCGTAAAGCATGTAGGGGCCCTTTGGCTGACCTGCTTTGATGACGTCAGCGTAGGCTGCAGCAATCTGTTCAAAGGTCTGATCTGCGATGATCAACCCCCGATCCCCGTCAGACACGCGGGCACAGTTCACAGGTCGCGGGTTTTGCCCGGCGGTTGCAAGGGCCAAACCGGTGGCTGCGTTATTGATCGCAATCAACGGTTGGCTGTTCCCTTTGGTTGCCAACGTCATATATCGCCAGTCCTTTTTCGGGGTGCTGGTCGGCGTCTCAAGCTGTGCCGTGACAAGCCGCGCCAGATCAGACAGCACCGCATTCTCGTAGATTGCTGTCACATCAAGGGCGATCCCCCAGCGATCCCTGATCCGGGCAAGCTGGCGTAATACCAGCACCGAATGACCGCCAAGATCGAAGAAATGCGCATCAGATGGGACGGTCATGATCCCAAGTATCTCGGACCAGTCGTCCTTTAGGGCTGTTACGATGTCCGCTCTTGCCATCACGGGGCCAGATGTGGACCGCTTTGCCGGGACCGTCAAAAGCGACTTGTTCACATCGCCTGTCACGGTTCTTGGAAAAGCCCCGATAAGGCTGACGCCTGCCAAGTGGGTGTCCGACGCCTCTCCGATATGATCCATGATCCGCTGCGGCAACTGTTCCAAGGGCCACGTTCCAGTGTCGCCGGGCACAATGAAACCATACAATCCGTCACCGCTTTGCACGACAGCAGCCTCTTGCACCATCGCATGGCTAACCAACAGCTGCTCTGCTGCGATGATGGCTGTGCGATCTGCATCCCCCCGCGTTGCCAATGATTGCGGGACAGGAATGTCAGCCAAAGGGGCCGTGATGTTGTCGAAAGCAAAGTCGAAGGCGGCCGCGACCAGATCAAGGATCGCCTCTGCTGTTTGGGTCTCAAACAGCGTCACCGCATATTCAAGGTTCAATTGCCACCCTGTTGGACGGCCCATGACCGCGAGGTCCAGATCATAGATCGCACCCGGCGCATGAGACGGAGATGACCGCAGTTCAAACCCGCCGTAGGATTTGGTTTCCATGAAAACGTTCTGCAGGTTGAAATTGACCGATATCAGCGGTGTTCGCGACGGGTCCCGGACAGGGTTCAGCCGTTCGACCAAGACGTTGAACGGCATGGTCTGGTGGGTCAGCGCCCCTTCAACCACCGCCTTGGATGCCGCGACATGTTCCGCGATTGATATGGCCGGATTGGCTTGAAACCGCAGCACCAGGTTGTTTATGAAAACCCCGATCAAAGTATCAAGATCCGTGTCCAGCCGCCCCGCAATCTGGGTCCCAAACAAGACGTCTTGCGCCCCCGTCATACGCCCAAGACAGGCGCTGAAGATGGCTGCACCAAAGGTAAAGGGCGACACGCCAAGACGTTGCGCCGTCTGATCCAGTTTCGACCCAAAGTCTGCCGCCAAGTCCCGCATGACCAGATCAACATCAGTGCTTTTGACCTGAGGGCGGGCCTTGTCAGGTGGCACCTCAAAGTAAGACAGGTTGTCGAGGGTTTGCAGCCAATAGGCGCTTTCCTCTTCCAGCACACCGCTTGCCAGATAGTCGTGCTGCCACAGCGTGAAGTCCCCATATTGCAGCGGCAGGTCTGGCAGGTCCGGTACCGCGCCCGCCGCAAAGGCCTGTGCTGCCGTCCCGATCTCGTGTCCCAGAACCCGGATCGAGTATCCATCAAAGCAGCTTTGGTGCACCACAAAGATGATCAGAGCCCGGTCAGCGGTAAGCCAAACAAGCACCGCGCGGATCAGGTTTGGCTGGCCAAGATCGAAAGGCCGCTGCGCAAAATCATGCGCGATGTCTTCGATCCGGGCGGGCTGCGCCGCTTTTTCGATCCGGCGCAGGTCGACAACATCCAGTTTGAATTTGACCCCAGCCACAACCTGCTGTTCTGGCGTGCCATCGACTTGCCTAAAGCGGGTCCGCAGAATTTCGTGTCGGTCGATGACGGTTTGGAAAGCAGCCTCGAAGATGTCGGCTGTGATGTCTCCCGTCACCTCCCAGCGCACGGCGACGTTCAGCGCGGGGTTGCCGGGCTGCATCTGGTCAAGAAACCAGCACCGTTGTTGCGTCGTACTGAGCGGAAAGCGCGCGACGATGTCTTGCAGATCTGGTGTGGGTGCTTGTGTTTCCTGACTCATCGCGCTGCCCCCGTTGTGCCGCGTCCACGATGCGCCCCATCTCGGTAAGACTTGAGGGATGGTCGCCCTGACACTGGTCCAGACGCTGTGCGACTGTCGTGGAAGTCTGACAAGGCCCGGATCGAGGGATGCGCGAACATGTGTTTCGCCTCTAGGTTCAGGCCATCGTTCAGCATATGCGCCGCAATCCGAAACAACGCGAGAGAGTCCACGCCAAGCGCATACAGCGTATCTGTGACGCTGATCTGCTGACGTTCCAGAACAGTTTCCCAAATCGCAGCAATCCGCTTTTCGGTTGGTGTCGATGGTATGACCCGTTGATGCAGGGGCGTGACGCTGGCTGTGTCTTGTGGGTCTGGCAATGCTTTGCGATCCAGTTTCCCGTTCCCGGTTTGCGGCAAAGCAGACAACGTCACCCATGCCCGCGGCACCATGTAGTCCGGCAGGTCTGCTGCAAGTGCAACTGCCACCGCGTTCAGATCAAGCGACTGGCCGTCCTCGGCCACCAAGTAGCCGACAAGTTGGCCGTCTCCGTTGCTGCGTTTGCGCAGATCGACTGCTGCTTGGGTGATCCCTGCAACGGCCCGGAGGCGTGTTTCGATCTCGCCCAGTTCGATGCGGAAGCCACGCAACTTGACCTGTGTATCGATCCGTCCAAGCACCGCGATGTCACCTTGCGGAGTGCGTTGCGCAAGGTCTCCGGTTGCATAGAGCCGCATGGTTTGCCCCGCCAGCGTCACGTCCCGAAACGCCTGTGCCGTCAGATCGTCTCGGCCATAATAGCCCAGCGCCAGACCGTCGCCGCTGATGTTCAACTCTCCTACGACCCCGTCCGGCACCAGCTGTCCGGCCTCATCAAGGATGTGCAATCCGGTATTGGCAATCGGCTGACCGATGGTGATGGCCGCGCCTGCATTGACCTGTTTGATGGCAGACCAAATTGTTGTTTCCGTAGGCCCGTACATGTTCCACAGGTCCGCACCCTGCCCCAGCATGCGATCTGCAAGGTCTTGGGGCAGCGCCTCGCCGCCGCACAGGATGCGGAAACCAGCGGGCGGTGTGAACCCGGCTGTCAGCGCCATATCCCACAAGGTGGGTGTGGCCTGCATGACGGTGATGTCTCCCTGCCCCAGCCGCTCGACCAGTTTGAAACCATCGACGACCATCTCGGTTGGTGCGATTGCAACCTGTCCGCCCACTGTGAGGGGCAGGAAGATTTCCAAGGCTGCGATGTCAAACATCACGGTCGTCACTGCCAGAAGTTTATCAGATGCTGCACAGCCCGGCGCCTGCCCCATCGAAGTCAGGAAATTCACCAAGGCCCGATGCGCGACTACCACCCCTTTGGGTGTGCCGGTAGAGCCTGAGGTGAAGATCACGTAAGCCGGATCATCGGCTGCCACCGTCGCGGGTGTGGGCTGTGTTCCTGCCACGGCATTCTGCGCAAGGATAAGCTGCAAGTCCTGCCCGATATCAGCGGTTTCGGGTATGTCTGTCAGGATTGCCGAGACTTCTGCCGTTTGTACGATCTGCGCAAGTCGGGCTGCTGGTTGGTTCGGGTCCAGCGGCACGTAGGTATGGCCTGCTTTCAGAATACCCAGAAGCCCAGCCACCATATCCGCGCCACGCGGCAGGCAAAGTGCCACCCGTTTGCCCTGACCGGTCACCGTATCTTGGATCAAGGCCGCAAGTGCATCGCTGCGTTGGTCCAGATCAGCGTAGGTCCATGTAACGTGGTCGTCCGAGACCGCAGGCGCATGCGGTGTCTGAACGACCATTCTTTGGATCATATCGACCAAGGTCATTGAACGGTCGTAGTCACCGGACACCGCATTCTTTGTCAGCAACGCCAACTGCTCTTGCTGGGTGAGCATGGCGATGTTGCTGACGGGTTGGCTCATGTCCTTGGTCATTGCCGTCAGGATCGCCTTATAGGCCCGCGCCCAGCCGGTCACTCGGTCTGCGTTGAACAGATCCGCGTTAAAGTGGGCCTCGATACGCAGGCCTGTCTGGGTTTCGACCACATTGAAGAACAGATCAAAGTTGACGGCCTGTTTTGGGTTCGGGTGGAACTGTGTCGTCAGTCCCGTCATTTCTTCCAGTGGTTTGTCTTGCTCTAGGTTAAACTCTATCTCGGCCAGCGGCAGGCGGTTCAGGGCGCGCGGGATCGCCAGATCCTGCACGATGGCCCCAAAAGTGGTGTCCTGATGATCAAGCGCTGCGTTTAGCCCGTCGCGCACAACGTTCAGGTGATCGCTGATAGCGGCCCCTTCCGCCAGCGGTATACGGATTGGCAGGAAGTTGACGCAATGCCCCACAAGGTCCTGATTGGTCAGATTTTGTTGGGCCGCAGTCGGCACCCCAAGCGCAAAGTCACGCGATCCGCTGATCCGATGCACAAGGATTTGCATCGCAGCGAAGGTTGTCGCGAACAGCGTGCACCCGGCCTTGGCCCCTGCCTTTTTGACGGTTTGCACCAGATCACCGTCCACGTCGTAAAACACTGTCCCACCCGCATAGCTGCGCTGTTGAGGGCGCGGCCTGTCGGTTGGCAAGTCTGGCAAAGTAGGCGCTGGCGTGTGCATGGACTGCCAGAACGCTTTCGTTTGGGGTGTTGGCGCCTGCCCCGCCTCTGCCGATGCGTGGGCTGCGAAGGATTGCGCGGCTGGCAGGTTTGTTTGGTCACCGTTGACGGCTGCCGTGTACATATCCGCGAAGTCAGCAAGGAAGACCGCAAAGGACCAGCCGTCTGCGACGATGTGATGGGCCGTGATGACCAAAACATGGTGATCATCTGACAGCTTGGCGATGACCGCACGGATTGGCAGATCAGCGGTAAGATCGAATGGCGTTGCCGCATCTTTTGCGATCAGGTCTTGCAGATCAGACGGCCCATTGACGTCAATGAGGTCAAGCGTTGGCACGTCTGGCGGTGTCACATCGAACGTCGCCCCATCCCGCGCGAACCGCAGGCGCAGCGCGTCGTGGCGCGCGATCAGGTCGGCCCATGCCGCCTGCAAAGACGTCATATCCAGCGTGCCTTTCAGGTCCAGCGACCCGCTTTCGTTGAAAGCCGCTGCCGCCATGCCCCCAAGCTGATGGGTCATCCAAATCTCGCGCTGGCTGGCGGTCAGCGGGACCCCAGCGTTGGACGAAACTGGCGTTGTGGTATCGTCTTGCAGGTCGGTCAATATCCCCACTGCCAGCAACGCATCGAGGGCTGCCGTGAACCCATCCACGATCTTGGCACATTCCGCATCGCCATGCTCTGTCGTCAGGAAGCAACAAAAGCCATCCATGACGTGCAGGCCTTCCATCCGCATCAGCGGGTAAAGCAGTGTTGCGCGAGGGTCGGCCTCGGTGACGTTGATGACGAACCAGCTTGCGTAGGTCTCGATCAGGTCCGGCAGGCCACGGGATGTCATGATCTCGCTGAGTTGTGCTGCGACCTGCGCTGTCCGGTCTGCCGCGGCGATCCAGAGATCATCCCCTTGCGCAGCCATATGATCAAGCGTTGCATCCACTGCCGCCAAGACCAGCGGATGCCGCACGAAAGTCCCTGCGAAGAAGGTTGGCATTGCTTCGGGCTGGCTGTCGTCTCCGAATTGCCAGGTCCCACCATCAAGCGCGTCCATGAAGGCCGCATCACCGGCAAGGACCCCGATGGGCATGCCGCCACCGACAACCTTGCCGTAAGTGGCCATGTCGCCCTGAATGCCCCAGATACCCTGCATGCCCTGCGCGCCGGTCCGAAAGCCGGTCACGACTTCGTCGATCACAAGGGCCGCACCGTTATCGCGGGTGATAGTGCGCAGCGCGCGCACAAAATCTACGGGCCGGTGTTCAGGATGGCGGCTTTGAACGGGTTCGACGATGACTGCCGCCACGTCATTGATGTTCTCGCGGATCCAGTGCAGCGCCGTGTCGCCGCCATACGGCAGCACTTTCATGTTGCTTAGGCCAGAGCGTGGAATGCCCGGCGCAATCGGCAGCGGGTCAGCCGACGCGCCGCTGGCTTTGCCCTTGACCAGCACCTCATCAAATTGCCCGTGATAGTCGCGGTCAAACACCACGATCAGATCGCGGCCAGTGACGGTGCGGGCCACGCGCATTGCGGCCATCACCGCTTCGGACCCGGTGTTGCAGAATGTCACGCGGTCATGCCCCACCGCCTGTGCAAATTTCTGCGCGACCGGGCCTGCAAGGTCTGTTTGTGGCCCGATTGGAAACCCTTTTTCCATCTGTGCGTTCACCGCATCGATGACGAAATCAGGGGAATGCCCGAAAGCCGTTTGCCCAAAGCCGTTGACCAGATCAACGAAGTCATTGCCGTCAAGATCGTGGACGTAGGCCCCCTTAGAGCGGTCCGCGACGATGGGGAACGTCAGTTCTTTCCAGTCTTCCCTGAAGCCTGCAGCGGTGCGCGGATCAGCAAGGACATTGCGGTGTTTGGCCGTGTAGGCCTTGGATTTCGCATGTTTATCGGAATAGCGGGTCGCAAGATCCTGTGCGAAGGAGATCTGTTCATCGGTCAGGGTCCCGCCCGCTACGGAGGGGCCACGCCCGAATTTGAAGGCTGCGGGTTGGGTTTCCGTCGCGGT
This sequence comes from uncultured Paracoccaceae bacterium, assembly GCA_938016515.1. Taxonomy (GTDB): domain Bacteria; phylum Pseudomonadota; class Alphaproteobacteria; order Rhodobacterales; family Rhodobacteraceae; genus Yoonia. Next base: position 32,104 of record CALILP010000127.1, read on the forward strand.
GGTCTGGGACTGAGCCACAGGCTTTGGTGCCGGGACCAATGGTGCAGGTGACGCAGTGGGGGCCTGTCCAAGCGCTTGCAATTGTTGCGCAAAGACCGCCTGCATTGTTTGCAACTGCGCTTGGACGATTGCGTTTGCGTCAGTGCCACTGGCTGCTACTGGCATCACGGGTGCCCCGGCAATGACAGGTGTTTCGATTGGCGCAGATGCTGGTGCCTCTGGCAGCAATTCCGCATCGAGGTATGCTGCAAGTGCCGAGACAGAAGACACCTCTGACAGCATCTTCCGAAACCCGATTTGTACGCCATAGGTCTTGCCAATTTCCTGACTGACTTGCCCAAGAAAGAGCGAGTCAAAGCCCAGTTCCACAAAGGACACATCACTTTCGGTAAGACCAATGTCGTCACCGGACATGTCCGACAGCATTGCGCAAAGGTCGTTGCACAAACGCGGTTGGCGGTCGGCGGGGACAGATGTGGGCATGGGCAGACTTTCGGGTTTTGGCGGTGCGAGGACAGGATCAACGGCTTGAGAGGACGCGCACTCTGGCGGATCAATCCAGCATGTCTGGCGCTGGAACGGGTAGCTGGGCAGTTCAATCTTGAGGGTCCCGCGCTGGCCAAACGCTGCAAGATCAACATCAGCGCCAGCCACCCAAAGGCCGGCTGCGGCGGTGGCCATGGCGGTAAGATCCCCAATGGGCCGGGTATGATCTGGCAGGGATTGCGCGGTGCACCGCACCTGATCGCGCGACGCCGTTTGTGCCGCACAGGTCGAAAGCGCCCTGCCCGGTCCCACCTCGACAAAAGCCGGGGACATGTCGTTGGCGGCTGCCGTCACAGCACCCTGGAAATTCACACAGGCGCGTGCCTGGGCCGCCCAATAGGCCGGATCGCGGGCCTGGCTGTCCGAAAGTCTTTGACCCGTGACGGTGGAATAGATTGGTCTGTCAGGTGCGTTGAATTGGATCGTCTGTGCAATCTCTTGCAAGCCAACCGAGACTGGATCCATCATTTTGGAATGGAATGCGTGCGAGGTATGCAGGCGTCGGCACGCGATCTGTGCGGTTTCCAGCCGTTGCATCAACGCGTCAATTGCGGCGTCCGGCCCTGCAATCACCTGTAGCTTTGGCGCATTTTGCGCGGCAAGATCGACTGTTTCGTCCAGAAATGGCGTGAGATCCGCAAGGGTGGCGCGCACTGATACCATCGCGCCGGGTGGCTGGTCCTGCATCAACTGCCCTCGCCGGGCAATCAGGTGCAGCCCCTCTTCGAACGACATGACACCAGCCAAGGCTGCTGCTGCAAACTCTCCGACCGAGTGGCCGATGAACGCATCTCCCCGAACGCCCCTTTGCGCCCACAAGTGGCCCAGCGCGTATTCCGTCAGGTATAGCGCAGGCTGTGTCAGCCGCGTTTCGCGCAAGGCCGCTGCCGCTTGCTGTGCGGACAGGTTTTGCCCAAGGATCAGCGGTCGAATATCCTGCCCGATGATCGGCGCAAGGATGTCGCATCCCGCATTAATCCAGCCCGCATAAGCCGGGTCGCTATCATAAAGGTCAGCGCCCATGCCGGGGTATTGCGCCCCTTGTCCGGGGAACAAGAATACCACATTTGCTTTGCTTGATTGAACCGGTGCCGTTGGCGCTTTGGCCGCGCCCAGTTCCGTGACCGCGTCGCCAGTGCTGCTGGCCACAACCGCGATCCTGTAGTCAAAGCTTCGCCGTCCTGACTGCAGGGTATGCGCGACATCGGTCAGCACGAGGTCGGGCTGATCAGACAGCGTTTCCGCAAGACTGCCCGCCATTTGCGTCAGGGCTTCCGGCGATTTGGCAGACAGGGGCAACACGCAGCAGCCGTCCTGTAAGGTGGCTTCGCATGCGGGATCCGGGGCTTGTTCCAGAACGACGTGCGCATTTGTGCCGCCTACCCCAAAAGAGCTGACGCCCGCGAACCGCGATCCATCGCTTGGCCAGTCTTGCGCCGTTGCTGGCACTGTAAATGGCGTCCCGTCCAAAGTGATCCGGTCATTGAGCCGTTCAAAATGCGCAACCGGCGGAATGGTCTTTTCCTTCAAGACTGTCGCCGCTTTGATGACCCCCATCACACCGGCCGCTGCGTCCAGATGGCCAAGGTTGCCTTTGACTGATCCCAGCGCACATGTCCCCTCTGACGTGCCAAACGCCTTCGCCAGACCCGCGATTTCAATCGGATCGCCGAGCGGCGTTCCCGTCCCGTGGCATTCGACGTAGCCGATTTGGGATGCCTGCACGCCAGCGTCCCGGTGGGCAGTCCGGATCGCTGCTGCTTGTCCCTTTACGGTGGGGGCCGTGTAGGACATTTTGTCGGCGCCATCGTTGTTGAGCCCGACACCCCGGATGACCGCATGAATGTGGTCGCCATCAGCCTTTGCATCGGCCAACCGCTTGAGCACGATAACCCCTGCCCCATGCCCAAAGACGGTCCCGCTGGCCTGCGCATCAAATGGACGGCACAGCCCATCGGACGAGGCCATGCCGGATTCCATGTAAAGGTACCCGCGCTGTTGCGGGAAAGTGATAGAGACCCCGCCCGCAAGGGCCGCATCCGCGTCTCCGCTGCGCAATGCTTTGCATGCCTGTGCAATTGCGACCAGCGAGGTGGAACAGGCCGTGTTCATCGAAATCGCCGGCCCCTTCAGGCCCAGCTTGAAGGCAACACGGGTCGCAAGATCGCTGCTGTCGTTGCCGGCAAGGATCTCATAGTCGATCTGAAACCCGGAGGTGAACGCTCGCAGTTTGTCCCTGTCCCCCAACAGGTTATCCAGCATGTACGTGGACATCGGCGCACCTGCATAAACCCCGATGGCGTCTTTCGTGCGATCCGGGTCTATCCCTGCGTTGTCCAGTGCCTCTTGGCAGATTTCAAGAAACACCCGGCCTTGTGGGTCAGTCAGTGCTGCTTCGCGTGGGCGCATGTCGAAGAACTTGGCATCGAATTGGTCAACATCGCGCAACAGCGACCGGGCTGGAACATAGGCGTCGCTGGCGCGCGTGGCTGGATCGAAGGCATCCTCTGCCGTTGTCGGATCGAAGGTTTCGATGAGGCTGCGGCCATCGCGTAGGACCTGCCAAAAGTCCGCAAAGTCCACACCACCCGGCAGGCGCGCGGCCATGCCGACGATGGCAACAGCGTGGTCGTCGGTGACGACGTTGGCTGTTTGGGTTGGATTGGGGCGATCTGCGGTGTCGCCTGCCAATTGGGTAAGATGGTCTGCAAGATCACCAAGGCGCGGCAATGCGAAAATATCGGCAATCGCAAAATGCAGCCCTAGCGCCTTTTCGATCTGCGCATGCGCGTCGATCAGTTGCAGCGACGTTCCCCCAAGATCAAAGAACGTGTCTTTGGCCGTCGGTTCCGGCCCGCCAAGGATATCCCGCCAAATGCCGCCAATAAGGCCTGCAACGTCAGCAGGCTTGTTGCGCGACGCCGCGTCCGATTGCGGAGCCTGCAAGGCCCGCAAGGCCTTGCGATCAATCTTACCCGCTTGTGTCAGCGCAAATGCATCCAGAAATACAACGTCACGCGGAAAGACATCGCGGGCAAGATCTGCGCTTGCGGCGTCACGCATGGATGCCACAAACGCTGCTTCATCGACCACCGGGCCGTCCGTCGTGACAAAGGCGGCCAAGCGCGTGGTGCCTTTCGCATCCTGCACCACCTCCACAGCAGCCTCTGTCACCCCATCAAGGCCGCGCAAGACGTGTTCGACGCCATCGACCTCTACCCTGCGACCCGCCATTTTGACCTGCCGGTCCGCGCGCCCTGCAAACCGAAAGACGCCGTTTGCGTCCTGCACAGCAAGATCACCGGTCAGATAGACCCTTCCGGTGTGTGGAGGCCGCGGGTCAGCGATAAAAACCTCTGAGGTCTCATCTGGCCGGTTGTAGTACCCGATGGCCAGCCCTGTCCCGCCAATTGCCAATTCCCCGATCTGGCCCGGTGCAACTTCTGCAAGGTCCTCATCCACGACCAAAATCGTCTCGCCGGTCATGGCGCGACCGATGGGTATGGCGCCAGCGGCGACATCATCCAACGTGACCTCATGCAGCAGGCTGCGCACAGATGTTTCCGTTGGCCCAAATCCGTTGAACAGGCGCAGGTCCGGCCAAGCCCGCAACAGCTTTTCGGCCATCGGCACTGACATGACGTCCCCGCCCTGCTCGCTGATCCGCACGGTCGCAAAGGCATCGGGACGATGCGCAATCATCAAGTGATGCAGTCCGGCATACCACAAGGCCACAGTGACGCGGTGCCGGATCATTGTCTCTGCGACGGTGTGGATGTCAGGGGTATCAGCCTCGACCAGGGCAATCGACGCTCCGCACAGCAACGGGACCAGCAATTCTGCAAGGGCCCCATCGCAGGCTATGGTCGCAGCGCTTAGAACAACGTCGGATGGGAAAAGCGCAAGCTCTGGCTGGTCATAGGCCATCGCAGTCACAGCACGATGGGGGATGACCACCCCTTTGGGCCGCCCCGTCGTTCCCGACGTATATAGAATGCACGCTGGTGCATCTGGTGAGACGGTCGTGTCTTCAACCGGGTTTGCCGCGTCGCAAGCCGCGATATCGACAACCGGAACACCCACCGACGCAAACTGGGCCTTCGCAGCCTCGCTCGCCTTGCCATAGGACAAGGCCGCCTTGAACGGCACGTCTTGTGTGATGAAACCCAATTGTTCCGGCGCAAAGGCAGGGTCCATTGGCACGTAAACCGCCCCGACCTTCAGACAGCCCAAAATCCCGGCAATCGTCTCGAAGGACCGCGATCCGAACACGGCAACGTGGTCACCAGCAACGATCCCGGCATGGACCAAGGCCCCTGCCACGGCCCCTGCACGGTCATCAAGATCTTTGTAGCTGCGTGTCCCGTTGACAGTATGAACTGCGGCTGCATTTGTACACCGGCCAACTTGGGCCGAAAATGCTATGGCAATAGACAACTCTGACGTCAGATCACTCAAACCAACACACCCCCGACGCAACCCCGATCACCTGATCAATGCGTCGTTACACAAAACAAATCGCCACCGGATGGCCCGCCCAATAGAGACGGTGCCATCGAAGCAGAGCATACAGCCAACAGCAAGTTTTTACCCTGCCTGAATTGGTCACATGGTGATTATCTGGACTGGCAAACAGGCGGCAACCGTGTGGGGCCGTTAAAAGGCTGTAAAAAATGCGTATTTCTGCACATTGGTTGGGAAACGTGCCCTCACCATTTCGTTTCGAGACTGCGCACAGCCCTCGTTTGTCAGGACGATTGTTCAGAAATCGCATCATACGCTGCAGGCAGGCTTGCCCTTAGGTCACCCCGGTCTGGCGCGATTCGTCGGCAAGGTCGTTTCGGATCAGCAGATACCCATTGCTTTCGCTGGGTCCGAGCATCGGATGCGTGGCGATGACGTGGGACAATTCCGGGATCGGCCAAGTGTCCGCGATCTGGTAGCCAGCCGCACTGACCTCAGCAGACCACGTTTGGGTGGATCTGATGTGGTAAGGCACCTTGGCGCTGCCGATCCGCTCTATCGTGAAAATGGGGGTGCCGGATCGTAAGGGAAGCTTGTTGATCAGAATGTATCCGGGCGGCTTTTGCAGGCCTTCAAGAAACGCGCCGAGCGGTTGGTCAAGGTATTGTAAGACCCCCGATGCGATCATCAGTTCAGCCGGTGGCACTTGTGCAAGGTCGTCCCAAAACGTGATGGCCTTGGGTATCTGACCCTGCGCTTGCCGCGCCCGTGCCGCAGCGATGATGCCCGGCAAATCATAGACCACCCAGCGCAGGTCTTTGACATTAAGAACATCACGGAACGCTATGTATTTCGTTCCTAAATGCCCACCAGCATCAAGGATGGTACCACCTTGGGGCAGCAGTGTTTTAAGCCAATACAGAAGTGGATAATCCCAAGCCGCCCGCGTGCACATCCAATCAAACGAGACCTCTGCAATGGCGCTATCATCATACCCGGACTGCAGCCTTTCAGGAAGGCTTGTCAGCGCCGCGTCGCGTGTTTCAAAGGCCCCCGAAAACCGTGATGCGCGCGCCGTGTTTGCACGAAGGCGCGCCGACGCCGTTGCAGGCAGGGACGCCGCCGACATCAAAGCATGCTTCACGCGCCCCCGTCGTGTCATCCGGCCACCCTGCGGCCAAGTCCGGATGTCAGGGTTCGCCAAAAATCAGCGTCAAAAGCGCGGATCGCTGCGGCGTAGACCACAGTCGCCGCAAGCCCGAAAACAACCACCTCAACCAGATCAGGCAGGCCAACCGCTTGTGTTGCCTGATCAAGCACCACCAAGGTCCCGACGCCGCAAGCAAGCGGAAGCAACACACCACGCAGTTCGGTCGCAACGCCCCGCCACGCAATATCTGCGTGTTTTCGGAACAACCAAACCGTTGCCACCGTGACAATCGACGCGATCACAACCTGCGACCACGCAACAGCGTAGACGCCGAATTGCACAGCCAAGAAGGTCAACGCCACAGACACAACCAGCACCATCAAGGTGAACCCCGGCAAGCGTTTGGCCTGCCCCACAATCGACATGAGCGGTTCTGTCACGATCCCGAAAAGAAACAGCAGCCGACTAATGGCAAGGATTGCAACCAGTGGGGCCGCTGGCGCCCATTCCGCGCTAAGCAATCCACCGATCAGTTCGTCGCTCATCACCATCATCCAGACAAATATGGGTGCACCTGCCACAAAAAGCATCTTGATATGCTGGCTGACCTGCGCGTTGATCCGGGTCGCCTGCCCCGCCGCATCACCGTCATCACGCGCTTTGCGCAGCAAGGTCCACGCCAGCAATTGTCCCGGCACAGCAATGACTTCTGCTGCTGCACTGACCAACCGATCAGCTGCACGAAAGAACCCAACAGCCGCAGGCCCAAGGTAGCCCCCGATAATGAAAGTCGCCGCATAAAGCCGGATGTTGATCAGCATACGCGCCGTGAAAATCTGGCTTGAGAAGACCCAGAGGTCGTGCATCAACTCTCGCGTCATTCCAGTCTTTGGTGACAGCCGGGTGATCGCAAAACTGAGTGTCAGATGGGTGCTTTGATATGACAGCCGCGCAAAGGCCAATGACAGCAGCCCCCACCCCGACAACAGCGTTGAAATGGCCACAATCAGTCCGACGATCTCGCCTGTGATTTCGCAGATGGCAGAGGCCTTCATTTTGTTTTGCCAGATCAGGATCCCCTTTTGGGCCGATGATGTGTTGGCCATCATCACCCAGATCGAGAACAGCGCCATCAGCCAGACGACCTCGGGCGGCACGGCCAACTGACCCGCGATAACAGCGCCACACAGGCCAATCCCGCCCACAACGACCCCCGCCAAGATAGCCATCAGCAGGACCTGTCGCGGCACCGTATCATCACCCGAAGTGGACATGATAAACGGCGCCCAACCCACCTCTGCCACGCGCAAAAGCAGGATTGCACTGGCCGAGGCAAGCGCGAAGACACCAAAATCCGCAGGGCCAAGAATGCGGGCTGCCACAACAAATACCGTGAATTGCGCAATTTGAGAGATAACACGTTCTGCCACGGTCAAGGCCGTGTCGCCCATGACCTTACGGGAACCGGCCTGCGCAGAATCGCGGGAATCTTGCTGCATAAAACGGGCCTAACACAAACACACACCGCCAAAGCGGGAAACACAGATGTTATTGCCGACGATTGGCCGTTGCCGTCAATAGATTAAGAACAGGTTACGCAAACTAGCGCAAAAATCGGGAAAATTCCCCACTGAGGCTGTTACAGTTGCGTAGCTCGATACAATGCGCATTGGCGCCCTTATCGCGTGACCGCCCGTGCATCACTGCAGTTTTGACATCTCTCGAACGCGGCCGCATCATCGCGGGTATTTTTTAATAATTATTTACAATTACTTAACCCCCAAAGGCTGGAAGATCTTTGCCACATGACAGGGCTGATTTCCGAAATCTCATGCGGGCGATCCAAGGCCGAAACTGTTTATCGAAGCCGGCTGCTTCGTTTTTTGCTTCAAATCTCAGCGCGAAAGCGGCAGAATTGTGGCTGCACTAGCCGTTTTGCGATTTCTACGTTAGACGTGCCCGTGCTTTGTTAATGAGTAATGTACGCGGTCCGTGTTCTGGTCCCGCAGTAAGGTAAATGGTTATGTGTGCGACAAGCAGCACCTCTCATGTCATGTCGCGGCCTGCAGTTGTGGTCGGTATCGCGACAACCGGTCGTCCGAAAATTGTGCACGACACACTGTTACAGCTTGCATCGTTGCAGAATGGGCCGGACGCTGTGGTTCTGAGCATTGCGGATGCGCAGGATTTTGATGCAACGCAGCTGCCGCAAATGCCATTCCCGCTGCAGGTGTTGGAATCGCCAAAGGGCTTATGCGACCAGCGCAATACGATCCTCAAACACGTCGATCCCGATTGCATCCTGCTGTTTCTGGACGACGACTTTCTGATTGCAGATGGGTTTATCGACGCCACACGCGATGCGTTCGAAGATGATCCCAGCATCGTGATGACAACAGGGTCCGTTCTGGCCGACGGTATTCTGGGCCCCGGTATGACCCATGCTGACGGATTGGCGCATTTGGCCAAAGCAACACGCCCCAAGGGCACCCCTACCCGGTCGGAAACCTATAACGGCTACGGCTGCAATATGGCGATCCGCATGTCTGTGGTGCATGCCAACGGCCTGTCATTTGATACCTCGCTGCCCCGCTATGCGTGGTTAGAGGACGTCGATTTCTCGCGCATGTTGGCCACGTATGGGCGTGTCGTGAAAGACAGCCACATGCGCGGCGTCCACCTTGGCACAAAGACCGGACGGTCCCGTGGGGTGCCATTGGGGTATTCTCAGGTCGCCAACCCGATCTTTTTGATCCGCAAGGGCACGATGGCACCGAAACGTGCCCTGCGCCTGATGTTCCGCAACATTCTGGCAAACCTTGCAAAGACATTGCGACCAGAACCTTGGGTGGATCGGCCTGGACGGGTGCGTGGGAACTTTCTTGCCCTCAAAGACCTGATCACCGGCCGTATCGCACCATCGCGGATACTGGACCTTTGAGCGACACCGCACCATCGGCCCACGCCTTGCGGGTCGTGATCCTGAACGATTCAAGTGTGGCCAAGGGCGGTGCCACTGGCCTTGCCACACTGTCAGCCCGCATGTTCAGCGCGCGCGGCATTCCCACAACCTATATCGCGGGTGATGATGGCGATGACGGCGCCTTGGCAGCCTTGGGTGTCGACCTGATCGCGATGGGCGGCAAGCTGTTGCTGGACGCGGGCAAACTGCAGGCCATGCGCGCGGGCATCTTCAACACCGAGATACGTGACAAGGTCGCCGCACATATTGCGGCGCATGATACGCCCGGCACGGTTTATCACCTGCATGGGTGGTCACGGATTTTGTCTCCGGCTGTGTTTGATGCGCTTCAGCCGGTGGCAAACCGTACCTTCATCCATGCACATGACTTCTTTTTGGGATGCCCCAATGGCGCATTCTACGACTACCGCAAGGAAACCGTTTGCACGCGAACACCGCTATCACTGAGCTGCCTCAGCACCGCATGCGACCGGCGCGCCTTTCACCACAAGCTGTGGCGCAGCGCACGCAGCGCGATGCTGCGGCGGACGTTCAGTAAGGATGTACCCTGGGCAAAAGTTTTCGCGCTGCACCCCGGTATGCTTTCTGCCCTTGCGCGGTCGAATATTCCGCAGGAGCTGATGACGACAGTCAGAAACCCCGCAAAACCTTTTGTCGACAAGCGGATCACCGCAGAGGCCAATCGCACGTTTTGCTTTATTGGTCGGGTCGAAATGGGCAAGGGGATCAACACTCTGTGTGAGGCCGCCCGTTTGGCCGAGGTTCCGCTGCGTGTCATTGGTGATGGCGCGGAACTGGATGCCTTGCGGGCGCATTACCCCGAGGTCGCGTTTACAGGTTGGGTGGATCAGGCAGATATCGGTGCGCACCTGAAAGATGTGCGCGCATTAGTGATGCCTTCACGCACACCAGAACCGTTTGGCCTTGTTGCTGCCGAGGCATCGCTTAGCGGGTTGCCGGTGATCCTTTCGCAACAGGCCCTGCTTGCAGAAGAGTTCGCCACTCAAAATCTGGGCTTTGCCGCAGATACCGACACGCCAGTGGCCTTGGCAAAGGTGATCCGGAAAGTCGCCGCCTTGCCTGAGGATACCACAAAGGACATCAGCCTGCGTGCCTTTGCTGGACAGGGCC
>CALILP010000128.1 GCA_938016515.1 uncultured Paracoccaceae bacterium
GACCCACTCGGCCCCAGCGCGGGTCTTGCCCGCACCACGACCGCCCATAATCACCCACGTGCGCCAGTCGCCCAATGGCGGACACTGATGCGGCAAGGCCCAAAACTCGAATATGAACTTCAGCGCGCCCAACTGATCATCCGTCAGATCCTTCAGAAACGTCGCCTGTTGCATCTGCGGCCCGGATCCGATCAAGCGCGCACCCGATTTCGTGTCGGATGATGTCATAGTCGACGCCTGCTCCGGCGGTTTCTTGGTCGAATTTGTCATGGAACACCTCTTCGGCTTTCAGCACCATCAGATGCGCGGTTTGCAATTCGCCAAGCTTGGCCAGCATCTTCTGGCTAGTAGCCTTCGTGACTTCACCTTCCGACGCCATTGACTGCGCCAGCAGCGTTGTCATCTCGGCAAACAATGTCGAAATCTGATCGATCCGTTCCCGGGCAGCTGCCCGTTCAACAGCCGCGAAGTCCTCGGGGTCCGATGGTGGGGTTGGGTCTTCGGATATGTCTGACATCGTCACTCACCAGTGTTGGGGGACCTACATCAAGGAACGCATTTTTGTGCGCCATAAGACCATTCAGGCCAAGCCAATGATGTTGGGCATGACATCTAAATACAGGCACACAAACGGCCCGGTCAAAGCAACACCACGGCTAACCGCACGGTGTTCTTTCCAAACCGTGTTTGTTCCAATTGCTTAAAATTATTTGTAAATTTAAGAGACTGACATTCACCAACAAATACAAAGACATGAAAAAGGGCGGCCCGAAGACCGCCCTCTTTCATTCGTAAATTAAGCCTTAATTACCGCTGCTCTCGGCGCGTTCTGCTTCGATCGCGCGCCACACGGCGACGTTTGCATTGTGATCATCCAGATTGGTCGCAAAGGCATGACCACCGGTGCCATCAGCGACAAAGAAGATAAAGTCGGTCTGATCAGGGTTCAAAGCGGCTTCGATACTCGCACGGCCCGGATTGGCAATCGGGGTCGGTGGCAAGGCCGGGATGACATAGGTGTTCCACGGGGTTTCACGACGCAGCTCGCTTTGGCGCAAACCACGACCAAGAACACCCTGTCCCTGCGTGATCCCGTAGATCACGGTCGGGTCTGTCTGCAAACGCATCCCGTCATTCAACCGATTCACAAAGACACTGGCCACCTGACGGCGTTCATCTGACACACCCGTCTCTTTCTCGACGATACTGGCAAGGATCAATGCCTCTTCGGGGCTTTCCAACGGCAAATCAGGGGCGCGATTTTCCCAAGCCTCGGCCAAGACGCGGGTCTGGCGATCTGTCATCTGCGTCAGCAGTGACGCGACAGTATCACCGGGACTGAACTCATAACTGTCGGGGGCAAGGCTGCCTTCGGGCGGGATGTCGGTCACATCTTGATCTAACAAATCCAGACCGTTCAATGCATCCACAATCTGCCAGCTTGTCACACCTTCTGCAACAGCTGCGCGGTAGCGGGTATCGGCCTCTTCTTTCACATCCGTATAAGCTGCAGGAACAGCTTCTTCGACTGGATTAAAGGCAACAACTTCTTCGTAGCGGTTTGTGGCAGGATCCAGTTCGCGGACTTGAATGGTCGTACGGGTCACACCAATCCGGTACACAACTTCAGTGCCACAGGTGCTTTGACCACCTTCGGTGATCGCATCCACAATCTGCTCCATCGAGGCACCAGCCTCGATCAGAAACGACCCGGCCTTCAACTGCTGGGACTTATCGGCATAGTCAGCACCAATCCGAAACATCACCGGAGACTGCACCGCACCCTGCCCGGCCAACTCATCACCGACCCGGCGCATGTTCGACCCCGGCTCGACGCGCAAACAAATCGCCTGCGCAAGTGGGCCAGAGGCACGATACTGGTTAGCCCCCCAAGCAATGGCACCGCCCACCAGAAACAACAGGACGATAAACAATGTCAGCGCGTTAGAGGCGATGTGGCGCCACATCAGCCCACCTTCCCAAACAAGACACTGGCATTCGTGCCGCCAAACCCAAAACTGTTGGACAAAGCGACATTGATCTCACGCTCACGTTTGGCATTGGGGGCCAGATCAACCTTGGTTTCAACAGCCGGGTTGTCCAAATTGATCGTTGGTGGGGCGACCTGATCACGGATCGCGAGGATCGAAAAGATCGCCTCAATCGCACCAGCAGCGCCAAGCAAGTGACCGGTCGCAGATTTTGTGGAAGACATCGTCACAGACGCGGCAGCATCCCCCATCATCCGCTCAACAGCGCCCAGCTCGATCGTGTCAGCCATCGTCGAGGTCCCGTGGGCGTTGATATAGTCAATATCCGCAGGTGTTTTGCCAGCATCTTCCAACGCCATCCGCATCGACCGCTCACCGCCTTCACCGTCCTCAGACGGAGCAGTGATATGGTAGGCATCGCCAGACAGGCCGTACCCCAGCACCTCAGCATAAATGGTGGCACCACGGGCAACGGCATGTTCGTATTCCTCAAGGATCACGGCACCGGCACCCTCGCCCATCACAAACCCATCACGGTCAGCATCATAAGGCCGAGAGGCCTTCGTTGGGTCCTCAGCACGCTGCGTGGAAAGCGCCTTACAGGCATTGAACCCGGCAATCCCCACTTCACAAATTGCAGCCTCTGCTCCGCCAGCTACCATGACATCGGCGCTGCCATACTTAATCAAACGGGCAGCATCACCAATCGCATGAGCCCCGGTCGAACATGCCGTCACAACAGCATGGTTCGGGCCCTTGAACCCGTACTTAATCGAAATCTGACCAGAAATCAGGTTGATCAACGCACCGGGAATAAAGAACGGTGACACGCGGCGCGGGCCCTTTTCCTTAATCATCACAGCGGTCTCAGCAATCGAGGCCAAGCCACCAATGCCAGACCCCATCAACACACCCGTGCGGTTCTGCGCCTCCACAGTCTCAGCAGTATAGCCAGACATCTCAATCGCCTGCTGGGCGGCAGCAATGCCATACAGGATGAAATCATCAACCTTTCGGGCGTCTTTTGGGGCCATATAGGTATCAGGATTAAACGTGCCATCAGACCCATCGCCCTTTGGGACCTCGCAGGCATAGGTGGTTGCCAAATGGCTGGCATCAAACTGGGTAATCGGGCCAGCGCCAGACTGACCGTCCAGTATCCGCGACCACGACTCTTCGACACCATCAGCCAATGGGGTCACAAGACCCATTCCGGTTACTACTACGCGACGCATGTTTTGCCCTCACCTCGTCAGCATTATTCGGGCCACTGATAAACTAAGGCCACCGACAGGGGCAAGGGCAGCACCGGCATTCACACATGCGGTGAACGCAAGATCGCGCCGATCCCCAAAACAAAAGACGGCCCCGAAATCATCGAGGCCGCCTTGATCATCCGGTTAGGGACGAAATTACTGCGCAGCAGAGATAAACTTCACCGCATCGCCGAATGTCTGAATTGTTTCAGCAGCGTCGTCAGGGATCTCGATGCCGAATTCTTCTTCGAAAGCCATGACCAGCTCGACCGTATCAAGGCTGTCTGCGCCCAGATCATCGATGAAGGACGCACCCTCAACAACTTTGTCTTCTTCTACACCAAGATGCTCAACAACAATCTTGCGTACGCGGTCTGCGACGTCGCTCATGGGCTTTCCTCACGTTCTATTGGGTTTGACCCCGGTTTTGGGCGGCTTGAACCCGCCCGCATTCAATGCTGCGTGGCCTATAACAGAGAATTCCAGTCACGCAAATGTTTTCGCACCCGGGCCCGTTAGCGCCAAAGGTGCGTGTGGGCTACAACATGGCCATACCGCCGTTCACATGCAAGGTGGTGCCCGTCAAATAAGCGGCCTCATCGCTGGCAAGATACAGCACAGCAGCACCGATCTCATCTGCCTCCCCCATGCGACCTGCAGGAATTTGTCCAAGGATTCCAGCCTTTTGGTCATCTGTCAGCGCTTCTGTCATTGGGGTGGCGATAAACCCCGGCGCGATACAATTTACAGTAATACCACGGCTTGCAACTTCATACGCAATCGACTTGGACATCCCCACCATACCGGCCTTAGAGGCGGCATAATTGGCCTGACCCGGATTGCCAGTGGCCCCAACAATACTGGAAATATTCACGATCCGACCCCACCGAGACTTCATCATGCCCCGGATGACGCCCTTACAAAGACGCATCGTCGAGGTCAGGTTGACCTCTAACACCTGCGACCACTCCTCTTCAGACATCCGCATGAAGATGTTGTCCTTGGTGATCCCGGCATTGTTCACCAGCACATCCACCGACCCCATTGCCTCAACCGCTTGTTTCGGCAAGGCATTCACAGCATCCGCATCGCTCAGATTACACGGCAAGACGTGCACCCGATCACCCAGTTCGGCAGCCAAAGCATTCAGCGGATCAACCCGCGTCCCAGAAATCGCGACTGTGGCACCGGCATCATGCAGGTGTTTGGCAATCGCGCCACCAATGCCACCAGAAGCCCCGGTCAAAAGAACATTTTTTCCTGTCAGATCAAACATGTCTGTGCCTTTCGTATTGTATTATGCCAAGGATGCGACAGCAGCCTGCACATCTTCGGGGGTGCCGACAGCCAAAGCTGCAATGTCTTTGTTGATCCGGCGGACCATCCCGGTCAAGGCTTTACCCGCACCGATTTCCCACATGCTTTCAACGCCTTGGGCACCCATCCAAGCGACACTTTCGCGCCAGCGCACAGATCCGGTCACCTGCTTGATCAACAAGTCTCGGATCTGGGCGGGATCTGTAACACCTTCAGCCAGCACATTCGCCACGACCGGAACAGCAGGAGCCGCAATCGCTGTATCCGCCAAAGCGGCAGCCATTTTCTCAGCTGCGGGGGCCATCAGTGCGCAGTGAAACGGGGCAGACACAGGCAGCAACATCGCGCGACGCGCGCCCTTTTCCTTGGCAATCTCCACGGCACGTTCGACGGCAGATTTATGACCAGAAACAACGACTTGAGCGGGATCGTTATCGTTGGCAGCCTGACAAATCTCGCCCTGCGCGGCCGCCTCAGCCACCGCCTGCACGGTCGCGAAATCCAACCCCAGCAACGCCGCCATCGCGCCGACACCAACAGGCACAGCATCCTGCATCGCCTCTCCCCGCAAACGCAGCAATCGGGCGGTATCAAAGATCGACAAAGCACCGGCAGCAGCAAGGGCGGAATATTCGCCCAAGGAATGACCGGCCACGTAGTTTGTCGCGGTCATATCAACGCCTTCGGACTCCAGCGCTTTCATCACAGCAAGGGATGTGGCCATCAAGGCGAGCTGTGCATTGCGGGTCAGGGTCAACTCTGCAATGTCGCCTTCCCAAATCAGGTCGGACAGCTTTTCGCCCAATGCATCATCAACTTCGGAAAACACGGCTGCGGCAGCAGGATAAGCGTCTGCAAGCGCCTTTCCCATACCAATGGCTTGCGCCCCTTGCCCCGGAAATACAAATGCGCGCATCGCGTGCCCCCTGCTTGAAACCTTTTGTTTGCCATAACGTGACTACCGGTCACGTACAAGGAAGTGGCGCGTACACCAATCATACATCGCGGCTGTGCTGAACGAACACATACGGTGTGCGTCTTTGCGACTAGGAGCCGCGCGAAAGCCCGACTAGTCTATCCAGAAACCAGCCGAGGAGTCACAATGCCAAGCGCGACACGCTATTCCATGATTACCAAGATGTTCCACTGGCTGACGGCGCTTCTGATCCTCGTCATCATCCCGCTGGGCGTTGTTGCGAACCAACTGCCCTATGACACAAGCGAGCAGTTGGCGCGCAAAGCGACCGTCTTTTCGCTGCACAAGACGCTTGGGGTTGCTGTTTTCTTTGTGGCCCTCCTCCGGATTCTCTGGGCACTGACCCAGACCAAACCCGGCACCCTGCATCCCGAACGTAAGATAGAGACGTTTCTGGCCGAGGTCGTGCATTGGGTCCTTTACATCTCATTGGTCGCGGTCCCGCTGACGGGTTGGATCGAACATGCGGCCTCTTCCGGCTTTGCGCCGATCTGGTGGCCATACGGACAAAACCTGCCGTTGATCCCTAAATCCGAAAGTCTTGCTGGCGTTTTTGCGGGGCTACACTGGATCTTTGGCAAGCTAATGGTCGCATCAATCCTGCTGCACATCGCAGGCGCGCTAAAGCACCACATCATCGACAAAGACGTGACCCTCGTTCGAATGTGGTTCAAATCGGGTTCTGTGCCTGATGTCGGGCCGCATGTCGCCAAGAAAGGCGCACCTATCACAGCGGCTCTTGCGTTTGTCGCGGCCGCAGGCGGCGCTGTGGCCCTTGGCCTGACACAGCGGCACGACGATGCGGTTGCAGTGGCTGACCTGGCCGAGGTCACATCGGACTGGACAGTACAGGACGGCAGCATCGCCATTACAATCACCCAGTTCGGCAGCGAAGTCACAGGCACTTTTGCGGACTGGACGAGCCAGATCAGCTTTGATCCTGCCACCGCCGACATCATGGGATCGGTCGAGACAGTGATCGCAATTGGATCACTGTCGCTCGGGTCAGTCACAAGCGAAGCGCTGGGTGTCGACTACTTTGATGCCCAAACCCACCCCACAGCGACATTCTCCGCAGAGATCCAGCCAGACGGCACGCAATTCATCGCAGACGGCACGTTGACCATCAAAGACGTCACCGTGCCGGTGCAAATGCCCTTTACGCTTACACTTGAAGGCGAAACAGCACAGATGTCGGGTGGGCTGACGCTAGATCGGCTCGACTTTGGTATGGGTGAGACACAAAATGACGAAAGCACACTGGCCTTCGCTGTTGATGTGGCGGTCACGGTTTTGGCGACGCGGGCGTCAGAGACGTCGGAATGAAAAAAGGGGCTGCAGTCAGACTGCGGCCCCTCGCATAGTCTAGCCGCAGTTGCTTATTCAGCGGCGACAGCCTCGATAGAAATGGTCAGGGGCACTTCTTCTGGAATGAAGGGTGCGAACTGGCCAAGGTTGTAGTCAGACCGGTTCAATGTCGCCGTTGCATCCACACCAATCGCGGCACGGCCCTGATAAGGTGGGAACGGATACTCCGCTGTTGCCGCGTTCAGTACGGCGTCCAGCGTGATTTCTTTGGTGACACCATTCAGGGTCAAATCACCAATGATGTTGGCTGTGCTATCGCCTGTGACTTCAATGCGGGTCGATGCGAAGGTGACATCAGGAAAATCACCAAGGTTAAAGAAATCGCCAGACTGCAGAAAGTGCTGCGAGCGCGCATCCCAGCCAGTGATCATGGATTCCGCAGGAAAGGTGACCGACACCGTGGAATTCGACGGATCCTCTGCGTCATACATAATGTCGCCCCCAAAGCCCGAGAACATGCCGAAGGTGGTCGAAAACCCGGCATGGTCATAGGTAAACAAAACCTGACTGTGGCTTTCGTTCAGGATGTAAGGTGCAGATTCCGCGACAGCAGCTGTGGCAAAGGGGGCTGCAAGTACGGCGGCGATCAAGGTCTTTTTCATCGGGTGGCTCCATCATTGTTTCGGGATCAGATGGGCACAGACATTGACCCGCACGCGCGAACAATCAATTGCGCATTATTCAACATAACGTGTGGACGGCGGAAAAAAGGCGCGATCACTGCTGACCGCGCCCGTCTATTCACGATTTGTTTGTGGTGCGGTCAGACAGCGTCTGTCGGGGCGTCTTCCGATCCGATCATGACATCGCGGCTAATGCGATCACGCAATTCGGCCAAATCGGTTTTGCGACCGCTGGCCACAACCAGACTGCCGCCGGTGCTGCGATAACGCAGGACAAGATTGCTGTCTTTCGAATTGCTGTCTTTTGGCTTGTCGGTTGGCTCTAGAAAAACGCCGCCAACTGAATCGAACCCATAGCTACCTAGCAGGGTCATTTTGCCGGCTTTATTGCGGATAACTTCGCGGATTTCGCCGCGGCTGTTGTCGATCTGAACCTCAGACCGGACGCCACGGGACGCGTACCACAAAAACAGTGCAGACATAGAGCCAAAAAGAACGGTCGCAAAGAACCGCATGAAAAGGGCGTCTACGCCAAAAACCAATGCAGGAAACAGCCACAGGCTGATTGCGGCTGCAAGAAAGCCTGCACCAATCAACAGTGACAGCGTTTGGGCAACCGCGATACCACGTCCGGCACTTCCGGTCGCGCCGATAATGTACCCCCAATGGGTTTCTTCAATTTTGTATGGATGCTCGGATGAGGCCTGACCCGCCGGGGCTTTGGCACCTGTGATGGACGATGTTATATCTGACATAATGTCGTGACTCCCGACCTTATTTTTGTGTAGGGCCATTGAAACCGACAATCTGGGCAAGATCAGGGCAACCAGAGGTTTATCGAGAAATTTCTTAACGATTTCTTAGGGGTTGAGCGACTATCTGCCTACGCACGCATAGCGTGTAAGCTGGTTTCAGCGCATCTCTTCGCTTGCACTGTATTCAACGCACTGTATAAGGCCGCATCTGGCCGCATTTCTTATGAACTGCGCAGTCTCTCGTGCGCGGGGCGCGGCCAGTTGTAAATGCCCCGCTCTATGAAATGCGCTGAGAAAATGAATGGAGACCGCATGCCGCTGTATGAGCATGTTATGATTGCGCGCCAGGACCTGTCCTCGACGCAAGCAGAAAGCCTGATCGAACATTTCGGAACCGTCCTTGCCGACAACGGCGGCAAGCTGGTGGAAAACGAATATTGGGGCGTCAAAACGATGGCCTACAAGATCAACAAAAACCGCAAAGGCCACTACGCATTTCTGCGCACTGACGCCCCTGCCCCTGCCGTGCAGGAAATGGAACGTCTGATGCGTTTGCATGATGACGTGATGCGCGTTCTGACCATCAAGGTCGACGCACACCAGGAAGGCCCTTCGGTACAGATGCAAAAACGGGACGAGCGTGAAGGCCGTCGCGAGCGTCGCTAAGTTAGATCAGGAAAGGACATAAACTATGGGTTCTAAACCATTTTTCCGCCGCCGTAAGTCTGATCCATTCGAGGGTGATAACGCCCCGAAGATCGACTACAAAGACACTCGCCTTTTGCAGCGCTACATCTCTGAGCGTGGCAAAATCGTTCCCGCCCGTATCACAGCTGTTGGTGCCAAGAACCAGCGTGCGCTCGCTCGTGCGATCAAACGCGCCCGGTTCCTTGCGCTGCTGCCATACGCTGTAAAGTAAGGAGTACAGACAATGGATGTTATCCTACTTGAACGCGTCGCCAAGCTGGGACAGATGGGCGAAGTCGTCACTGTCAAGCAAGGCTATGCACGCAACTTCCTGTTGCCCCAAGGCAAAGCACTCCGCGTGAACGAAGCCAACATGGCCCGCTTCGAAGCAGAGAAAGCCCAGCTTGAGGCCCGCAACCTTGAGACCAAGAAAGAAGCGCAGGCACTGGCTGATAAGCTGGACGGCGAAACTTTCATCGTGATTCGGTCCGCGTCTGACGCGGGTTCGCTTTACGGCTCTGTCACACCACGCGACATCGCGGGTCACGCGACAGAGGCTGGCTTTACGGTTGATAAAGGTCAGGTTGTGATTGGTGCAGGGATCAAAGAACTTGGTCTGCACTCGGCAACCGTGAACCTGCACCCAGAAGTGGCTGCAGAAATCACGCTGAACGTCGCGCGTTCAGCAGAAGAAGCAGAACTTCAGGCCTCCGGCAAGTCGATCCAGGAACTGGCTGCTGAAGAAGAAGCTGCTGCTGAATTCGAAATCCAGGAACTGTTTGACGATATCGGCTCCGCCGCTTCCGACGATGACGACCTGGCTGAAGCAGCTGGAATTGAAACGGCGCCTGAAGAAGACACAGCCGAAGAAGACTGAGGCGACCCCGTCAGATGAATTGAAAAGGCCGCAGTGTTACCTGTGGCCTTTTTTCTTGGCGCAACGACAGATTTTCTTAGAAAATCTGATAGCAAATCCTCTCAGAGGATTTGTCACCAATTTCTCCAAGAGAAATTGCCCCCTCCCCACAATGGTCTCGCAGCAAAACATCGCGCAGCCCAAGCGTCTGTCACGACACCTACACAGAAAACTGTTAACCTTCCTGACAGAAAACAACACGTCTTGGGGGATACCATGTCACGAACACTCAACCGTCGCGGCTTTCTGGCTGGAACTGCGGGCCTTCTGGCCATGCATCCATTCTCTGTCAGCGCCGCAAGCAACCAGGCTCACCTGCGCCTGATGGAAACCACAGACCTGCACGTGCACGTCTTCCCTTACGACTACTACGCGGACAAGCCTGTCGACACCGTCGGCCTGTCGCGGACAGCCAGCATCATCGAAGGTGTGCGGGCAGAATCCACAAATTCCCTCCTCCTCGACAACGGGGACTTCCTGCAAGGCAACCCGATGGGCGACTACATCGCCTACGAGCGGGGCATGGCCGAAGGCGACATGCACCCCGTCATCACAGCGATGAACACATTGGGCTTTGACGCCTCAACGCTTGGCAACCACGAGTTCAACTACGGCGTAAGCTTCCTGATGAAAGCGCTCGCGGGGGCGGAGTTCCCGGTCGTCAGCGCCAATGTCGTCAAAACCATGGGGGCCTCACCCACGGCCGACGAAACGCTGATCCCGCCTTACACCATCTTTGAACGCCAAATCACCGACGGCAACGGTGACACCCACCCGATCAAGATCGGCCTGATTGGCTTTGTGCCGCCGCAGATCATGAACTGGGACCGCAAGCACCTCGAAGGCAACGTGCAGGCCCGCGACATCATCGCAACCGCGCGCGCCTACGTCCCGCAAATGCAAGAGGAAGGGGCGGACATCATCATCGCCCTCAGCCACTCTGGCATCGGGGCTGCGGATGCGGAAGACGGGATGGAAAACGCCTCCGTCCCATTGGCCGCTGTCGATGGAATCGACGCCATCCTCACCGGACACAGCCACCTCGTGTTCCCCTCATCCAGCTACGATGACTTCGCAGGCCTCGACACGACCACTGGCACGATCATGGGCAAACCTGCGGTCATGGGTGGTTTCTGGGGCAGCCACATGGGCCTCATCGATCTATTGCTCGAACGTAATGGCTCTGGCTGGCGCATCCTGTCGCATACATCAGAAGCACGACCCATCTCGCAGCGCAACGAAGACCGTAGCATCACACCACTCGCCGAAGACTTCCAGCCGGTACTGGACGCTGTCCAACAAGACCACGACGAAACCCTCGCCTATGTGCGCCGCGCCGTCGGCAAAACCGACTCGGCCCTGCACAGCTACTTCGCCTTGGTGGCCGATGACCCCTCGGTCCAAATCGTGTCCAACGCGCAGGTCTGGTACATCGCACAACAGATGGTCGGAACAGAATACGAAGGCATGCCAATCCTGTCGGCAGCAGCCCCCTTCAAAGCAGGCGGACGCGGTGGCCCAGAATACTACACCGACGTGCCTGTAGGCGACGTGGCGATCAAGAACGTCGCGGATCTCTACCTGTACCCCAACACCGTACGGGCGGTGAAAATCACCGGTCAACAGGTCAAAGACTGGTTGGAACGCTCTGCTGGCATGTTCAATCAGATCGACGCAGGCGCAGAAGACGCGCTTTTGCTCAACCCCGATTTCCCGTCCTACAACTTTGATATCATGGACGGTGTGACCTACCAGATCGACCTGACCCAACCTTCGCGCTTTGACCGCGACGGTGCGGTGATCAATGCGGATGCCAACCGAATTGTGGACTTGCAATTCAACGGCGCACCGCTGGATATGACCCAAGAGTTCATTGTCGCGACCAACAACTACCGGGCATCTGGCGGCGGCAGTTTCCCCGGTGCGGATGGCAGCACTGTGATTTTTGAAGGTCCAGATACCAACCGTGACGTCATCGTGCGCTATATTGTCGAACAAGGCACGATCAGCCCGGCGGCAGACGCCAACTGGTCGTTTGCACCGATGGACGGGACCACTGTGATTTTTGAGACCGGACCCGCAGGTGCAGCTTATGCGTCAGAGGTTCCGGGCGTCACAATCGAAGAAGCTGGCAGCAGCGACACGGGCTTTGCGCAGTTCCGCATCTCGCTTTAACGCAAAAGGGCCGCAGTTCAAGCTGCGGCCCTTTTTCATGTCGAGGCTGACAAGTCATTTTCATTAGCGTGCAAACGTCTCCATCCGCAGCTGGGCATTGCAATAGGCCCCATCATAAGTCCCCATCCAAACGTCGATCCGGCCATCTACAGGGCGGGTCAATACGATCCGGGGATCCAGATTGCCGTTGTCGTCATCGTCATAGTACCAATTGGCTGACGAGGTATTGATCAACAAGGCAGAGTCGCAATTGCTGACGGCGCTGACGACAAGTCGCAAGCCAGCCATCCCGCTAAGCGTAAAAGAAAAATCAGGTTGGGTCGTAAAGTACCCTGCCCCCTGATCGGTGCCCGGCTGAATGTTGTTACAATTCCAGATGTAGTTTTCGCCACCAGCAACAACATTGAAGACGCGCGGCTGGCGAAGTTGCCCGCCAGTGGCCTCGTAGGCGTCAACGGCTGCCACGTTAAAATCCGGACAAGCCACCGCAGTTGTTCCGAAACCGCCAAACATCAATGCTGCAAGCCAAAGTCGTTTCACGACGATGTCCTCCGTCTCAAGAAATTCACCAATAACCTGTAGATCGGCTTATTGTTTACTTTACGACAGGTGCGTGAAGAAACTAGGGCGCTTCTATCGCAACCTCAGTCTATCCGCAAAAAATAGAAAAGGCGCCCCGTGCGGGACGCCTTTGCAAGAAATTTGAACAGCTTTATTCGTCTTCAAGCTTTTCAACGGCCTTTTGCAGATCGTCTTTGCTGACTTCCTTTTCCTTGATCGCGGCGGATTCAAAGATGTGGTCGACAACCTTATCCTCGAACAGCGGCGCTTGCAGCTGCTGGCGGAACTGGGCGTTCTGCTGGACGAATTCAAAGAACTGACGCTCCTGACCCGGATATTGACGGGCCTGATTCATGATCGCCTGGGTCATCTCGGCGTCGGAAACCTTGACCTCTGCTTTCTGACCAATGTCAGCCAACAACAGACCCAGCTTCACGCGACGGGCAGCCAATTTCTTGTGCTCATCAGTGGCTTCCACCTCTGGGTGGTCATGGCCTTCAACCTCAGGGTTTTCTTCGTGCCACAGCTGGTGCGCGATCTGACCGGCTTCTGCATCAACCAGCGACTGGGGCAGATCGAAATCAACCGCCTTGTCCAATGCATCAAGCAAAGCACGCTTTGTGACAGCGCGAGAAGCACCAGCATATTCAGCTTCCAGACGCTCGGTGATCTGACCCTTCAGACCGGCAAGGTCTTCTGCGCCAAACTGCTTGGCCATCTCATCGTCAATCTTGGTGTCAGCGGGCGCTTTCACGTTCTTGATTGTGCAGGTGAACACGGCAGCCTTACCAGCCAAATGCTCTGCCTGATAATCATCAGGGAAAGACACTTCGACGTCTTTCTCTTCACCGGCTTTCACACCAATCAAACCGTCCTCAAAACCCGGAATGAATGAACCAGAGCCCAGCTCAAGTGGGAAATCCTCAGCAGCGCCGCCTTCAAAGGCTTCGCCGTCGACCTTACCAAGAAAGTCCATGACAACCTGATCGCCCTTTTTGGCCTTAGAGCCTTTCTTGCGATCTTCGAAGTTCTTGGCAGAGGATGCGAGGTTATCCAACGCTTCCTGAACGCTTTCGTCGTCGGCCTTCACAACCAGACGCTCTAGCTTGATTTTCTTAAAGTCGGTTTCCGGGACATCCGGCAGACGCTCGTAAGAAACTTCAACGTCAACGTTGTCGCCTTCTTTCCAGTCTGGGTTCGCCATTTTCATCTCAGGCTGCGCCGCAGGACGATCACCTGTCTTCTCAAGATGCTCGGACATCGCACCGTCGATGCTTTCCTGCATCGCTTCACCCATCACGCGCTGACCAAACTGCTTGCGCAGCATCGGCATCGGGACTTTACCCTTGCGGAAGCCCTTCATCTCGACTTCGGGTTGGGCTTCTTTCAGCTTTTCCTCAACTTTGGCGTCAAGTTCCGCCGCAGTGATCTGGATCGCGTAACCCCGCTTGAGGCCTTCGTTCAGGGTCTCGGTGACCTGCATGGAAAAATCCTTTTCTCTTCGTCTCAGATGCCCCGTGGTCAGGGGCCATTTGTCTTTGGTGCGGGTGAAGGGACTTGAACCCCCACGCCTTGCGGCGCCAGAACCTAAATCTGGTGCGTCTACCAATTCCGCCACACCCGCGATGATCAAAAGGGGCAGGATTTCAGGGCCTGCCCCTTGGTTGGGCGCTCTCTACCAAAGGTCCGCGCCGGATGCGAGCGGAAAAATCATCCCAAAAACGGCAAGTCCGCAACGTATTGTTGCCTTATTTGCGCCAGACACAGTGAGGCACACGAACAAAGCAATCGGGGATGTTGCAATGCGTATGGGGACAAGCGAATTTCTGGAGCCGACTGAGGTCAAGGCACCTGTAGCAACAGGACTTTGCGCTGGCACCAGTGTCATGACACTCGCGGGTGAAATGCCAATCGCGCATCTGTCCGTTGGCGACAAAGTCATCACACGCGATTGCGGCATGGCGGTTGTCAAAGACATCATCGTCAAGACCATGAAATTCGCACCGATCCGCATAAAGGCCGGTTCTTTGGGTCATACACGGCCAGACCGCGACATGATCGTCTCCCCTGATGCACAACTCTATATCCGCGACTGGCGCGCCGAAGCCCTCTTTGGCAAGCCCGCTGCAACCGTCCCCGCAGGCAGACTGGTCGACGGAGAATTCCTCGCCCAGCAAGACCCAAAAGAGATGACAGTTTACGAGATCATCTTTGACCGCGAGCATATCATCTACGCCGATGGCGTTGAGATGATCACCGGCGCCAAGGCTTAATTCCCAAAGAGCGCGACCATTCCCAAGACCCCTTGGCGCGGCTTCACCCGCGCCATTTTTTATGGGTGATCAGGTGATGCCAAGGTCTCTGAAAACCTGCGGCAACACCTCCGGCAAATCCTCCGCAATCAATCCCGGCCCAAATTGCAGCGCGCATTCCGTATGGAGCCAAGCGCCCGTCTCGGCGGCTTGCATCGGGCTGAACCCACGGGCCAGCAACCCGGTGATGAACCCAGCCAAGACGTCCCCTGACCCTGCGGTCGCAAGCCACGGTGCCGACCGCTCATAAACCGATGCATTGATACTGCACCGCCCCTCAGGGTCCGCAATCAC
The DNA here is from genome assembly GCA_938016515.1 of uncultured Paracoccaceae bacterium. Taxonomy (GTDB): domain Bacteria; phylum Pseudomonadota; class Alphaproteobacteria; order Rhodobacterales; family Rhodobacteraceae; genus Yoonia. The sequence goes on from CALILP010000128.1 coordinate 15,232, forward strand.
GGTATCCGGCCCTTTGAATAGCACAACACATCCCGCTCGCTTCGCCGCCTCCCGCGTCGCATCAACCTTGGAATAAGCCGGCCCATTGGTCGCGGGTGCGTCCAGCTTCTCGGCAATGTCGGGAAACAACCGGGCGAATTCGCCCGCGTGCGGGGTCAGAACGCAACCCTTGTGTAGCGAGGCAAATGGATCTGCCTTTCGCGCCAACATCGTCAAAGCATCCGCGTCGAGAACCACGTAGGGTGCGTGTTCACACGCACCATCAACCAATGCAGACTCGCGCGCCCCAAGCCCCAACCCCGGCCCGACACACACAGCATTGATCCGATCATCCGCCAAAACCTCCGCCAAAGCCGCCGCATCCGCGACTTTCCGCAACATAATGGCCGTCAACTGTGTCGCATTCTC
>CALILP010000129.1 GCA_938016515.1 uncultured Paracoccaceae bacterium
GCTTCCTTGACCTTGATGACGTCCATCCCGTCAACTTCCTCGCCCGGAATGCCATAAGCGGCACCGCGTTCCCAGAGCGACGGCGACTTCGTTGATCGCTGTACGGACGTACCCATCGCATATTGGTTGTTTTCGATGACAAAGACGACCGGCAGCATCCACAACTCGGCCATGTTGTAAGTCTCATAGACCTGACCCTGGTTGGCAGCACCATCACCGAAGTAAGCGAAGGTCACGTTGTCGTTGCCTTTGTACTTATCTGAGAAAGCCAAGCCGGCACCTAATGGCACCTGTGCCGCAACAATCCCATGGCCACCATAGAAATGCTTCTCCTTCGAGAACATGTGCATCGAGCCGCCTTTCCCCTTGGAAAAGCCGCCCTCGCGACCTGTCAGCTCTGCCATGATGCCCTTGGGATCCATGCCGCAGGCCAGCATATGGCCGTGGTCACGATATGATGTGACGCGCTTGTCGCCTTCTTTCGTCGCGGCCTCGAGGCCTACAACAACGGCTTCCTGACCGATGTAAAGGTGACAGAAGCCACCAATCAGACCCATACCGTAAAGTTGGCCTGCCTTTTCCTCAAATCGCCGGATCAGCAGCATTTCCCGGTAGTGTCCCAGCAGTTCCTCGGCTGAGACGTTCGACTTTGCGGCGGCCTTCTTCTTCGGCGGCATAGGCGGTCCTCCATCCTATTCATCAGATAGTTTAGTGTTAAACTATTCTCTAAAGCAAAACACATGACGTTACGAGATGCAAATTGCACATGACCTGACCGCTATCAGCATAGGCGCTAAGCGGACATGACATAGGTCAAGTTTTAGAAATGAGAGGTTTTTAGCGGATGACAATTTCGTCGGCACGGACATAACCCAATATGTCGCGCGCCTGTTCGTCCAGTAAATCAAGGTCAAGAAAGCTGTCTGACAACCGCCGCGTCAGGTTTTCCATGCGGGCCACTTCGGCTTGCAGCAACGCCAGCTCAGCCTGCAAGGCGCGCCCTTCGGCTTGAACTTCTGCGCGTTTGAACACGCCGTAATCACCCTGCACGGCGGCAAAGGTGAAATAAAGACCAAGAGCCAATAGCCCAAGTGTTGCAAGAAGAAGGCCCATTGCCGGGCGGGTGTGTCGGATCATAGCGTGCCCCTTGTCCGCCTCTTCCGGGCGGTGTGGCAGCAGATTCGCATATATCGGTTGGTATGGGAATCCCCTAAATGCGCGGATTCCCTATATTTCGAGCATTTTCGGCAAGGTTGCGCCCAAAGTCTGTCCCAGACTTTGAAAACAAATCCTCCGGAAGGATTTGCCCCAGATTTTGGATCAAAATCTGTCAGCCGGCCACCGACGCCTTGTAAATCTCATCAATTGTCGCGGCCAACGTCGCGTTGAAGTCTGCATCGCTTTGCTGCGCAGACAACCCTTCGGTCAGGGCGCGGCTAAATGACGCGATGATCCCGCTGTTCTGGGCCAGCCGACGATTAGCCTCGGCGCGATCGTAACCACCGGACAAAGCAACGATCTTCAAGACTTTCGGATGATCGACCAGCGGCTGGTAGATATTAGGCTGCTCCGGCAATGTCAGCTTCAACATGACCTGTTGGCCATCGGGCAAGGCGTCCAGATGTTTGGTAATCTCGGTCAGCAACATTGCTTCGGCTTCGGCCTTGTCCTCTATGCTGATTGTGACCTCTGGCTCCAGAATAGGCATCAACCCATGTGACAGAATCTGTTTGCCGATTTCAAACTGCTGTCCAACATTGGCCGCAATGCCGGCCTCATTTGCTGCGGAAATAACCGACCGCATCTTGGTGCCGAACATGCCTGCATCAGTGGCGCGCACCAAAACCTGATCCAGGCCGTCAATGGGTTTCATCAACTGAACACCGTCATGCAGATCGCGTAGGCCTTTGTCGACTTTCAGGAATGGCACAACACCATTGACCTCCCACAACGTTTGGGCGGCAGGCTTGCCGCCGATTTGGCGATCCATGGTCATTTCGAACAAGATGGCACCAACAACCTTGTCGCCTGTAAACGCCGGGGCATTCACGATCCGGCTGCGCATCTCATGAATCAGGGCGAACATCTCATCGTCGTTGGCATAGGTGTCTTCCGCGATGCCATACAGCCGCAGCGCTTTCGGGGTAGAGCCACCACTTTGATCCAAAGCTGCGACGAAACCTTGGCCGTTCCGGATTTTGTCCAATTGGGCTTGCTGTGTCATGATGCTGTCCACTCAAATTACAAAAAATATGCAGGCCCCACGCCTGTGCGGGCAGGCATAGGTCAGCCATACGAAAGGCGCAATTATGGTGGCGCTAACGGTTTGAAATAAGGGCGAATTGAGCAGGCAGATTGCGCAAATTGGTCGTCAAACTTGGGCAAAAGCCGCGATTGTTGCCATAGTGATTGCGCGAAACAGGACGGGCAACCGGGCCGTCACGGGGTGCTTAATGCGGCAACACCGGGTAATTCCTTACCTTCCATCCATTCCAAAAATGCGCCACCAGCGGTTGAAATATAGGTGAAATCATCCGCAACCCCAGCTTGGTTCAGGGCAGCCACGGTATCACCACCACCTGCAACCGAGGTCAAATGACCAGAGGCCGTCAAGGCGCCGGCCACACCGGCTGCCGCATTGGTCGCACGGTTAAACGGTTCAATTTCAAATGCGCCAAGCGGGCCATTCCACACCAGTGTCTTGGCTCCGGCAAAGACCTCACTGATGTAGGTCACCGTATCCGGCCCGGCATCCAGGATCATCGCATCCGCAGGACAGGCATCAGGCGCCACCACGTCATTGTCGGCCCCGGCCCTGAAATCGCGGGCCACCACAATGTCACGCGGCAGAATAATCTCGCATCCGGCAGCAGCGGCTTTGCCCAAGATCTGGCGGGCTGTCTCTGCCAGGTCATGTTCACACAAGGACTTGCCCACATCCAAACCTTGTGCCGCCAGAAACGTATTTGCCATCCCGCCGCCAATCACCAGGTGATCGACTTTGCCAACCAGATTGCCCAGCAAGTCCAGCTTGGTCGACACCTTGGCACCACCCACGACAGCAACAACAGGGCGGGTGGGGGTTCCCAGCGCCTTTTCCAAAGCGGTCAACTCGGCTGCCATCAACCGTCCAGCGCAGGCAGGCAACAGGCGGGCGATGGCCTCGGTGCTGGCATGGGCGCGGTGGGCCGCAGAAAACGCATCATTCACATAGATGTCACCCAAAGAGGCCAATCGTTTTGCAAACCCCTCGTCGTTCTTTTCTTCGCCGGGGTTGAAGCGCAGGTTTTCCAGTAGCAACACCTCACTGGCTTCCATCTCAGCCACAGCATCGCCGTAGTCACCCTTCACAAAGGTGACGGGTAAGCCCAATGTGTCAGACACAGCACCGGCTATATGTTCTAAAGACATGTCCGGGACGTTCTGACCCTTGGGGCGACCAAAGTGGGCCATCAAGACAACCTTGCCACCTTCAGCCTGAATATCATCAACGGTGGGGGCGATCCGCTCGATCCGGGTCGCATCTGTGACGCGGCCCTCTTCGACGGGCACGTTGATATCCACGCGGACGAGGGCAGTCTTGCCAGCAAAATCCATATCGTCGAGGGTTTTCCAGGTCATCTCAGGCTCCTAACTGTGGTTGGGCCCTACCTGAGCGAAGGCTCGCCCAAGGTCAACTCTTGGTGGGGCGGGCGCCAGCACACCTTGGCAATCGGCGTGATGCACAATATGAGAAAACCAACGAAATGACAGGAGCGCCCGATGGCCGATATCAAAGATCCCGAAAACACCATCATCATGACGCTGACAGGCGGCGATGTTGTGATTGAATTGCTACCAGATGTGGCGCCGGCGCATGTGGACCGGATGAAAACATTGGCCCGCAACGGTGACTACGACAATGTCGCTTTCCACCGTGTGATTGACGGCTTCATGGCGCAGACCGGCGATGTGGCAAATGCAAACATGGAAAAGAACTATAACCCGGGCCGCGCCGGGACAGGTGGATCTGATCTGCCAGACCTGCCGGCAGAATTCTCGAAAGTGCCGCATGGGCGCGGATCCCTAGGGGCAGCCCGTTCGGCGAACCCCAATTCTGCCAACTCGCAGTTCTTTATCAACTTTAAAGACAATGATTTCTTGAACGGCCAATACACGGTTTACGGACAGGTTGTCTCCGGGATGGAACACGTCGACGCCATCGCCAAGGGAGAACCACCGATGAACCCGGACCGGATGATCAGCGTCAAGGTGGCTGCAGATGTATAAGCTCGCGGCGCTTTTGACGGCTCTGGCAGGGCCTGCCTTGGCTGCGGGCCTGGAGATTGATGTCGCCGGAGAGGCAAATGGCACGATTGTCATCGATCTGTTCGAAGACATCGCACCAAAGCATGTGGCGCAGATCACGGCGATTGCGGCGGCGGGCGACTACGATAACGTGGTCTTTCACCGTGTGATCGAAGGTTTCATGGCGCAAACTGGTGACGTCGAGAATGGCGTTGCAGGTGGTGATCTCGGGCGGGCTGGAACTGGCGGATCGGACCTTGGGAACATCGACGCTGAGTTTTCGGACAAACCGTTCGAGCGTGGAATCATTGGAATGGCTCGGGCGCAAAACCCGAATTCCGCTAATAGCCAGTTCTTCATCATGTTCGAACCGGGATACTTCCTAAATGGGCAATACACTGTGATCGGGGAAGTCACCGAAGGCATGGACATTGTGGACCAGATCAAATTGGGGACAGGACCTAACGGATCAGTTGTGGGCGAGCCGGACAAAATGGCGGCGGTGCGGGTCACCGAATAACCCTGCAAGACAAAATCACCGATCGGCGGGCTTGATCAAAAGTGCGCCGATTGAACCCGGGATCCCTTCTTTTGGTTCAAATTACTTTCGGGGGTATGGGGGCTGGCCCCCAACGTGTACCTGTCGTCAACAAGCACCGCATCCGACATACACCGCGATTTTTCTAAAAAAATCGTCAGCCGCGCCGACGCTGTGCAAAACGTGGCAGCATCGCTGAAAAGTCGCGTCCTGCACCGTCTTCGGCCTCAACAAACCTGGCGTACAGCTCTGTGGCGGCGGCCCCCATCGGGGTATCTGCATCGGCACCATCAGCGGCGACCTGAGACAGGCGCAAATCCTTAAGCATCAGATCTGCGGCAAATCCGGGCTGATAGTCATTGTCGGCTGGGCTCGCAGGGCCAACACCGGGGGCAGGGCAATAGGTGTTCATCGACCACGATGCGCCCGACGAGGTGGACACCACATCAAACATTGCCTGTCGGTCCAGCCCCAGCTTATCAGCCAGCACAAAGGCCTCGCAGGTGGCGATCATCGTGACGCCAAGGATCATGTTGTTGCAGATCTTGGCAGCTTGTCCGTTCCCGGACGGGCCACAATGTACAACCTTCTGGCCCATGATCTCAAATAGCGGGGCGCAGGTCTCAAAGGCAGCGGCAGGTCCTCCGGCCATAAAGGTCAGCGTTCCGGCGGTAGCCCCGCCGATCCCGCCAGATACCGGGGCATCGACTGCGGCCAACCCTGCGGCTTCAGCGGCCTGTGCCACTGTGCGGGCACTGTTTACATCGACGGTTGAGCAATCCAGATGCACAGCGCCCAGTGTCATGGCACCATGAACCTCGGCCGCAACCACGCGCAGAATATCGCCGTTAGGCAGCATGGTGATCACCACATCAGCGCCTGCCGCAGCCGCAGCGGCGCTGCTTGCCATCGCCAAGCCATCCGGCTTAACCAAGACGTCATACCCCACCACATCATGCCCGGCCTGCGCCAGATTGGCGGCCATTGGGGCGCCCATGTTGCCTAAGCCGATAAATCCGATTTTCATGCGATATCCTCCACTGGCGCCATCATGCGCGCCACATCTGCATCTGTCACGTCAGCCCAAGTTGCATGGCGCCAAACAGGTGACCGATCCCGGTCAATAATCGCGGCCCTAATGCCCTCGATGAAATCACCGTACTGCATGGACTGCGCGGTAAAGCGATACTCAAGATCCAACGCAGTCTCAATTGTCGGATCAGCACGCACTGCCTTTAGCATCTCAAGGGTAACAGCCAACGAGAGCGGCGCATTGCGATCCAGTTTCTTGCGAATCTCGGGCCAGTCGCGTGTCGTAGCGTCTAATGCGGTCAGGTCAGGAACATCGAAGACAGCGTCAATACGATCCTGCATCTCCCGCAACCGGCTTGCCGGGGCAGGCAGGCTTGTTGCGGCAATCGCATCAACGTGGCCTTCCATCAATGTCGCTTTCAGGTCGGGCCAGCGCGCTTCGGGGACATAAAGATCAGCGAACCCTGCATAAATCGCATCAGCGGCATCCATCCGGTCCGCTGTCATCCCAAGATAGGCACCAACTTGGCCGGGAGCTTTGGCCAGAATAAGCGAGCCGCCAACGTCCGGGATCAGACCGATCCCCACCTCTGGCATGGCGATCTGGGCGCTTTCGCCGACAATCCGGTGTGATCCATGACACCCGACACCCACGCCACCGCCCATGGTAAAGCCTTGCAGGAAACTGACCACTGGCTTGGGATAGTGATATATCTTTGCGTTTAGTCGGTATTCGTCGATCCAAAACCGCTGCCCATAGCCAAAATCGCCTGCTTTGCCGGTGGTATACATCTCGGCGATGTCGCCGCCTGCGCAAAAGGCCTTGTCGCCGGCCGCGTCGAATATCACCACTTGTACGGCCGCATCGTCGCGCCAGCGATCCAATGCACCTTCGATCTCTAGCAACATATTCCAAGTCAGGGCATTCAGCGCTTTGGGCCGGTTCAGAGTGATCCGTCCAGCCCGGCCATCGATGCGGATGATGCAATCGCTCATTTCGTCAGCAGCGCGCGGGCAGTCAGAACCCGCATGATCTCGTTTGTGCCTTCAAGGATTTGATGAACCCGCAAATCCCGGACGATTTTTTCGATCCCATAGTCGGCAAGGTATCCATAGCCGCCATGCAATTGGAGGCATTGGTCAGCAACCCGGCTGCCCACCTCGGTCACATGCTTTTTTGCCATCGCGCAGAAGGTGCTTGCATCGGGTGCACCCTGATCCAGCTTCCAGGCGGCCTGACGCAGGAACACACGGGCCGCCTGCAACGCGATTTCCATATCCGCTACGCGAAATTGCAGCCCCTGAAATTGATCAATCGTTTTGCCAAAGGCCTTGCGTTCGCTCATGTAAGCGACTGTCTGATCCAAAGCGGATTGCGCGGCACCCAATGAACACGCGGCAATGTTCAAACGGCCCCCATCAAGCCCCTTCATGGCATAGGTAAACCCGCGGCCTTCTTCGCCCAGCAAGGCGTCTGTATCCAGAACACAGTCATCCAGCTGCACCTGCCGGGTCGGCTGAGATCGCCATCCCATCTTGTCTTCCAGACCCCCAAAAGACAGGCCATCAGCGCCATCGGGCACCAAAAACGCCGAGATGCCCTTTGGTCCGCTGTCACCCGTCCGGGCCATCACGATATAGGCGTCCGAATAGCCACCGCCCGAGATAAACGCCTTTGTTCCGGTCAATGACCAGCCTGCATTTGTGCGATCCGCTTTGGTCTTAAGGGCTGCGGCGTCGGACCCCGATCCCGGCTCTGTCAGGCAGTAGGACAGCACGGTCTGCATTGTCAGGGCCTTGGGCAAGACGGCAGCTTTCATGGCGTCTGACCCAAAGCTGTCGATCATCCGGGCGCACATATTGTGGATCGATAAGAAGGCAGCAACCGAGGCGCAGCTGTACGACAGGGCCTCAAACACCAGCGTCGCGTCCAGCCGTGTCAGCCCCGCGCCGCCGCTGTCCTCAGAGACGTACAGGCCGCCAAATCCAAGGGCTGCGATCTCTGTCCAAAGCTCTTTCGGGATGGTCCCGGCCGCATCCCAGTCGCGGGCATGCGGCGCGATCTGGGTTTGCCCAAAATCCCGCGCCATATCAAATATCGCGGTCTGCTCTTCACTCAGTGCAAAATCCATCGCGGCTCTCCTACGAATTGAACAAGCGTTCAATACCAAGGTGCCGTTTTCCCCCGGCCATGTCAAAAACAAAACGCTGTCATTGGTCCGTACGTCCCCGGAGACACGGACTTTATCTGGTAATCGTAATGGTCCCACGCATGCTGCGATGCGGCCGGCAGCGATAAGAAAATGTGCCAGCCGCGCTGAATGTCAGCGCCGCGGATTGGCCGGGTAACAGAAGGCCCGTGTCAAAGACGTCATTGACGTCCCATGCGCTATGCGCTGTGTCGTCTTCGTTGCGCCAAGTCACCGTGTCACCAGCCTTTATCGTCAGATCAGCGGGCGAGAACCTCATATTCTTGATCACAACAACGTGGTTTGTGACATGGCTATCGGCTCGTGCCGGGATTGCGCCAAAGGGGACGGCTGCGCAAAAAGCTGCAAAGCGCAAAACTGTGCGGCGGGTCAGTTGCGACATCTATGATCCTCCGTACCGGTCGATGACACGCATCGGTGACCTGGTTGGGACCCGGTATGCACACGCACGATGAACAAGACCTTAAAGTATCAGTTCCGCTGACACATCACAGATCGACGTGAAATTCCTCCATCAGATGGGTCACAACCGCTTTCATCTGGGTGTCATGATCGGCACCACCCTGCGCGGCAGCAGCAGCAATAGCGCGCTGACGAACCGCACTTGTCCCGCCTTCCAGAATTTCGCGCAGACCCAAAAGTTCGGCCTGACAGTTCAGGGCAATCGCGTCTTCTTCCAGCATCATGATCAGCTCTTCGACCAGCAAAGACATGGGCACAATCTCACCCCTGCCAAAATCAACCAAGCCACCTCCCACCCCATACCGCTGGGCACGCAACCGGTTTTCGCTGATCAAGAAGGTGTCAAACCGCCGCCACCGCTAATTGTCCCGGCGCAGGCGCATCAACATCCGGTTAAGACATTGGGTTAACGCAGCCAGCGACAGGGCGTGTTCCAACCGCGGCTGAGCATCGCAAACCCGGGTTTCCAACGTGGGAAAGCGGGACGACGGGCGCAGATCTCACCAGATCTTTGAGCTGTCCTCGATAACGCCAATCTTCACCAAAGTCTCAACCGACCGCTGAAAACTGTCCCAACTGTCCAGATCAGGGGGCAACCCGGTACGGGGCAGGTTGTCGAATACGCTGATCCGGTACGAGGCGAGACCGGTGTCTTCGCCTTGCCAATAAGGCGAC
>CALILP010000130.1 GCA_938016515.1 uncultured Paracoccaceae bacterium
ATTTTTTCCTTTTGAAGACGGACATCATCGCCATGGCGACACTCGATCTTTCTGGTATCTGCAAATCCTTCGGGACAGCTGACGTCTTGCACGACATCAGCCTTGCCATCGAAGACAAGGAGTTTGTGGTTTTCGTGGGCCCCTCTGGCTGCGGGAAATCCACCTTGTTGCGGATCATCGCGGGTCTTGAAGAGGCCACCGAGGGTGCCATCATCATCGACGGAGAAGACGTGAGCGAGGCCCACCCCGTGGATCGCGGTATCTCGATGGTGTTTCAGTCTTATGCTTTGTACCCGCATCTGAGCGTTTATGAGAATATCGCCTTTCCATTGCGGGTTCAGAAGATGGCAGCCTCTGCCTTAGATGATCGCGTGAAGAAAGCCGCGGAAGTTCTTCAACTTACAGACAAATTACAACTCAAACCCGGTCAACTTTCCGGCGGTCAGCGTCAGCGTGTTGCAATCGGTCGCTCTATCGTCCGCGAACCAAAAGTATTTCTGTTTGACGAACCCCTGTCCAATCTCGATGCCGCCCTGCGCGGGGACATGCGCGTCGAACTCAGCCAGTTGCACCGTCAGCTCAACGCCACGATGGTATACGTCACCCACGATCAGGTCGAGGCGATGACCATGGCCGACCGGATTGTCGTCCTGAACGGCGGCCGCGTCGAGCAGTTTGGCACACCGATGGAACTGTACCACCACCCCGCCACCAAGTTTGTGGCGGCCTTTATCGGCCAGCCGAACATGAATTTCATTCCCGCGAAGGTCACGGCGACCGGTGACGGCATTTCGGTAGCCCTTGATGGCGGCCATCAGATGACCCTGCCCGTTGATCCATCCAGTGTCCGTGTTGGCGATGCGGTTGAGGTCGGCATCCGGCCTGAACATGTGGCTCTTGGGGATGGCGGGGTGTCCGTCTCGGTGCGCGTGCTGGAACGCTTGGGCGGTGTTTCGATTACATATGGTGAGATCGGCAATGGCACGCGCTTTTGCGCCTCGCTGCCCGGTGACGCCCCAATTCGCGAAGGCCAGACAATGACCCTGACCGTCGCCCCCGAAGACTGCCACGTTTTTGATGCCAAAGGCGATGTGTTGCGCCGCCTTGCTGCTCCGGCTTTGGTCGCATGAAGGTCGTCACGTCAGGCATCGGTCTGCGCGCAGGCCACGTCCTTTCAGTCATGAAAGAGACGATGCCAGAGATCGAATTCGTCGGGTTTTACGACCCACAACCGACATATCTGCACATGATCGGCGAGGACGTGCCCCGCTTTGACGATGTCGCTGTCATGCTGGCCGAGACCAAGCCGGATTTGTTCTTTGTCGGCTCCCCCAACAGCTTTCACATGGAGCATCTGCGGATTGGATTGGATGCAGGTGTTCGGATTTTCACCGAAAAGCCCGTTGTCACCACCAAAGAAGATACGATGGCGCTGGCCGCTTTGCTGGCAGACCACGGGACCGATCAGGTGATGGTCGGACTTGTTCTGCGCTATTCCCAGCATATGGTCGATCTGCGCGCGGTGCTGGATCGGCTGGGTCCCATTACGTCGCTGGAGGCCAACGAGCATATCGCCCCCTACCACGGCGCATTCTTCATGCGCGACTGGCGGCGGATGATCGCGTGGTCGGGTGGGTTCATGCTGGAAAAATGCTGCCACGATCTGGACATTTACAACATGGTGACCCGCTCGCGGCCCACCAAGGTGGCGAGCTTTGGCGGGCGCAAGTCCTTTGTCCCGGAATTCGCCCCCACATCTAACACCGAAAACGAAATCATGCATCGCAAGACCAGCGTGTGGGAAAGTGTGGATGATCCGTTTCAGTCAGACGGCGATATCATCGACAATCAGACGGCAATCCTGCACTATGAAACCGGGGCATCCCTTGCCTTCCACACCAACCTGAATGTCCCGGATGAGCATCGCCGCTTTTGCGTGATGGGCGCTTTGGGCATGGCAGAGGGTGACTTTGTGCGCGGCTATCTGAAAGTCACGGCCCGCGATGGGACTGTCATCGCTGATCATGACTATACAAAGATGGACCCGGCCAAACGCTCGGCCCACTATGGCGCTGATCATATGATGGTGGCTGACATCGCCGACTTCCTGAAGGGCAAGACGGATGAACTACCTGTGGGCATCGTTGATGCCTTGGAAGCGGGTTTGGTTGCGATGGCCTTGGACGATGCCCGTATCTCTGGCGGCATGGTCGATATGACCGACACATGGGCCCAGTTTGACAGCTATGGATTGCGCGCGTGATGCATACCAAAAAACCTGCAGGCCAGCTTATGGCGCGCGAAAGCGCCGAGGCGATGGCGGTTTTTGCGCGCGCGGCTACGCAAACTGTTCATGCCCCGCGCCTGACAGAAACACATGCCATCTACACAATCGCCCGTGGCTCTTCCGACGCTGCCGCAAATATCCTGTCCTACGAGATGATGCGTACATTGCGCGTCCCGGTCACATCGCTTCCGCCGTCGATATTTTCGCTTGGTGATGGTGTTGCCGTCAAAGGTGCGACTGCTTTGGTGGTCAGCCAATCGGGGGCGAGTGACGATTTGGTGCGGTCTGCAAAAGGTGCCGCCGCGTTGGGCGCGGACGTGATTGCGATCGTCAATCAGCCCGGCTCTGCGGTTGAGGCTGCAGCTGATACGACCATTCAAATTAATGCCGGACCAGAGCTGGCCGTGCCGGCCACAAAAACCGTCATCGGCTCTGTTGCTGCGGGCATGGCTTTGCTGAGTGCCGCCGACGAGGCCTATGAGAAAGTGGCAGCACAGTCCGTTGCCGCCTTGAAAGCGGCAGAAATCACCCACCCGAAAGCAAAAGCGCTGCAAGCTGCCCTGCTGCGGGCCCGCCACGTCTATGTGATTGGCCGGGATACTGGATATGGGGCCGCACATGAGGTGGCCCTGAAGCTGAAGGAATGCTGTGCGCTGCATGCCGAACCCTACTCTGCTTCCGAAGTTCTGCATGGTCCGTTGCAATTGGCAACAAACCCTCTGATGGTTTTGATCCTCGATATCGGGGCCGCGCATGTTCAGGATAGTTTGGATCAGGCAGAGGCCCGGTTTCGTGGGATCGGTTGCGATGTGCACCGCATTGCCCCCAGCGACCTGACCCTGCCTGAATTGGTCCCGGCGGCTGCAGCTGCTGTGCTGTTGGCGACGATGTACCCGATTATTCTGGGTACGGCGCTTGCCCTTGGCATGGACCCTGACGCCCCAGAGACCCTCTCAAAAGTGACCCAAACAACATGACTGCTGACCTTACCACATGGGCGACCTGGCGTGAAATTCATCAGCAACCATACATTTGGGCTGATTGGGGTTATGATCTTGATGTGTTGGGCCTGCGCGCATGGATTGCAAAGCAAGACTATGACCATGTTTGGTTTTGCGGTGCAGGAACCAGTGCCTATATCGGGGACATTCTGGCAGCCGCCCTGCCCGATACACGATCTATCCCAAGCACCGATCTTGTCAGCCGGCCGCATTATCTGATGGCCGGGCGAAAGCCACTGGTCGTCAGTTTCGGTCGATCCGGCAACAGCACCGAAAGCATCGGGACGCTGGATGTGCTGGACGCTTTGGCTCCGACAGCGCCGCGTCTGCACATCACCTGCAACAAGGATGGCGCACTTGCCACACGCCCCTCAGCTGGTGCTTGCAAAGTCATCACCTTGCCAGACGCCACCCATGATGCCGGGTTTGCCATGACCAGCAGCTTTTCGACCATGCTGCTGACGGCCCTTGCCCTTTTTGATCAGCCTTGCGATGTCGCGGGTCGTATGATCACACTTTCGGATCAATTGAAGACGTTGCTGGCAACATTTACCCCAGACCCGGCCCCAACCCGGATGGTCTATGTAGGCACTGGCCCGCTGGCCTTTGCCGCGCGCGAGGCCGCCTTGAAAGTCATGGAACTGTCCGCAGGTCAGATCCCTGCCTTATGGGACAGTACCTTGGGGTTTCGCCATGGACCAAAGTCCTTTGTTATGCCCGGAACCGACATCACTGTGTTTACAAGCGCCGAAAGCCCCGCTCGTGCATATGAAGTCGACCTGATAGCAGAGTTGCGCCAGCAATTCCCCGACGCCCGCGTGACAACAGTGGGCCCGGAGGGCGATGTGAATATACCGCAGCCGTTCGGTGCGGCATGGTCCGCCCCTTTGGCGATCGCCACCGCCCAGTTGAGTGGTGTGCGCTGGTCTCATGACCTTGGCCTGAATGTTGACGATCCTTTCTCGGGGGCTGGAACTTTAAGCCGCGTCGTCTCGGGCGTGCAACTGTATCCGGTCGCGCCATGATCGCCGCCGGGATCGATTTGGGCGGAACCAAGATCGAAGCTCAGCTTTTTGATGAAAGTTGGTCTGCGATCGGACATAAGCGAATTGCGACCCCGAAGACCTATGATGCGTTGGTGCAGGCGGTCGCAGACCAGATCGCCTGGACTGAGGCACAATCAGGTCACGCACTGCCTGTTGGAATTGGTGCTGCGGGGCTTGTGAACCCCAAAACCGGGCTGGCGTTGACTGCAAACCTGTGTGCGTCGGGTCAGCCATTTTCCAAAGATATCGCAAAGGCCGCAGGACGCCCTGTGACGTACGTGAATGATTGCCGCGCCTTAGCTTTGTCAGAGGCCGTCTTTGGGGCGGGCCGTGGCCATCGAACCGTGATGTCACTGATCTTAGGCACTGGGATCGGCGGCGGGATTGCAGTTGACGGTGTTTTGTTTGACGGCCCAAGCATGACGGGTGGCGAATTTGGCCATACCTCTGCCCCGGCTCATCTGGTGGCTGCAAATGGATTGCCTATTGTCACATGTGGATGTGGCCGCGACGGTTGCGCCGAGACTTATATCGCGGGCCCCGGTCTGGAACGGTTGGCAAAGACCCTGACCGGCGCAGATCTGACCACCCAAGAGATTGCCAGCCAAAAGACAGGAGACATGCATCGTGTCTGGACGCTGTGGTGCGATCTGGTGGCTGATCTTCTGCGCAATCTGACTTTGACCGTTGATCCGGATGTCTTCATCATTGGCGGAGGATTAAGCCAGATTGACGGTGTCATTGCCGATCTGAGCGATGCATTGCACCGGGCCCGTATTGGTGACTTTGCCGTCCCGGACCTTCTGCTGGCGCAGGGCGGCGAAACAAGTGGTGCGCGTGGTGCCGCCTATGCTGCGATACAAGAGGCTGCATAATGGACCAATGGATCGCGCCAGACCGGATTTTTGACGGACATGTTCTGCGAAGCGGCGATGCATTGCGGATTCGAAACGGTGAGATCGACAAGATCGCCCCTGCCCCGGACACGGCCTGCAAAGTTGCGGGTCTTGTCACTCCTGGTTTTGTGGACCTTCAGGTGAATGGCGGGGGCGGTGTGATGCTTAATACCACCCCGACTTGCGATGGCATTGCCGCGATTGCAGCGGCGCACCACCGGTTCGGTACCACCACAATCATGCCAACAGTTATTACCGATGACGCGCAGGTTCTGGATCAGGTTGTTGACGCGATGTTGCAGGCGAAATCTGTCCCTGGCGTTGCAGGGCTGCACATCGAAGGGCCGCACATCAGTGTGGCCCGCCGTGGCACCCACGCGGCAAAGTTTGTCCGCCCAATGGACGACCGGACTATGACCGCCGTGACCCGGCTGCGGGCTGCAGACATCCGGGTGATGATCACACTTGCCCCAGAAGCCGCAACGCTGTCCCAGATAGCAGCCTTGGCTAAGATGGACGTCACCGTGTCCTTGGGACACACCGATGCTACCGCAGAGGCCTTTCAGGACGCCATCGCAGCAGGTGCCAGCTGTGCGACACATCTGTTCAACGCAATGTCGCCTATGCTGGGCCGGGCCCCCGGTGCTGTCGGTGCTGCAATCAATTCTGATTGCTATGCCGGGATCATCTGTGACGGTCAGCATGTGGCTGACAGCATGGTTGGCATGGCCATTCGGGCCCGCCCAGTACCTGACCGGATGTTTTTGGTGTCGGATGCAATGGCAACAGTCGGTGGTCCGGACACTTTTGATCTTTATGGCAAACGGATCGCCCTGCAGGACGGTCGGCTGGTCAATGCGGAAGGCTCGCTGGCCGGTGCCCATGTCACCCAAGCCGAAGGGGTCAAGCGATTGGTCACCCACACCGGCACGCCGCTGCAAACCGCCCTGCGCATGGCGACGACAACGCCCGCGGGATGTATCAACGCTCCTGCCCTGGGCGCGCTTGTTGGTCAGCCGGTGGATGATGTCGTACTGTTGAACGACGATCTGTCATTCACGGGCTACCTGCGTGGTGCGCTTGAAAAGCACCATGCCAGCACCTGAGCGCCCAACCCTGGAAGTTTGCGTCGACACTGTCGCCGGGATCACGGCGTGCAGCCAGCATGTTGACCGGATCGAGTTATGCAGCGCATTGGCCCTGGGTGGCCTGACGCCTTCGCCCGGCTTGTTTGCAGCCGTAGCGACCAGCCCTGTCCCTGTCCACGCGATGATCCGTCCCCGTGGTGGCGGTTTTACCTATGACGCGGCAGAGCAAGATGCCTGTGTCGCCGATATCATCGCTGCCCGCGCCGCAGGCTGTGCAGGTGTCGTGATTGGTGCGGCCAAAGATGGGGGTCTGGATCGTGGTGCACTTGGGCGATACGTCGAGGCGGCCAACGGAATGGTGTGCACATTGCACCGTGTGATTGACGTTCTGGATGATCCGTCTGTCGCGCTGGAGGACGCCGTCTCACTTGGGATCACCCGCATCCTGACCTCTGGTGGTGCCCCATCTGCAGGTGATGGGATCGCCGTGCTGGCAGCTTTGCAGGCGCAAGCACGGGGCAGGATCGCGATCATGGCAGGCAGTGGTGTTTCCGAGGCCAACCTCAGCCAGATCTCAAAGGCCACCGGCATTCGGCACTTTCACAGCTCCTGCAGCGCGCGCGCAGCGTCTGACCCGCGTGACGTCAGCCTTGGGTTTGCGCCTGCCCAGCAGTCCGTCACGGACACCGACCGCATTGCAAAGCTGCGTAAGGTGTTAGATCAGATTTGACGCCCCCAAACCCAGCAGCGGTATCACGAACTGCAAAGTTGCATTCCCAAGCATGACGCATATCTCCTGTCGACAAAAGGCTTTGGCCTTGCAACTCTTACCGCAGAAAAGGATCAAAATGATGCAAGACAGGTCAGAGGCCGCAAACCGCATTGCCAAAGCCGGGGGTGCTTTGGCGTTGGACTATTTCCGCCGCCTTTCAACACTCGAAATCGTTGATAAGGGCCTGCAAGACTTTGTCACAGCCGCCGACCAAAACGTCGAATTGCACGTCCGCGAATTGATCGAACGCGCCTTTCCGGATGACGGGATTGTCGGTGAGGAACACGCCCCCAAAGCCGGTACATCTGGATACCGCTGGGTCATTGATCCCATCGATGGCACATCCAATTTTATCAACGCGATGCCCGCATGGTGCGTCGTGATTGCCATCGTGAAAGACGACGCCACGCAGATCGGTGTGATCCATGATCCGATCCATGACGAAACGTTTCACGCTATCAAAGGCGCTGGTGCCACGCTCAACGACGCCCCCCTTCACACACCTGCCGACGCCACCATCAACCGTGGCGCCGTTGGGACCGGGTATTGCACCCGTGTGAGCAAACCCAGCACCATTGCCATGATCGAGGCTCTTTTGGCGCGCGACGGGTTCTTTCATCGCAACGGCTCTGGTGCTTTGTCGCTGGCTTATGTCGCGGCGGGCCGTTTGATCGGTTACATGGAAGGGCATATGAACGCGTGGGACTGTATCGCCGGGCAGCTGATTATTTCAGAAGCAGGCGGCCGCGTTGAAACTCAATCCGCAGATGCCATGATCGACAAGGGCGGCCGGGTCGTGACAGGCAGCGCAGGTGTCTTCGATGACCTGATCGAGATCGCGAATGCGACGTTTGATCCTTAGCAACTGTATTTCTCGGATAGTCTGAGAAATACAATTGCTAGCCCGCAGGCAGCAACACGGGCCCAATCTGATCAAGACCGACCGTCACCGCATCCCCTGCGCTAAGCGGCGCATCGACGTTCTCGCTGACGACAAAAACCTGACCGAATGACGCATCCAGCGTATATTCCATACGGCTGCCAACATAGGTGGCTTTGACGACCTGCATCTTGAGGCCTTCTGCACTGCCCAACTTGAACCGTGTCGGACGCACTGCAAGATTGGCCGGTCCAACTGTCAGTCCCCGCGCAGCCAAGCTGTGGGACAGATCCCCGATGCGAATTGATGCCAGATCACCTTGCACGTCGGTGATGTCGCACGGCAGAATGTTCGCCTCTCCAATAAAATCCGCAACAAACCGATCGGCAGGGGCATCATAAAGGTCACGCGGTGCGCCGACTTGTGCGATGCCGGCGTTGCGCATGACGACGATTTCGTCCGAAACCGCCAGCGCTTCCTCTTGATCGTGCGTGACATAGACGACCGTGAGGCCGAGGTTTTGTTGAATGTCGCGTATATCTTCGCGGACCTGACGGCGTAACTTGGCGTCGAGGTTTGAGAGTGGCTCATCGAAAAGCAGCACTTGCGGTTCAAGCACCAGAGCCCGAGCGACTGCGACCCGCTGCTGCTGCCCGCCCGACAGTTCGGACGGCAATCGATCCCCGAACCCCTTAAGGCCAACCAAATCGAGACCCTGTTGTGCCCGGTCTTTTGTTTCGGATTTATCGAAGCCCGAAAACGTCAGCCCGTAGGATACGTTTTCCATGACCGACATGTGCGGAAACAGCGCGTAGGACTGAAACACCATCGACACATCGCGATCTGTCGCAGGCAGCAACGTGACATCCTGATCGCCAATGAAAATCGACCCCTTCGACGCAATTTCCAACCCCGCAATCATCCGCAAAGTCGTGGTTTTTCCGCACCCTGACGGCCCCAGCAACGTGACCAGTTTGCCCGCCTCAATCTCTAGATTGATGTCGTCCACAGCCACCACATCTTTGCCGTAAACCTTCGTGACATTACGAAAACTGACCGGTGCTGCTTTTGCGTTGATGCTCATCTGCGGTCCTTACACATTAGTGCGCGATTGGGTCATGCGGCGGCCGATTTTGGTCCGCCCCACGATCAGTTGCATCGTCAGCACGACCCCCAGCATGACGAAGATCAGTGTCGTGGAATAAGCGATAGCAAGGCCATAGTCATTATTTTCGACCCGCCCGATGATGTAGCTCGTCGCCATGTCGTATTCTGCGGAAACGAGGAAGATGACAGCCGAAATCGCAGTCATCGCCCGCACAAAACTATATACGAGGGCCGCGAGGATGGCTGGGCGCAACAGAGGCAGGATCACCCGCCGGAAGGTTTGCCACGAATTTGCGCCCAAGGTCAGCGAGCTTTCGTCGAGGGACTTGTCCAGTTGCGACATGCTCGCGATCCCTGCCCTGACACCCACAGGCATGTTTCGAAAGATGAAACTTACGACGAGGATGATGCCGGTGCCTGTGATCTCAATCGGTGGGACGTTGAATGCCAGAATGTAGCTGACGCCAATGACCGTGCCGGGGATGGCGAAGGACAGCATGGTGCCAAACTCGAACGCGTTCTTGCCGGCGAAGGTCTGCCGCGTCAGCAAGTACGCAGTGATCAGGCCCACAACTGCGGTTAGCGGTGCCGCGATCCCTGCGATCTGCAACGTTGTCCAGAAACTGTTCCAGGCGGCACCGGTCCAGCGGATGCCTTCTTCTTCGAACCGGATCGAGAAGGCTGTGCCGTAGTGCTTGAACGTCAGCGCGTTGTTCACACCCCAAAGTTCGACGACCGAGCCGTAGAAGATCATCAGGTAAACCACGGCCGTGAAAGCTGCCCAAAGCATTGCCATGACCAAGACCGGGATCGACAGGGCACGTGGCATGTGCGGATGCACCCCGCTGTCGCCTTTGCCGGAAACCGTGGTGTAGCTTTTCTTACCCAGCCAGAAGCGCTGCGCGTAGAACGCCCCGAGGGTAAAGAACAGTAGGACCATCGCGAGGACCGCTGCTTTACCTTGGTCGTATTGCGCACCGACGATTGCGAAGAAGATTTCAGTTGAGAGAACGTCGAAGTTTCCGCCCAACACCAACGGATTGCCGAAATCCGCCATACTTTCGATGAAGCCGAGCAGGAAGGCGTTGGCCAATCCAGGGCGCATAAGTGGCAATGAGACTGTCCTGAACACCTGCCACTTGCTTGCGCGGAGGGTCTGTGCGGCTTCTTCCATCGAAGGCGAAACGCCCTCGACCACCCCGAT
>CALILP010000131.1 GCA_938016515.1 uncultured Paracoccaceae bacterium
CGGCAGACCCAACGCCGGCCTCGTTCGAAAACGCAGCCCGCTTAAACCCTTGGATCAAAGCACCGACAAAGCCGCCAGCAACGCCAAGACCGGTAAAGGCACCCGCAAAGATCTGACCAAAGGCCCAGCCGATCATGTCAAAGTTCACCAGCAGAACGATCAAAGCAGCACCAACATACATGACGCCCATGAAAGGAACGACCTTTTCGGTGACCTTCGCAATAGACTTGATCCCGCCCACGATGACAGCAAACACAACAGCGGCAAAAACGAAGCCTGTGATGTACCCAGGATAGTCACCCGTGATCTGGGTGATCTGCGCGTGCGCTTGGTTCGCTTGGAACATGTTCCCGCCACCCAAAGCACCCAAGATACAAAAGACCGAGAACAACACGGCCAAAATCTTGCCCCCCGGCAGACCCAGTTCATCAAACCCTTTGGAGATATAGTACATCGGGCCACCAGACACGGTGCCGTCCGGGTATTCGTTCCGGTATTTCACGCCCAAGGTACACTCGGTGAACTTGGATGCCATACCCAGCAGACCTGCAAGGATCATCCAGAACGTGGCCCCCGGTCCGCCAATACCGACCGCCACGGCAACACCCGCGATGTTGCCAAGGCCAACGGTACCCGACAGGGCAGTTGCCAGCGCCTGAAAGTGGCTGACCTCGCCTGCATCATTGGGATCAGAATAATCGCCTTTGACCAGACCGATCGCATGTCCGAAGAACCGGAATTGCACAGCGGCAAAGTAGATGGTGAACACAGTCGCACCAATCACCAGCCACATCACAATCCACGGGAAAGATGTGCCGGGGATAGGGGCAAAGATGAAACTGACGAAAGGCCCTGTGAAATTGGCAAAGGCCTCGTTTACGCGGGCATCAAGGCTTGGGGCCTCTTGCGCCGCGACAGACGTGCTGACAGCCAGATAGGCGGCAAGCGCGTAGAAAAATCGATGGATGAAAGTCATGAGAATATCCTTACGCGACGACGGTGACAGGAACGCGGGCGTTCATCACAAGATTGGCGGTAGAGCTGCCGAAGATACGCGATGTCAGACCACCCGCACTGGACCGGGCAACAACGATCTGGGATGCGCCTTCCGCATGGGCAATGTCGTCAATCGTATCGGCCACATCGCCGTGGCGCACAATCGCGCGGGCATCGTGTCCAGCCGCTTTCAATGTGGCAACAGCAGGGTCCACGACCCGCTCCATCGCGACAGAGATCTCTTCTTCGCGGCGCTTATGGCGCTGCGCGTTTTCCTCAGCGGTTTGGAACGAAAACGGAGACCATTCGATGACATAGACGACGATCAGTTCACACATTTCACTGTTCGCAGCCACGCTCTTGGCAAATTCAAGCGCTTTCTCCCCCGAACTTTGACCATCTAGGCCGATAACTAATTTCATGATTTTGTCCCTATTATTTAGTCTTTTGACTAGGTTTTGACGGACAAGTGACATGTAAACACGTCGTTTAGGTCCCCCAACCTGCAGCAACGCTAAGAGATTCGCGTCCACCGGTCTACCGGCTAAGCGAGAAACCACCGCTCGCCAATCGTGTGAAAGTTGAGCGGTGCTGCTTTGAAAGGCAATTCTTCTCGGCGTGATATGTCGACCGGCAGATGAAAGATGCAATCTCGCGCCACTTTCCCCAAATCGCGGAATGGCATACACGACATCTACACCCTGTGGGCATTCACGCCTTGCATCCCTTCACGTCTCGCGTTTCAAACAGACGGCACGCGCACATCGTCAACCCAAGGACTAATCCAGTGACCAAAACTGCACTTATCACCGGCATCACCGGCCAGGACGGGTCTTATCTGGCAGAATTCCTGCTGGAAAAAGGATACGAAGTGCATGGCATCAAGCGGCGTGCCTCTAACCTGAACACCCAGCGGATCGACCACATCTACCAAGACCCGCATCACCCAAACCCACAGCTTAAGCTGCACTACGGTGACCTGACGGATACATCCAACCTCACACGGATCATCCGAGAGGTCGAACCAGACGAAGTCTATAACCTCGGCGCGCAATCCCACGTCGCGGTGTCCTTCGAGGCGCCGGAATACACAGCAGACGTCGACGCCATCGGCACCCTGCGACTGCTCGAGGCGATCCGGTTCCTGAACCTCGAAGAAAAGACCCGGTTCTACCAAGCCTCGACGTCTGAACTTTACGGTCTCGTGCAGGAAACTCCGCAGACGGAAACGACACCGTTCCACCCGCGCAGCCCCTATGCGGTCGCCAAGATGTACGCCTACTGGATCGCCGTGAACTACCGCGAGGCATACGACATGTACGCCTGCAACGGCATCCTCTTTAACCACGAAAGCCCGCGCCGCGGCGAGACCTTCGTGACCCGCAAAATCACGCGGGGTCTGGCCAATATCGCACTGGGTCTGGAACCCTGCCTTTACATGGGGAATATCGACAGCCTGCGGGATTGGGGCCACGCCAAAGACTACGTGCGCATGCAGTGGATGATGCTGCAGCAAGACGCGCCAGAGGATTTCGTGATCGCGACCGGCGTACAATACTCAGTGCGCGATTTCATCAAATGGACAGCGGCAGAGCTTGGCGTGACACTGGACTTCACAGGAACCGGCACCGACGAAATTGCAACCGTAGCGACGGTCACCGGCGACAAGGCCCCCGCCCTTAAGGTGGGTGACGTCGTCCTGCGGATTGACCCCCGCTATTTCCGACCAGCAGAAGTAGAAACGCTGCTTGGCGATCCGTCAAAAGCGAAAAACAAACTCGGCTGGGTGCCAGAAATCACAGCCCAACAGATGTGCGCCGAAATGGTCGCCACGGATCTGAAATCAGCGCAACGTCACGCGCTGCTGAAAAAGCACGGCATGGAGCAACCCGTCAGCTTCGAGATCTAAGAAGCGTCTGGTGAAAAGGTCACACCAATTTCAAAGACACCGCTCGCCTGACGAAAAGCACAAGAGCGGCGGGTTTGCGGGACTTATCCGACTTCCGCTGCGGCTGCGTTAATGACCGCAAGGGACTAGCTTGAACAAAAGTAAAACAATGTTCGGATCGCTGGTTCCGTCAGTAGTGCTTTCCATCGTTCCACCTTAGGATAGGGGAATTAGACCTTTTGCGAAGTTGAGAGAATGGTACTCAGTATCAGGGACAGCAGGTTGCGCCCGCTTGGAAAGCTTGTCCGAGCAAACCAGAAAGGTGAATTGCCACGCCTCGGCTCTCGCCCTGTCGGACGCATGGGGCGTATCGTCACTGAATTTGCGAAGGCTCTTCATTCCCGAATTGGAGACACAGAGCTGTCAATCGTTCTGCGCGGTTCACTCGCGCGAGGCGGCAAGTCACCCGCTGATATCGACTTGATGTTGATATCACACAAGCGGCCAGAATTGCCGCCGCTAAAGACCCTGCCGGAACTGCCATTAGAAGTGGAACTCGGTCTCGTTTCCTTCAATCGATTCAATGACCCAAAGCATGGTGCATGGCCGCGTTTTGCACTGGCGCATGGCGGATGCACCATTATAGGTCCCGATTACATTAGTGATTTGCCTGAACCTAAAATGGGACCGGTCGTCATCGCTCATCTGCGGGGCGTCAGGCGTTGGTGGCCACAGGGCCCATTAGACTGGGCGAGTTCTGAAGGAAAGAGACGTCAAATCAACGCATGGCTCGCCAAGCGTATCATTCGCTCTTTGGCAGAAAGTGAAATGTTACGGCGCGGTGTTTACAGTAGAGACATTTGGCCTTGTCTGCAAATTGCGAGTTTGGCCTTTCCAAAGGATACAGCCTTGCTGACTGACACAGCAGAGCGGGCGGTTTTCCCTTCAGGGAGTTTTTCCAGCCGCGCGCGATTGCTCCAAGCGAGGCCGCTCTTAGAGCGAGCACACGCGCTTCATCTCGGTCGGTCGATTAGACTGCCTAATTGAGCTAGGCAGCCATTGGTCGAACGTGCAGCATCATGCAAATTTGGCTCAACCCGACCTCCATCAGATCCACAATCCAGCCCGGAATAAATCGCACAGCGCGCCGGGCCATCGGTGGACCGCCCCGTCAGGCCGACAAAAACGCCAAACGTGCGCAGGCTTGTGAGGTCCGGCTTAATATGCCGGAACAAAGTGCCACACTGACGCGTCAGATCGTCTCCCCAAGGTCCGCCGATGGCCCTTGGGGCACAGACAAACGTTGGAAACACAAATATCAGGGGGGTTACTCTGGCCACAAACCGCCCCACCAATTGCACCCTCGCGCCAAATCGGCCACAACGCCCAAAAGCAACCAAGAAGGCCTGTCAGATGACCAAAATCTACGTCGCAGGGCACCGTGGCATGGTCGGCGGGGCGATTACCCGCAAGCTACAAGCGCAGGGGCACCACCTGATCACCGCGACCTCCGCGGAACTTGACCTGACAAACCAAGACGCTGTCCGCCAATTCATCGGCGACCACAAACCCGACACCGTCATCCTTGCGGCTGCCAAAGTCGGCGGCATCGTTGCCAACAACACCTATCCGGCACAGTTCATCTATGAAAACCTGATGATCGAATGCAACGTGATCCACCAAGCCTATGCAGCAGGGGTCCAACGCCTACTGCAACTCGGGTCGTCGTGCATCTACCCCCGCGAAACAGCGCAGCCGATGGCGGAAACCGCGCTGCTGACAGGGGTGCTTGAACCCAC
This sequence comes from uncultured Paracoccaceae bacterium, assembly GCA_938016515.1. Lineage (GTDB taxonomy): Bacteria > Pseudomonadota > Alphaproteobacteria > Rhodobacterales > Rhodobacteraceae > Yoonia. The sequence continues at coordinate 4,684 of CALILP010000131.1, forward strand.
AAACGAGCCTTACGCCGTCGCCAAAATCGCCGGTATCAAGCTGTGCGAAAGCTACAACCGGCAATACGGGACTGATTACCGCTCGGTCATGCCGACCAACCTTTACGGTGAGGGTGACAACTTTCATCCCGAAAACAGCCACGTCCTGCCTGCGATGATCCAACGCTTTCACAACGCCGTGCGAGACGGCAAATACGAGGTTGTGATCTGGGGAACAGGCACGCCCCGCCGGGAATTCCTGCATGTTGATGACATGGCAGACGCCTCGCTTTTCGTCCTGAACCTCGACAAGGCGACCTACGACGCACAAACCGACCCGATGCTGTCACACATCAATGTGGGCACCGGCACCGACGTGTCGATCCTGGAGGTGGCGCAGATCATCGCAAAGGTCACCGGCTTCACCGGCAAGATCACCTGCGACACCAGCAAACCTGATGGAACCATGCGCAAGCTGATGGATGTGTCACGGCTTGGGCGCATGGGCTGGACGGCGCAAACCGGCCTCGAAGAAGGGCTGGCACGGACATATGCGTGGTATCAGGATCAACTTGCCAGCGGCGCGGTGCTGCGGGCAAAATAACCACCTCCACACGCTAAAATTGACAACCCTCGCCACAATTCCAGCGAACTGAGGCCACAGTTTCGCGATTCTCTTACACCCAACAGAGTTTGTGAAAGTGCAACAGAGAGGTAACGTCATGAGTAAGATCAAACTGCACAATGTCTATTACAACGGCCAAGCGGGCGCATTTGAAGCGCGTGTCGACATTCGGCGCGGCGCGCAAACCTACCGGTATCCCTGCCAGCTGTCCGGTCCAAAAACGATGGATATGGAACAGGTGTGCGAACAACTGACCCTGCAAGCCATCAGCATGTCAGATTCAGGCGCGGTCTACCTGTCGCGGTTCTAAAGCCAGCCCATTAGTACATCGTGTTCTTATAGGCGTCCTCTAATCCCTCATCCAACTGCTTTTGCACCTTTGGATCGGTCGGGGCGTCATTGGTCTGTTCCAGCACAATCTGCACCAGCGATGGCATCTCTTTGCGGTCCTGAAACTGGTCAGGATCCCACAGCTTTGACCTGCGAAACGCCTTGGCACAGTGAATAAATATCGTCCTGATCTTGACCACGATCGCAAGCTTTGGGGCTTTCCCATGCACCTGCATCCGGTCAAGCAGTGCAGGGTCAGTGGTCAGACTGGCCTGCCCGTTCACCCGCAACGTCTCATCAAATCCGGGAACGATGAACAGCAGCCCCACCTGCGGGTTCTCTACGATATTTGCCAGACTATCCAACCGGTTGTTTCCGGGCCTGTCAGGAATTGCCAAAGTCTGATCGTCCAGAACCTGCACAAACCCTGCCGGATCACCACGGGGGCTGACATCAGCCTTGCCATCGGCATTTTGGGTTCCGATGCACACAAACGGGCAGCGGGCGATAAATTCTTGGGAATGCGGATCAAGCCGCGACAAGCACTTCTGAACGGCCAGATCATGCGTCGGCGGAAACAACGCCCGCAGCGCCACTTCATCTTTGACAGCAAACGCCGGGTCGATATCAAATCCAGTCATGCGGCACCTTTTTGTTGGAAACGTCCCGCAAAGTGGCCCGCAATGACCGCGATAGCAACACTACCGCCGCCACACCGTGATGAAACTCGTGGCTGCAATGATCAGGGCGGACCCCACCCAAAACCCCGGCTGTGGGATTTCACCGAACACCGCATAGCCAACCACCGTCGAAAATACCAAACTGGCGTATGATAACACCGACAAGAACCCGGCCTGGCCAAACCGATGGGCGCGCAGAAAGCAGAACTGGGCGGATTGCGCAAAAACCCCGATGGACAACAACAGCGGCCATTGGCCGACAGGGACCGGCTCCCATGCGAGCATGGCAAAGGGCGCTGCAATCACGGTCAAACCCGCTGTGTAGAAGGTCATCATGACCACGGTCGGCGCTGCCACCAACCTGCGCGTCGTGATCACAGCCCCGGTTGCGGCCAGCACGACCAAAACCTGTGCGGCTAACCCCCAACCGCCCGTAAGACTGCCCGGATCAACGGCAATGATCACGCCGACAAGCCCTACCGCTGCGGCAATCCACCGATCCCGCGTGATCACCTCTTTCAGCAGCCACGCCGCTGCGATCATCGTCAGGATCGGGCGGGTAAAGCTGATGGCGGTAAACAGGGCCAACGGCAGGCGGGCAATCGCGAAAAAGCTGGCGGTCAAGGCAACGGCAGAGAACACCACCCGCAAGGCGTGCAGATGCAAGTCCGGCAAGCCAATGAACGCGCGGCGATAAACCCAGATCCAAGGCAACATCAGCAATAGCCCGACGCTGGCGCGCAAAAACACAAGTTGAAACGCAGGATACCCCAGACCCAAGGCCTTCACGATCGACAGCGCCCAGATGTTGAGCGCCATATCGGTCAGCAGCCACCCGGCGGCCACGCCGTTGCGGGGTGGATCAGCCGCGCTTGGCAAGCAAATTGGCCATCAGCCGAAACGCGCCCGACGTCAGCTTTTCCATCTGGTGATGCAGGATCAAAGAGGTATGCACATGCCGCCCTTTCCCTACATCGGCGGCCAACAATGCGCCCTCTAGTGGGGCCTCGCGCGGATCATGCATCGCCAACAACGGCGTATAGGCAGCGTCCCAGTCCTTCGCAAAATAAAGGCCCCGCTCCTTATGCCAGCCCGCCCAGTCCTCCGGGCCAATCCGGTTCGGGATGTTCAGCAGCGGATGATCCGGGGCCAAATGCGTGACCTCGGCAGTCTCATCCGTCACACGCCACCGCAGCGACGGCTGGCCAATCTCTAACCGATAAGGGGCAGTCCCATCCGGGTCCCAATTGTCCCAAGGCCGATGATATAGGGTCACCAGCGTGCCGCCTGACCGCACCCATTCATGCACCAAAGGCATTGCCTCGGCCAAGCCGGGCCGAAACTTCATTGCGAAAATTCCAACAACCAACGTGTCACACGCTGCCAGAACAGCCTCACTCAGCGCGACGTCTGACAAATCAGTCACAGCAAAGCCCAACCGGTCCAGCCACACCCCAACCCGGTCATTTCCGCCACCCACATAACCGACACGGACAGCAGGCAAGACCGCATCAACGACGCGCAACAGCGCAACAGCTGGCACAACCAACGCCCGCTGGGCCACATGGGACCGACGAATATGGGTGACGCTAAAAGCAGGGGCACCATCCAAGGTCAGCGGCACGTTATACAGACCCGGTTCAACGCCATCCGGCGCAGTCACCGTCAACTGCGCGGCATCTCCTGTCACGCTCCAGCCTTCCGGCGCGTCCAGTCCCGGCACAGCGCCACCCGGCGCGACATCAGCCACAGCAATCTCAACCGACCTCCGGTCAGCCGCCAGATTGACCACATCCGCTTGCGGGGCGACGGTAGCAGCATGGCTTGGCAGCACGACAGGGGTCACTTCAAACGGAACCTGCGTCACCGCCGTCACGCCCTCCACGGACAAGGCAACCTGTAAACAAGGCGCATCCGGCACTCCCGGCAAATACGTATCCGGATAGGGATCGCTGATCTCAGCGGCTTGATCCAACCGAACCACATCGCCATCCACGGCCCATCCAGCAGGCAAGACAGGGGTCACATCAGCATCACCTGACACATCACAGGCCCAAGACGTCGTCCCTCCCGGATGCAACACATCATCAGCAAACCACCCCCGCACGGCAACACCGGCAGCAAGGCTCAGCACGCGGGCCAACTGCTGCTCTTTGCGGACCAGCTTATGGGCCATCTCATCCACACGGGCAGCCTGCACCAACCGCAACGCCTCTGTCGCGTGACGCAAAACAGCATCCGCATCAGGAAACGCTGCAATCGCCGCATCACAAGCATCCTGCGCACCCGCCAAATCCAAATCGCGCAACGTCTGGGCCAACCCAGACCCAAGTGCGTCATCCGGCCCATCAACATGGGCTTCAGCCAAATGCAACGGAAAGTCGGTCTCATCCGCCTTCGTCACCCATCGGCCCATCGCTTGGGTCGCATGTAAAACGCGGCTCTGCTGGCCGATCCGGGCATAGGACCACCCCGTCACCGGATCACACCCCTTGCCAGCAACGACCATCGTCGCAGGGGGTGGCGGCAGATCATCATCATAGGCCTGACCAGCACCAGACCAGGCCGGTAAATACAGCTTTTTGACCTGCCACGGGTCCAAATCCGACCCATCAAACGCAGGATCAGCAGCCAAGGCCATCACTTCATGGGCGGCCTGGGTCATTGCCCTGTGATGACCATGCTGGCCCGGCACATTCAGAAACGTCGGGCAGATCACATCGGGACGTTCACGGCGCAGAATATGGGCAAACCGCGCCAACGTCCGGTCCTTGCCCCACTTCGCCAAAGTCTCTTCCCCCGACTTCGAGAACCCAAAGTCGGTGATCGGATCATCAGGGCTGACCGACAGCCAATACATCCGCAGATCAAGCCGATCACAAGCGGCCTCCATCTCGGCGGTGCGCAACGCGCCCAACGCAGCACCACTCTCTTGACCGATATCATTCTGACCGCCCTCGCCACGGGTGGAACATGCATAGGAAATATCAACGCCATCGCGAAACCGCATTGCGGCCAGCATGGCAGACGTCTCATCATCGGGATGCGCGCCGGTATTCATAAACGACACAGTCGATTTCAACGCCACCAAGGCCTGCCACAAGGCGACCACCCGGACGTTATCGCGATCCGCAGCAATCCGAGCTTGATCAGACAGTGGCATGAAACGCCCCCCTAATTGGCGTAAGACAGCGGCGCCGTCAGGGCGCGGTTCAACACCAAAGCAGCCGCACCCAGCGTGGCCGTCATCCGCCCAGATGCACCACGCATCAGGCGGGGATGCAGTACCTCTGGCCGGTTCGACACAGACACCTGCGGCAGCGGGGCATGGGTCACCAGATGATCCAGCACAGCATCCGGCATCGCGCCACCAAGGATAACCGTCTGCGGATCAAACATATTCTCGACAATTGCCAGTGCATGACCAAGGGCGGTACTGGCGCTTTCCAGCCACGCCATCAAATCCCGGTCCTTTTGCAAAAACAATTGATCCAGCATGTCGATCCCCGTGACCTCTTTACCGGCGGCAGCCATGTGCCTTTGCACCGACAATCGGCTCAAAGCATCCTCCAGTTTGCCGCCAGGAACCGGGACGTGACCAATTTCACCGGCATTGCCAAATGCACCACCAATCAACTGGCCCTCATGCACCATCCCAAGGCCCAGCCCAGCCCCGAAATACAGATAAGCGAACGAATGGATCCCCTGCGCCACACCATTCACCCGCTCGGCCATCGCACCGGCATTCGCATCATTGCTTAAGACAACCGGCAGGCCAACGGCCTCGGCAAACAGGTGCTCTGCATCCACTTCCTGCCAGCCCACCAGATCAGATCCCATCCCCGAAATCCCGGTCACCCCAAACGGCCCCGGCATCACAATGCCAGCACCCAGCATCCGGTCCTTGGCAACGCTCACCTGCCGCAAAGCACGGGCATATAGCCCAGAGACCTCCGCAAGAACACTATCCGGCCGCGTGCCCTGCAACGCGACCCGCTCCATCGACACAGGTTTGCCCTGCATATCCAGCAAGGCGGCAAAAACAGCATCCGGGCGCACCTCAATCCCCAAGGCGTAGCCACCCTTCGGGTTCAGCCCATATTGGATCGCAGGCAAACCGCGTCCACCACTCAGGCGGCCCTTTTCAACCAGCATCCCATCAGCGACCAGCTCTGCAATGATATTGCTCACAGTTTGCGTGGTCAGCGACAAAGCACGGGCAATCTCGGCCCGTCCCATCGTGCCCGCTGCACGCACCTGCCCAAGGACGGCCTGTCGGTTACGATGCCGCGAACGTTCGGCATTCGTGCCTTGCTGAAAGGGAATTACAACCATAACCCCGATTAACTCAAATCATTTGAATATTCAATTGGCCTGAGTTAGCCTTTCAACATGCGTTCGAAATCGGACCACTTTTATGGGAGAATTAAGATGCAATCGTATTTGAAAGGTCTGGTCGTTGCCGGCCTCACCTCATCCACCGCCCTCTTCGCAAGCTCTGCACAGGCCGTTGAAATTGAATATTGGCAGTATTATTTCGACGCGCGCGTCGAGGCGATGGACGTCCTTATCGAAAACTTTGAGGCCGCCAACCCCGACATCACCGTCACCATGACGCACTTCCCCTACGCGGATTACCGGACCAAAGTCGCCGCCGCGATCCCCGCTGGTGAAGGCCCGGACGTCGTGCAACTGTTCTACGGCTGGTTGAACGACTACGTGCAAGCAGAGCTGATCCAGCCGCTTCCCGCCGACAGCTTTCCGGCTGATCAAATCGACGCCGATTTCTTCCCGATGGTGCAAGCCATGAAAGACGGCGACGCCTATTGGGCGCTGCCCACCGCCGTGCGCTCTCTGGCACTGTTCTACAA
>CALILP010000132.1 GCA_938016515.1 uncultured Paracoccaceae bacterium
AGAGAGATTCTTAAGCAGTTTGTCTGGACCCGCCCCGACCAGCCCGACATGGACGAGCTCGGCTGGTTCCGGTTCGCCATCGCTCGAATCGGCGGCCACGACGGCGTGCCGTTGATGGTTTCCCGCACGGGATACACCGGCGAGCTCGGCTTTGAGATCTTCTGCCACCCTTCCGATGCTCCAGCGGTTTGGGATACGGTTTGGCAAGCCGGCGAGGGCCATGGTCTCGCCCCTATGGGCCTCGAAGCCTTGGACATGCTCCGGATCGAAGCGGGGCTGATCTTTGCCGGATACGACTTCAGCGATCAGACCGATCCGTTTGAGGCGGGTATTGGGTTTACCTGTCCACTGAAATCGAAAACGGATGATTTTGTGGGTCGTGATGCATTGATCCGCCGTAAGGAAAACCCGATGCGCAAGCTGGTGGGACTGGAAATAGACAGCAACGTTGACGTCGGCCACGGCGATTGCATCCACATTGGCCGTGCCCAGATTGGCGAGGTGACGTCGGCGATGCGCTCTCCTTTGCTCAAGAAAAACATTGCGTTGGCCCGGATTGACGTGGCGCATGCGGATGTCGGGACGGTGGTTGAAGTTGGTAAACTCGACGGTCATCAGTTGCGCCTGCCCGCCAAAATTGCTGAAACGTTGGCGGCCTATGATCCCAAGAAAGAGCGTCCGCGCTCATGACCGATATTTTGGTTGATCAGTTGGGTGGCGAGGATGAAGTCGCGCGTTTGGTGAACCAATTCTACGACTTGATGAAAACCATGCCGGAAGCCGCCCAAATCCATCGGCTGCACTTCCGAGGGCACGGGATTGATCATACTCGCAAGCAGCAGGTGGATTTCATGATCGGCTTTATGGGGGGGCGCCAATACTATCGCGAAGCGCACGGCCATATGGATGTGCGTGAGATTCATGCGCATGTTCCGATCCGGCAAGAGGACGCAGAAGCTTGGCTTGTAACGTGGGATGCAGCACTTGATGCCTGTGGGATGCAAGGCCCGCATGTTGTGAAGCTACAAGCGGCTGTCAGGCGCGTGGCCGCGATCTTGATCAATGACCTGCCAGATTGGCGCATAGGAGAGACGGCATGATATCACGACGTTGGATTCTGGCGGCTACTTTGGCGATCTTTGCGGGGCCGGGGCAGGCGCAATCGGTGAAGTTGTCGGCAAATGAAATCGAGATCTTGCTAAGTGGGAACACAGCGGTTGGGCTTTGGGAGGGCACTGCATATCGTCAGTATTTTGACGCCGACGGCAGCACGATCTTTGCGCAAGACGGCGCGCGCTCTGCCTTGGGAGAGTGGCGCGTTGATGCGGACACAGGTGAATACCAAAGCCTCTGGCCCAGTGACGCCGCATGGGAAAGCTGGCTTGTCATGGAATACGGCGGGACTTGGTTCTGGGTGTCCAAGACAACCCCGCCCACGCCGTTTGAAATGCTGGATGGCCAACAGTTGGTGACAGAATGATACGTGCGATTGTAACTGCTGTTCTTTTGCCCGGTGTGGCCTTTGCGGATGACTTTTGTACTGATTTGACCAGTCTGGCCCGCGATGGAACGCCGGTGATCGACGCCAAATGCACCAAGTCTCTCGGACTTGGGGGTGTCGTTTCGCATACTTGTGCATGGGGTTTCGACTATCGCTCTGAAGACGCGACAGAGGCCTTCGAGGACTTGCTGCAAGATGTCAGCGCATGTGCTGCGGAGCTTGCGTTGGACGAGCCTTCTGTTAGCCATCCGGACAGCTATGATTTGCGTCAGTTTGAAATGCCAGAGGCGATTATCAGCGTGTCGCTGAAAGACAAAGCCGCGCTGTCAGAGACCTATGTCTTTTTACGCACCGAGGCGCGCAATCCGTCATAAAGAGCCTTTGATAGCGTCCAAGCTGCCTCGGCATGGTTTTCGCTATCTTGCGCAAAGTCTTTGGCCGCCTTTTCGCTGCCCAGCCAGTCAATCGCACCCTCCCAGTTTCCAGTGTCAGACAGCCAACTGGCCACAAGGCCGGGCATGATTTCTGGGTGAAACTGCACGCCCCATGCGCAGTCCCCGATGCGGATCGCTTGGATGGGGCAAGCGGGGCCTTCTGCCAAAACAACTGCGTCTTGCGGGAGTGATGTGGCACCGACCCCGTTCCATTGCAGTGCTGGGAACCGCTGCGGGAGGGTGTCGAAGATCGCATCGGCACGATTGGTTTGCGTGACCGTGCCGATCCCGATTTGGGGCACCGGCAGACGCGCGCATTTGCCGCCCATTGCCGTGACCAACTGCTGATGTCCCAGACAGATGCCAAGGAACGGTCGGCCCGTCCCAACCCATGCCGCAATCGCCGTTCTTTCTGCGATCAGCCACGGATGATCGTCGGTTTCCCAGACATCCATCGGGCCGCCCATCACGATAAGGACATCGAAATCGTCCAACGCAGGGATTGACTCACCGCGATGCAGACAAATGACCGTCATCGCATCCCCCACGGCCTTGGCATGCACCGTAAACGCCGCGGGGTGTTCGCCGTCCGTGTGCTGGAAGACGAGGACCTTCATCTAGTTCTGCAGATAGACCTCCAGGCTGTCATCCAGCGCGTCTTTCCAAGGTGTGTGGTGTTTGGGGGCCATTGTCCCAGTGATCACCGACGCGTAACCGTTGTCCCGGAAGGTCATGATGCCCGCCTTTTTGTGGCCCTTCCATGCCTTGAACGCTTTGCAAGCGCCCTCGACATCAAATGACGGGTAGTCTGTTTCGTCGATCAATTCCTTGATGTAATCGCCCTGATACCAGATCGCGTCATAGTCATCCTCGCCTGCGTCTTCGCGTGCGACGCGGTCGGCGACATCAGCCTTCATCGCGGCTTTATCGGGGATCGCGATGCGGCCCATGATGGCATCTCGGATCCACCAGGCTTGTGCGTCGAACATGTTGAAGGTGAACCACTGGTCCTGCATGCCGATGTAGAACAAGTCAGGCTCATCCACATAGGCAACCCCCTTGTAAAGGTCGGCCGTTGCCAGCCTGTTCGCGGTTTTCAGGCGCAGATCGTCCGGCAGGAATGGGAAGTGGTGTTTGTAACCCGTGCACAGGATCACCGCGTCGATGTTTTTGGATGTGCCATCTTTGAAGTGTGCTGTAGTGCCTTCTACATGGGTTAGCAAAGGCACTTCGGCCCAGTTGTCAGGCCAGTCATAGCCCATCGCCGCAGTGCGGTGGCTGACAGTGATCGATTTGGCCCCGTATTTCCAGCACTGCGAGCCGATGTCCTCGGCCGAGTAAGAGGTGCCGACGATCAGGATGTTCTTGTCCTTGAACTCCATCGCGTCGCGGAAGTCGTGGGCGTGCAGGACCCGACCCTTGAAGCTTTCGAAGCCTGCGAAGTAGGGTACGTTTGGTGTGCTGAAGTGGCCGGAACAGACGATCACATGGTCGAATTCTTCGGTGTATGTGTGGTCTTCGGGTAGATTACAGACGGTGACTGTGAACTTGTCTCCGTCCTTTTCGACCCAGCGGACTGCGGTTTCAAAGCGGATCAGGTCACGGACACCAGCCTTGTCGACGCGGCCTTGGATGTAGTCGAACAAGACGGCGCGTGGCGGGTAGCTTGCGATTTGCTTGCCGAAGTGTTCCTCGAACGAATAATCGGCGAATTCGAGGCCTTCTTTCGGGCCATTCGACCACAGGTAACGGTACATCGAGCCATGCACAGGCTCTCCGTATTCATCGAGGCCGGTGCGCCAAGTGTAGTTCCACAATCCACCCCAGTTTGATTGCTTTTCAAAACACACAATTTCGGGGATGTCCGCGCCTTTGGCCTGCGCCGATTGAAAGGCGCGCAGTTGCGCGAGGCCAGAAGGGCCAGCCCCAATAATGGCGATGCGTTTTGTCATGGCAAATGTCCCCTGCGGTGAATTGATCCCTTGGGTCGATTGCATAGCGTCGCGCCCTGCAAGTCAATATTTTTTCCTGTGGGTGAATAGTCTTTTTGCTGGCCACGCGTCTTTGGTCTGCGCTAGGCAAGGGCGGGGGGCCTTCATGTCAAAACCACATTTCACATTCTGGATCGCGTCGGGGCTTGGGCTTTTGTGGCATCTGGGCGGGTGTCTGAACTATGTGACGCAAACGAACCCCGACACTGTGGCCCAGATGCCGGAGTTGTATCAGCTGATCATCAACACACGCCCCGGATGGGCCACCGCCGCGTTTGCTATCGCGGTATTTGGCGGGGCGGTTGGATGCATCTTGCTGCTGTTGCGCAGGCGCGTTGCTGTCTCGGTGCTGATCCTGTCGTTAGTCGGAACAATTGGCGTGGTCGTGGATACGGTGACGCGGGTCAGCATGGCACCCAGCCTGTTGTTATCGCTTTTGGTTGCTGGTGCATTGCTTTGGTATGCGACGATTGCACAGCGCAAAGACTGGCTGGGCTAGACCCGTTTCGCAGGAAAAAGCCGCGCCCGATTACTCCGGCGCGGCCTCGTTTCCAGATCGCGAGGGTAGCTAGATATCCAGCGTGTTTGCCTTTTCCCATGCCGAGAAGTGGGACGTGAAATCGTCCCATTCCTGCATTTTCATTTTCAGATAGGCGGCTGAGAACTCTTCGCCCATCGCCGCCTTCAATTCCTTGTCGCGGTTGTAGGCCCGCATCGCGTCCAGCATGTTCAGCGGCAGCTTCGGTGCACCGCGCACCTTGTGCCCTTCTGCATACATGTCGATGTCGTGCCGCTTGCCGGGGTCGGCTTTGGACCGGATACCGGACAGGCCCGCCGCGATGATGACCGCTTGCAACAGATAGGGGTTTGCCGCCCCATCCGGCAGGCGCAGCTCGAAACGGCCAGGGCCAGGCACGCGCACCATGTGGGTGCGGTTGTTGCCCGTCCATGTGACCGTGTTGGGCGCCCATGTTGCCCCTGACATCGTGCGGGGCGCGTTGATGCGCTTATAGCTGTTGACCGTTGGGTTGGTGATGGCGGCCAAAGCGCTGGCGTGTTTCATGATACCGCCAAGGAAGTGTTTGCCGCGTTCGGACAGGCCAACTTCGCCGGTTTGGCCTTCGCCATCCCCTGCGAAGACGTTGGTTTTCGATTTGTCACCGGGCGCATCCCAGACCGAGATATGGGCGTGGCAACCGTTGCCTGTCAGACCTTCGACTGGTTTCGGCATGAACGTCGCCCGGTAGCCGTGCTTTTCGGCGACCGTTTTGACCATGAACTTGAAGAAACTGTGCTTGTCCGCGGTGTTCAGAGCATCGTCGAAGTCCCAGTTCATCTCCCACTGGCCGTTCGCGTCTTCATGGTCATTCTGGTAGGGGTTCCAGCCAAGCTCTAGCATATGGTCGCTGATCTCGCGGATCACGTCGAGACGGCGCATGAAGGCTTGCTGGTCGTAGCAGGGCTTGGCAGCTGTATCGTATTCATCGCTGATCTGGTCGCCTGCGGGGGTGAGCAAAAAGAACTCGGCCTCAATGCCGGTCTTGACGTGTAGGCCTTCGGCAGCGGCTTCTTTGATCAAGCGGCACAGCACGTTGCGCGGCGCTTGTTCCACGGGTTCGTCTTCCATCACGCAGTTCGCTGGGACCCAAGCAATCTCTTTGTTCCAAGGCAGGATGATAACCGCTTCTGGGTCAGGGACCGCCAGCATATCTGGGTGCGCTGGCGTCAGATCGAGCCATGTGGCGAAGCCCGCAAAACCAGCCCCGTCTTCTTGCATGTCGGCTATCGCGCGGGCCGGAACCAGCTTGGCGCGTTGCCCGCCGAAGAGGTCCGTGAAGGAGATCATGAAGTATTTGACGCCATTGTCGGCGGCGAATTTGGCGAGGTCAGTGGCCATGGTGATGTTCCCTGTCATTGGAAAGATAGGGGCGCGGTCTGCAATCAGCCGCGCCCTCGTTTTTAGGTCAGAAAGATGTGTTGGGTTTGCCGGGGTACCAGTCAGTGCCAGCCAGTGGAACTTTGGCCATCGCGGCGGCTTCCATTGTCAGGGCCACAAGGTCCTCTGGTTCCAGATTGTGCAGGTGGTTCTTGCCGCAGGCCCGCGCAATCGTCTGCGCTTCCAGCGTCATCACCTTGAGGTAGTTTTTCAAGCGCCGCCCGCCTTCGATCGGATCAAAGCGCGCCATCAGTTCTGGGTCTTGTGTCGTGATCCCAGCAGGGTCCTGGCCCTCGTGCCAGTCGTCATAAGCCCCGGCAGTTGTTCCAAGCTTGTTGTACTCCGCTTCATACTTTGGATCGTTGTCACCCAACGCGATCAGCGCAGCCGTCCCAATCGCCACCGCATCCGCGCCAAGCGCCATCGCCTTGGCCACATCCGCGCCGGAGCGGATACCGCCAGACAGGATCAGTTGGACTTTGCGGTGCATTCCGAGGTCTTGCAGGGCCTGCACAGCGGGCCGGACAATTGCCAAAGTTGGCTGGCCGACATGTTCGATGAAGACATCCTGCGTTGCCGCTGTCCCACCTTGCATACCGTCTAACACGACAGCATCGGCGCCAGCCTTGATTGCGAGTGTGGTGTCGTAATAGGGCCGCGCGCCTGCAACCTTCACGTAGATCGGGACTTTCCAACCTGTGATTTCGCGCAATTCGAGGATTTT
>CALILP010000133.1 GCA_938016515.1 uncultured Paracoccaceae bacterium
TAGCGACCGGCCCGCCTCTGTCATGACCCCCATCAACCCGCCGCTGTCCGCAATCAGCACGGCAGGTCTGTCGGTCATCCCCCACAGGGCAAATCCCGCCACGGCAATCGGGATCCCAACGGCCCGCGCACGTCCCTGCCACAAGATCACCACCAAGGCCCCGCCAATGATCAACGGCAAGACCCATCCACCCGGCGTGACCACATGGCCCAACGCCCCCTCTTGGCCCGCCACCGTTTGCGCCACCCACAGGATCCAGCGAAGGCCCCATCCCATCACCATCAGCCCCACCCACGCCAGACCAAAAGGGGCCAAACACGCGGCTACGACAGCAGCTGGCATCACGAGCGCCCCCATCAAAGGCACGCTCAGCAAGTTTGCGATCAGGCCGTAGTGCGCGATTTGGTTAAAATGCGCCGCAGCAATCGGGGCCGTCGCCAAACCTGCCACCAAAGAAGAGACAACAACCGACAAGATGCCCCTGCTCCACCGGGGCAAGCGTTGTTGATCCAACCGTCGCATCGCCCCAAACACCGCCACAAGCGCTGTTGTCGCGGCAAAAGACATCTGAAATCCGGGGCCCGTCAGTGCTTCAGGATGCAGGACCAGCACGATCACAGCCGCAATCGCAACCGCGCGCATCGTCAACGCAGGGCGGCCCAGCAGGATTGCGACCAGCATGACAGAGACCATGATGAAGGCCCGCTCTGTGGCGACGTTGCCGCCTGATAAGGCCAGATAACCTGCAGCCGCGATCAAAGCCCCCACCGCTGCGATCTTTTTGGCGGGCACGCGCAAACCGATGGCTGGGATCAGCATCAGACTGCTGCGCAGTGCGGCGAAGACAAAGGCGGTCAGAAGCCCCATGTGTAGCCCCGATATCGCCAGCAAGTGCGCCAGATTTGAGGCACGAAGGTGCGCCAAGGTCTCTTGGCTCATGCCCGATCTGTCTCCGCTCATGATTGCGGCGGCAAAGGCGCCCGTTTCCCCCGTCAGGCGCGCCTGCACCCCGCGTGACACAGCCATCCGGGCCTGAAACACCCGCGCTGCCCAATCGCCGTGTTGGGCCGGGGCTGCACGCAGCACGGGGTTTCGGGTGTATCCAACCGCACCTAACCCTGCGAACCAAGCGTGGCGCTGGAAGTCAAAGCCCCCCGGCTCTGCGGGTCCGGACGGGGGCGACAGATGGCCTGTTGTCATCACCTGTTGACCGGGCATCAGCGCCACTGCTGGCAAATCCCCATGCAACGAGATCCGCACCTTACCAGGCATGCGCTCGGGCGCGAACCGTTCTAGGCGTACGCGGTCCAACGTCAACCGCAGCGCATCACTGCCAGAGCGGTCCATGCCCACGATCCGGCCCTCAATCGGGCCATAGTATCGGAAGCTAAGGACTGGTGCGCTGACACTTTCTGTGCGGTATTTGGCAATCACCATACCAGTACAGCACAGCGCCAAGGCCAGCAAAATGGGTGTACACGCGACGTGCACCAAACGTGCACCAACGGTACACACAAGTGCCACAACAGCGACGTTTGCGATGAAGATCCATGACGGCTCGAACCGCAGCATGAAATACACGCCAACCCCGATCCCCAGACACACGGGAACCCAGCCAATCAAATGACCCCGCTGCGCCAACAGCGCATCGCGTGTGTGGGTGACCAGACGCACTTGTTCTCTGCCTCATTGCTGCGTATGCCGCAGGTCCAGATCAACACATGCCGGATCATGGTGAACGAAAGGTAAATTTGAGATGTCTGACACCCCGATAGTCACCCGTTTTGCCCCGTCACCCACAGGCGCGCTGCACATTGGCAGCGCGCGGACGGCTTTGTTTAACTGGCTGTACGCCCGCGGCCGGGGAGGCAAATTTCTGTTGCGGATCGAAGATACGGACAGGGCCCGCTCGACCCCGCAGAACACTCAGAAAATTCTGGATGGCCTGACATGGCTCGGTCTCGACTGGGATGGCGATCCGATCTCTCAGGCTGACCAAGCCGACCGTCATGTTGCTGTCGCCCACCAGATGCTGGCCGATGGCACGGCGTTCAAGTGTTTTTCGACACCCGAAGACATCGAGGCCTTCCGCGAGAAAGCCCGTGCAGAAAAGACATCGACCTTGTTTCGGTCTCCTTGGCGGGACGTCCCGGAAACTGACCATCCCGACGCCCCTTTTACGATCCGTGTGAAAGCGCCGCGCGATGGGTCCACCACCTTGCATGACGAAGTGCAGGGCGACGTGACTTGGGCGAACGCGCAGTTGGATGACATGATCATCCTGCGCTCTGACGGGACCCCTGTGTATATGCTGGCTGTTGTGGTTGACGACCATGATATGGGCGTGACCCATGTGATCCGGGGCGATGACCATCTGGCAAATGCCTTCCGCCAGAACATGATCTACGAGGCGATGGGCTGGAATAAACCGGTGCTGGCGCATGTGCCGCTGATCTTTGGTCCGGACGGCAAGAAGCTGTCAAAACGGCACGGCGCCACTGGTGCGGCGGAGTATCAGGCCATGGGCTATCCGGCGGCGGGTATGCGTAACTATCTGGCGCGGCTGGGATGGAGCCATGCGGATGATGAGTTCTTCACCGATGATCAAGCGAAAGACTGGTTTGATCTGGCCGGGATTGGCAAATCACCTGCCCGGTTTGACTTCAAGAAACTGGACAACATCTGTGGCCAGCATATCGCGGCGTCTGATGATGCTGCACTGCTGCAAGAAATCGACGCGTTCCTGCACGCCACGGATGCAACGCCTTTGTCTGCACTGCAACGTGATGGGCTTTTGGCCGCGATGTACTGCCTGAAAGAACGGGCCAAGACATTGCCGGACCTTATTGAAAAAGCACACTTTATCCTGACCTCGCGCCCCATTGACCCCGATGAAAAGGCGGCGAAAAACCTTGACGATGTACACATTGGTATACTGTCAGAATTGACGCCGCAGTTGCAAAATGCTAGCTGGGACCGTGACACCTTGGAGGGTGCTGTATCAGCGGTCGCAACGGCCAATGACACCAAACTGGGCAAGCTCGCCGGACCACTCCGGGCAGTGCTGGCTGGACGGGCGGTTTCTCCGAGTGTTTTCGATATGATGCTGGTGCTGGGCCGGGATGAAACGCTGCTGCGTCTAAAGGACGCCACAGGGTAAATCTTTTCGTTACGTTCTGACGTTAACGACGTTTCACGCACGAGACGATGACGCCTCGCGCGCCTTTGGTGTGCGACTTAGACGAGGAATGACCATGGCCGACTCCACAAAAAACGCGACACTGACGATTGACGGGCAGTCTTATGACCTACCCATTCACTCCCCCACTGCCGGCCCCGATGTCCTCGACATTCGCAAGCTTTATGGTCAGGCGGGTGTGTTCACCTATGACCCCGGATTCACATCCACCGCCGCCTGCGACAGCACCATCACGTTCATTGACGGTGACAAGGGAGAGTTGTTGCACCGCGGGTATCCCATCGATCAATTGGCGGCGGAATCGCACTACCTCGAAGTTTGTTACTTGCTTCTTTATGGTGAGCTGCCCAGCTCCGCCGAACTGACGAAATTCGAGGATCTGGTCACCAATCACACTATGCTGCACGAGCAGATGGCGAATTTCTTCCGCGGCTTCCGCCGAGACGCACACCCAATGGCCATCATGGTAGGTGTTGTGGGCGCGATGTCTGCCTTCTATCACGATTCGACAGACATCAATGACGCCCACCAGCGCGAAGTTGCCACAATCCGTCTGATCGCCAAGATGCCAACGATTGCGGCATGGGCCTACAAATACACGATCGGCCAACCTTTCGTCTATCCGCGTAACGATATGGATTATGCGTCCAACTTCTTACGGATGTGCTTTGCAGTACCCGCAGAAGAATATGAAGTGAACCCGGTTCTTGCAAAGGCGATGGATCGGATCTTTACACTTCATGCAGACCACGAACAAAACGCCTCGACTTCCACAGTGCGTCTAGCCTCTTCGTCGGGCGCAAACCCGTTTGCCTGCATCGCAGCTGGCATCGCATGTCTCTGGGGTCCGGCACATGGCGGTGCCAATCAGGCCTGCCTGGAGATGCTCAAGGAAATCGGGACCGTTGATCGGATCCCGGAATTCATTGCACGCGCAAAAGACAAGAACGACAGCTATCGTCTGATGGGCTTTGGACACCGGGTTTATAAGAACTTTGACCCGCGCGCGACGGTCATGAAAGAAAGCGCTGACGAAGTGCTGGAACTGCTGGGTGTGGAAAACAACCCGTTGTTGCAGGTCGCGATGGAGCTGGAAAAGCAGGCGTTGGCCGATCCGTACTTTGCCGAGAAAAAGCTGTTCCCGAACGTTGATTTCTACTCTGGCATCATTCTCGAGGCGATGGGTTTCCCGACCTCGATGTTCACTCCCATCTTTGCACTGTCGCGGACGGTCGGCTGGATTTCGCAGTGGTCAGAGCAATTGTCTGACCCACAATTGAAAATTGGCCGGCCCCGGCAGTTGTACCAAGGCGAGACTGCGCGCGATTACGTCGAAATTGCAAAACGCTAAAGGGATCGGGCCGCCAAACAGGGCGGCCCTTTTTCGATGCTGACCACACAACGCCTTGTCCTTCGCGGACCACGCGCGTCAGATCTAGACGCGATGTTTGCCATCTATAGCGATCCGGCAAACATGGCGTATTGGTCAACCGCCCCGCACGCCGACCTGGCAACAACACAGAAAATGCTGGCCGGGAAGATTACCGATTTTGCGCAGTCTGCTGTAAATTTCATCATCGATCTGGACGGAAAGATGATCGGAAATGCAGGTATGTTTCGAAAATGGGAGGTCGGCTTTATGCTGCATCATCCCTACCACCGCCAAGGCTATGTCTCAGAAGCCATGCTGGTGGTATTACCCCACATTTGGGCCACCACGCAGGCACAGGTCCTGACCGGAGACGCAGACCCGCGAAACGCAGCTTCTGTGGGCCTGTTCCATAGACTGGGACTTTCGCAAACGCACCGCGCCGACCGCACGTTCTGCATAGATGGGGTGTGGTCGGACAGCGTCTATTTTGCGTTGGAACGCACCTAGCCAAGCTAGCTGGCATCCACAAATTCTCTTATAGAATTTGGCAACAATTTCTGGGACAGAAATTGTCATCGCTGCGACCTAGCGCCCTTCGTAGACTGCCTGCCGTTTCTCAAGGAAAGCGACAACACCTTCTTGAAAGTCGCGGGTTTGGCCACATTTGCCTTGCAGCTTTGCCTCAACCGCAAGCTGTTGCTCGAAAGAATTATGGGCCGAGGCTTTCATCGCTTCCTTCAGAAAGCCGTAAGCCGCAGTTGGCCCATTCGCCAGTTGCGCCGCCCGATCTTGCCAGCGCTGCGCAAAATCAGCCTGCGGGATGCATTCATAGATCATGCCCCAGTCTGCCGCTTGCTGGGCAGTGATTTTATCTGCAAACAACGCCGCCCCCATTGCCCGCGCCGTTCCTATTTGGCGGGGCAATGCAAAGGTGCCGCCCGCATCCGGGATCAGGCCAATGCGCGTGAAAGCCTGCACAAAATAGGCTTGGTCGCTGGCCAGGACCACATCAAACGCCAACGC
>CALILP010000134.1 GCA_938016515.1 uncultured Paracoccaceae bacterium
GGCTCTGGCACGCATATCCGCCACTTCTCGGCAGAGGTCGCGGCAGGCAACATGACACCTGAGGAATTCGTAGCGGCGGAAGCCTCTATGTCCCGCTCCGCTGGGTCCTGCAACACGATGGGTACGGCCTCCACGATGGCCAGCATGGCAGAGGCGTTGGGCATGGCCCTGTCTGGCAACGCCGCAATCCCAGCGGTGGACAGCCGCCGCCGCGTGATGGCGCATATCACCGGGCGGCGCATCGTCGACATGGTGAAGGATGACCTGAAGCCCTCTGACATCATGACAAAGGACGCCTTCGAGAACGCGATCCGGACCAACGGCGCTATCGGCGGTTCCACCAATGCGGTGGTTCACATGCTGGCACTTGCGGGACGCTGCGAGGTTGATCTGACGCTGGACGATTGGGACCGCTGCGGCAAAGGCGTGCCGACGATCGTGAACCTGATGCCCTCCGGGAAATATTTAATGGAGGAGTTCTTTAACGCGGGCGGATTGCCCGTCGTCATCAAACGCCTCGGCGATGCGAGCATGTTGCACAAGGACGCTTTGACAGTCTCTGGCGGGTCGATCTGGGATGAGGTCAAGGAGGTCACCAACTGGAACGAAGACGTCATTCTGCCGGTCGAAAAGGCGCTCACCCAATCCGGTGGTATCGCGGTGCTGCGTGGCAACCTCGCGCCCAATGGGGCCGTTCTCAAACCCTCTGCCGCCAGCCCGCATCTGATGAAACACCGGGGCCGGGCGGTCGTGTTCGAAGACATCGACGATTACAAAGCGCGGGTAAACGATGACGATCTGGATATTGATGAGACCTGCGTGATGGTCCTCAAGAACTGCGGCCCGCGCGGGTATCCGGGCATGGCAGAGGTCGGGGATATGATCCTGCCCAAGAAGGTTCTGCAAAAGGGGGTCCGGGATATGGTCCGTGTCTCTGACGCGCGGATGTCCGGGACGGCCTTTGGAACAGTCGTGCTGCACACCGCCCCCGAAGCGGCGGCTGGCGGTCCTCTGGCGATTGTACAAACCGGTGATTTCATCGAACTGGACGTGGAAGGACGCACCTTGCACCTCGATATCCCCGATGATGAACTCGCAAAACGTCTTGCCGCCTACGAACCGAACATTCCTGTCCCAAACGGGGGCTATGCCCAGCTTTACCACGACAAGGTCATGGGCGCCGACACAGGGGCAGACTTCGACTTCCTCGTCGGCTGTCGGGGCAACGAAGTTGCAAAGGAATCGCACTGATGACCACCAACATCTGCCTTGTCGGCATCGGCAAGATCGCAATCGACCAGCATGTCCCAGCCATTAAAGGCTGCAACGATTGGGCCCTCGCAGCTACCGTCAGCCGTTCTGGCACAGTCGAAGGCGTGCCTGCGTTCAAAGACTTCGATCAACTGCTCACTGACAGGTCTGACATCCCCGTCATATCGCTCTGTCTGCCACCGGTCCCACGCTTCGAATACGCGGCCAAAGCCATCGCAGCAGGCCGTCACGTCATGCTTGAAAAACCACCAGGTGCGACGCTCGCGGAAATCCACGAACTTGAAAGAATGGCGCAAGACGCGGGCGTGACGCTATTCGCCACATGGCACAGCCGCGCGGCGAAAGCGGTGCAACCTGCCAAGGAATGGCTCTCGGATAAGACTATCACCAAGGCCCACATCAACTGGAAGGAAGACGTGCACAAATGGCACCCCGGCCAGGACTGGGTCTTTGAGCCGGGCGGTATGGGCGTCTTCGATCCGGGCATCAATGCACTGTCGATCATAACCGAAATCCTGCCGTTCGAGATGCGCTTGCAAAAGGCGCAACTGACATATCCAGCAAACCGGGACACGCCCATTGCGGCAGAAATGGCGTGGTCGGGTAACGTCACCGGCGACTTCGACTGGCGGCAAACCGGGCCACAAAGTTGGGACATCACGGTTGAAACCACCGCTGGAACGCTCGACGTCAAAGAAGGCGGGACGCGGCTATTTTTGGATGGCGATGAACAAGACACCGGCAACCTTGGTGAGTATCCCCATCTTTATAAGCAAATGAAATCACTGGTCGAAAGCGGCACCTCCGACGTCGATCTTCGACCTATGGTGCATGTTTCAGACGCCTTCACCCTCGGCAAACGCGTCTCGACGGACCCTTTCGACTTCTAGACGCACCCCCGTCTTCATTTCGCCAAAACCGGCGCTCTGCCCGTTGTCGCCTGAAAAGGTCTCCCAGACCTTTTCCAAGACGGCTCCAACCCTCCCGCCGGAGGCTCCGGCACCAGCAACGGGCGCAGCGCTCGCGTGCCCATTCACGTCCTGCCTAAAATTTACCATTTGATAAAAAAATAATCTGTGCCAAGCTGTCAGTCATCCGAGGATAGACAGAGAGTTGCTGATGGCCACCCCATTGACCCCCGGTATCGTTGCAGGCCGTTTGCCCGCAGAGGATATCGCGACAAACTTTGATGACCTGCACGCGCCGCTGGAACCGCACGAGGCGGCAGTGGCCGCAGACCGTTGCTACTTTTGCCACGACGCCCCTTGTATCACGGCCTGCCCGACAGACATCGATATCCCGCTTTTCATCCGCCAGATCAGCACTGGCACGCCAGAGGCCGCGGCGAAAACAATCTTTGACCAGAACATTCTGGGCGGCATGTGCGCTCGGGTTTGCCCCACCGAAGACCTGTGCGAGCAGGCCTGCGTGCGCGAAATGGCCGAAGGCAAACCGGTCGAGATTGGTCGCTTGCAGCGCTATGCCACGGATACCCTGATGGAAAAGGGCATCCATCCATACACGCGCGCACCTGACACCGGCAAGAAAGTCGCTGTTGTGGGGGCTGGCCCTGCGGGCCTGTCCTGTGCCCACCGGCTTGCGATGCTGGGCCACGACGTGACGCTTTACGATGCGATGCCAAAGGCTGGGGGCCTGAACGAATACGGGATCGCGGCTTA
>CALILP010000135.1 GCA_938016515.1 uncultured Paracoccaceae bacterium
GCGGCGGCGGACGTGTGAAGCGCATCAAAGTATCGCTTGAAGAAAGCCACGTCGCGCGCGGGTGGTACGAGGCGGATGTCTGATATGTCCTTTTCACCGGACTGGTTGGCCTTGCGCGAACCGGCTGATCTGGCCGCGCGAAACCGCGACCTGCTGGCGCACGCAATCGCTGTGGCCGGTGAAGACGCTGTTGTGCTGGACTTGGGCAGTGGGACAGGGTCCACGGCGCGGGCCTTTCAAGGGGGTGCATGTTCCAGTTGGACGTGGCGCTTTGTTGATGGCGACCCAGACCTTTTGGATATCGCGCATTCCCGGCATCCGCAGTCGGAATGCGTTGTGATGAACCTGCGCGACATCGATGATCTGCCGCTTGCCGGGGTCAGTCTGGTCACGGCCTCTGCACTTCTTGATCTGATGCCGCAGACATGGATGACCCACCTCGCACAGCGGTTGGGGCAGGCGGGCATCCCGTTTTATGCAGCCCTGAATTACGATGGTGTGATGCAATGGTCTCCGGCGGGTGCGGGGGATGATGCGATCACAGCATCGTTCAACCGGCACCAGCAAACGGACAAAGGGATCGGACCCGCGATGGGGGCTCGTTCGGGGGCGCTGGCACAGCATATCCTTTCACACAACGGGTTTGACGTCACTTTATCGCAAAGCCCATGGCAGCTGGGCGCTGATCAGGCAGAGCTGCACCGGCAATTGATCGCTGGCATCGGCGATGCCGCCCGAGAAACCGGAAACACGGATGCTGCGCACTGGGCACAGGCCCGGATTGCAGATGTCGCACACGCGAAAGCGATGATCGGACACACAGACCTTTTGGCGGTCCCACATGGATCACCAGCCTGATGTCCGCAAAATCAGAGGCGACGAGGAGAATAAAATGCAGCGCTTAGACGTAACACAAAGAGTATGGAAAAGGATTCTGGCTGTGAAATCTGGGACTGCACCCCGCGCCACTGAAAAATGGACCCAAGGCGAAGCGCAATCGCTGGCGCTGTATGGTGCCTTGGCCGAACCGCAGGACGCCCCGATGGTCTTTGCCCAGATCGGACAATCTTTGGACGGACGCATTGCGACAGAAACCGGGGACGCGCAGGATGTGTCGGGCGAAGACGGCCTTGCGCATCTGCATCGCCTGAGGGCCTTGGCCGACGCCGTTGTGATCGGGGTCAAAACAGCGCTGCACGATGATCCGCAACTGACCGTTCGGCTGGCCGATGGGCACAGCCCGGCGCGCGTCGTAATCGACCCTGATGGCCGGTTACCAAACACAGCCCAACTTTTGCATGATCCATCCGTCCGCCGGATTGTCATTCAGGCGGTGGAAAAAGAGCGCCCCAAGGGTGTCGAGACGATCACCTTGCCCCGGTCCGACTGGATTTGCCCAAAGGTGATTATCGCAACCTTGGCCGACCACGGATTCAAACGCATATTGATCGAAGGGGGCGGGATCACGATTGCCCAATTCCTAGAGGCCGATTTACTGGACCGTCTGCACATTTCCGTCGCACCCCTCTTGATCGGATCAGGTCCGCAATCTCTGACGACATCTCCGGTTGGCACGCTGGCCGCGGCGCGCCGTCCACAAACCCAAGCCTATAATCTTGGGTCCGACGTCCTGTTCGACTGTCTGCTTTCGGCTCAGACGTCATCGATTGCCCACTCAAAACAAGCCGCATTGGATGCCTGATGCAGGACCAAAACAGACTTCATCCGGGCCTCGCCCCATGACAAGGACAAGCACATTGAACGTGAATAATGCCTCTGACTGTTTGCTGCCAACGCCGCAGGAACAGGTCGCGCGTGCATCAGGTGACGTGCGGATGGGTTTGCCCTGCGTCATGTCGCACGGCTCCGAACGGACTGTGATGGTCGCTGTTGAAACGCTTAGCCAAGCGCGGTTCGACGCCTTGCAGGCCCGCTTTGGCACGCCAGAACTGGTCATCACACCGCAACGCGCATGGGCCGTCATGACGCCGGCGGCCGCCTCAGATGTGGCGGCAACGCCGGTTCGTATACGCCCGCCTGAAAATGCAGACCTTCATTGGTACCAAAATCTGGTCGATACCCAATTCGACAAAGCCAGAGGCCCAACAGGGCCGTTGCATCAGATCCGCATCGGGGACACCACGGTGCATCGCCTGGCCATCCAACTGGTCAAGAAAGCAGAGATGCTGCCCGCAGCCGCCCTGTTCGCTGTCGATACAACAGACACGCTTGCCGATCTGGCGCTGGTGCCATTGCAGGCCAATGATGCTTTGATGGCGCTTTCCCTTCAGCCCGCACTTGCACCCGTCGCAGTCGCGGGCCTTCCGCTGGAAGCGCACGACGTCAGCAAACTGCATGTGTTTCGCGACCCAGATGGCCGGACAGAGCATTACGCCATCGAAATCGGCGCCCCTGACCGCACTGTACCAGTCCTGTCACGTCTGCATTCTGCCTGTTTTACAGGGGATGTTCTGGGCAGCCTGAAATGTGACTGCGGTCCGCAACTGCGGACAGCTCTTGCGCGCATGGGTGAAGAGGGGGCGGGCGTCCTGCTGTACCTCAATCAAGAGGGGCGAGGGATCGGGCTGGCCAACAAAATGCGGGTCTATGACCTGCAATCACAGGGCTTTGATACCGTCGAGGCCAATCACCGCCTTGGCTTTGAAGACGACGAACGCGATTTTCGGGTTGCCGCCAATATGCTGCAAACCCTTGGCTTTGACGCTGTGCGCCTGCTGACGAACAACCCCGCCAAGGTCGAAACCTTCGCCGCAAACGGGATCACCGTAACCGAGCAATTGCCCCTGCGTGTCGCGCGGAACGTGCACAACCAGAATTATCTGGACATCAAAGCCCTGAAATCGGGTCATCTTTTGTGACGCAGCCGCAATCAGCCCCAGCCCTTTGGATCACGGGACCACAGCAGGCAGAAATCCGGGACACAGCCATCACGCCGATCCCTGACGCAGCCTTGGTGCGCACGCTGTTCACCGGCATCAGCCGCGGCACCGAAGCCTTGGTGTTTCGCGGCCATGTCCCGGTCACAGAACATCAGACCATGCGGTGCCCCTTCCAAGAAGGGGAATTCACCTTCCCGGTCAAATACGGCTACGCATCCGTCGGCCAAATCGAAACGGGCGCGCGCGCCGGCGAAGTCGTCTTCTCCCTCTTCCCCCATCAATCCCGCTTTTACGCAACGGAAAGTGCAATGTGCCCGATCCCTGCTGCGGTGCCAGCTGCGCGCGCCGTGCTAGCGGCGAACATGGAAACCGCGCTGAACATCACATGGGACGCACAGATCAGCATCGGGGACCGGGTTGTTGTTGTGGGCTGCGGGGTCGTGGGCGCGCTCGTCGGCTACCTGGCGGCCAAAATCGCAGGAACAAAAGTTACCCTTACCGATATCGACCCTGCCAGACAGACAGTGGCAAACGCCATGGGCTGTGACTTTGCGCTGCCCGACGCGGTGCCACAGGACGCTGATGTTGTGGTGCATGCCTCTGCAAGTGCGGCTGGTCTTGCGACTGCGATCTCTGTGGCCGGCATCGAAGCCCGTGTCGTCGAAGCCAGTTGGTACGGCACGCGCCATGTCGAGGCACCACTAGGGGGGCGGTTCCACCAACGCCGCCTTCACCTGATCAGCTCGCAGGTCGGGCGCATTCCGGCGGGACAAGCCGCGCGCTGGACCTACCGCCGCCGCATGTTGAAGGCACTGGCACTGCTGGACGATCCCTGCCTCGATTCCCTGATTTCAGGCGAAACACCCTTTGCAGCGCTGGCTGAAAGCTACGGTGATATCCTGTCGTCCCCTCAAACACTGTGCCATCGGGTAACTTATGCGCAGGGATAACGCCTTGGATGCGGACGCGTCCCTGTCGCCAAAGGCGTCAGACACCCTGCGCGTCATGGCAGAGGCGGCATATTTGGCCGGGCAAGGGTTGATGCAAGCCAGCACGCAACGGACAGCCCTGAAAGTCACCGAAAAGACGGCAGGTGATTTCGTCAGCGATGCGGACCTCGCAGCAGAAGAAACCATATCGGACTACCTGACACAGCGCTTTCCCGACTACGGCTGGTTGGGCGAAGAAACAGGCATCGAAGGGGCGACATCAGGACTGCGGTGGGTGGTCGACCCCTTGGATGGGACCGTCAATTTCCTCAAGGGTCTGCCACATTGGGCGGTCTCGATTGCGCTTTGCGATGGCGACGTCCCCTTGGCCGCGGTCATCTATGACCCCTGCAAGCGCGAAATGTTCACAGCAGAGCATGGCAAAGGTGCATTTCTGAACGGTCAGGCAATCACCGTCAGCCACGACATGGACCTGAGTGCAGCGCTACTGGCGACCGGCCTTCCGGCAGGCGGGCGCATCACCTATCTGCGGCACAGTTTGGAAGATCTGGAAGCGACGATGCCACGCACATCCGGCCTGCGCCGCTGGGGGGCGGCAGCACTGGACCTCGCCTATGTCGCAGCAGGGCGGTTCGATTGTTACTGGGAACGTAACTTGGGGGCATGGGACATCGCAGCGGGTATCTTGCTGGTGCAAGAAGCAGGCGGACGGGTCACACCGCTGTGGGCAGATCGCAGCATCCTGTCATCAGGCTCTTTTCTGGCCAGCAACGGCGGGTTGCATGAGGCCATTCTGGGGCATCTCAACGTGGAACGCTCAGAACGTCTCTGAGTGGTCGCATGGGAGCTGGCATATCCTAACGAATGAAGCATCAATGCGCGCAGCCGTATTGACCATAATCCCCATTACACGTTTCACCCACACTGCGTGATCTTGAACCTCTTCAATGCTTTCAAAGTGGTTTAACCCGCATTCGTAGCCAAATCTGTGATCCGCGCCCACACTGCATCGTCGACGTCCACGCTGGTCCGGTTTTTTGAAATCGATCCGGGGATGCGCACGTTGGGATCGCTTGCTAATTCGGTCGCAATCCGTTCGATCCGGGCACCAAGCGTCGTGGCATGCGTATCGGGGTCAATGAGAATATAGAACTGGCCCAAATCGTGCGGTGGCCCGTCGGGAAGTTTCAAGCCTTTCACATCCAAGGAGTTGACAGATCCCGTCAAGCCAGCTGCAAGGAATTCAACCAACAGACCCAAGGCCCATCCTTTGTAGTCAGCGGCACTGACCAA
>CALILP010000136.1 GCA_938016515.1 uncultured Paracoccaceae bacterium
GGCAATCTCCGCGCCAAGGATCAGGTCCTTGATCTGGACAACACCCTTCTCAAACTCATCCCCCCCCGCGATCACAGCCACCGGAGAATGCCGGGCATCCGCGTACTTGAGTTGGTTGCCAAAGTTTTTGGGGTTTCCGAGGTAAACTTCCGCCCGAATACCCGCATTGCGCAATTCAGCGACCATCGCTTGATACTGCGCCATCTCGGCCTTATCCATGACAGTCACAACCACCGGACCAATTGCCGCTTTCGATAACCGCCCCTTCGCATCAAGTGCGGCCAGCAGGCGATCCACCCCGATAGAAACCCCCGTCGCCGGAACAGCCTGCCCCGTGAACCGCTTCACGAGGTCATCATAGCGGCCACCACCGGCGACAGAGCCAAAGTTGCGGGGGCGACCCTTTTCGTCTTCGATCTGGAAGGTGAGTTCGGCCTCATAGACAGGGCCAGTGTAGTACCCGAGACCACGAACGACTGAGAGATCAATCACAATTTTGTCCGAGCCATAACCCTGAGCCTCTAACAACCTGATCATCTGTTCAAGCTCGTCAGCGCCTTCATTTCCAACACCAGACTCTCCGACCATTACTCTAATTTCATGAAGGCTCGCAGCGTTTCGCAGCGCCATCGCAGCCTTTGCATCTGGAGAAAAACGTCCCACGAAACGTTCCTTGGATTGGTGAATCAACGCAAGAAAACTCTCGGTTTCTTCGGTGCCAGCCTCGACGTCCGAAATCAGTTTGTCGGCCAACTTCTCTAGCTTACTATCGACTTCACTAGCCGAACCGACGAAACGCATGATTTGCGCGGTCTGTTCGGATGAAAGCCCCGCTCCCTTCGTGAAGTCCCCACTCTCGTCCTTGCGCCCTTCACCCAGCAAAGCCCGCACACCTTCAACGCCCAACCGATCCAACTTATCGATCGCGCGCAGCACGATCCCGCGCTCGGCCTCTTTGTCGTCACCCGACAGGCCAGCCACTTCCATCACGCCGTTCAGCACCTTCCGGTTGTTCACCCGAATGATATAATCACCCTTCTCAATCCCCACAGCCTCCAGCGTATCCGCAAGCATCGCACAAATCTCGGCGTCCGCAGCCACGCTAGGCGCACCAACCGTATCCGCATCACACTGATAGAACTGGCGAAACCGCCCCGGTCCGGGCTTCTCGTTGCGCCAAACCGGCCCCATCGCATAGCGGCGATAGGGGGTTGGCAGATCATTGCGGTACTGGGCATAGACTCGCGCCAAAGGGGCGGTCATGTCATAGCGCAACGCCAGCCAATCGCTGTCCTCTTCCCACGCGAACACACCCTCGTTCGGGCGGTCCACGTCCGGCAGGAACTTCCCCAACGCCTCGACGGTTTCAACGGCAGATGTCTCCAGCGCATCAAAGCCGTAGTGATGGTAGACGGCAGCGATCTGATTGAGCATTTCAGTGCGCTTCGTCACCTCTGCGCCAAAGTAGTCGCGGAACCCTTTCGGGGTCTGCGCCTTGGGGCGAGGGGCTTTCTTCATCTTGGCCATTGCCGGATCCATTATATATGCAGTTTGCGCCTGCCGTTTAACGCGGGCAGGCCAGCGGGGCAATGCATCGCTGTCGCCCCGCCTGTGGCCGTGATAGGAGGACATCATGACAGACGTGACTCATCTTGAAGAACAGATCGCCCACCTCACCAAAACGGTCGAGGACCTGTCGGACATCGTGGCCCGACAAGAGACAGAACTGGCCGTGGCCACCCGCCGCCTTGCGATGCTGATGGAACGCGAAGCGGGCCGCGAGATGGAAAGCGGCAGCAGCGTCCCCCTTGCAGACCAACGCCCGCCACACTGGTAGACGTCACGACATGCCGTAGGGCGGGGCTTCGACCCGCCGCTTCCCGCGCTTACTCCCCCGGCATCTGCGGCGGATCTTCCGGTTTGGGCTTGGTGAACGGATAGATAAACTGCTTCCAATACCCGCGCGGCACCGTGTTCCCCACAACGCCATATGCCTCGGGCCATTCCGTTTCCGGCAAATGGTGGGTCCCGAACAGCCAATCATAGATGGGAAAATGAGACGCATAGTTGATATCAATAGCGGCCCGATCACTGCCGTGATGCCAATGGTGGAACCGCGGGGTCACAAAGAACCGCTCCAGAAACCCCAGCTTCCAGCCGATGTTGGCGTGGATAAAGCTGGAATAAAAGTAGACGATCAAAAGATAGCCCTGAATGGCCTCCGGTTTGAACCCAAGGGTGAACATCGGCAAGGCAGTCAAGCTGCGCAGCACAGCAATCTCGATCAAATGCATCCGGGCACCGGCCAGCCAATCCATCTTCTTGGTGGAATGGTGGATCGCATGGAACCGCCACAATACGGGGAACGTATGGAACGCGCGATGCACCCAGTACTGGACAAAGTCCGTGGCCATCATGATGATCACCACCTGCAACCAGAACGGCAACGCCACGATCGTGGCCCGGACGGCATCCAGGTCAGCCTGCGCATTCACATAGTTTGACGGGGCAAGGGTCAGGAAACCCAAAACCTGCACGAGCATGGAGCTGACAAGGTAGTAGAACATATCCTCCTGCCACTCGGCCCTGAACACAGTCTGTTCGGACCGGGCTGGGAAGAACCGCTCTAGCGGGACAAACAAAAAGCCCACGACCAGAACGTTGATGATGAAATAATCAAGGCCGAAGTACAGGCTTTGCGGCGCATCCCCCACCTCTGGCTGAGTTGTCGCCATCAAAGAGGCCACCACAGAAATCGCCAATGCGGTCCACCCAAGCGATTTGCGCTGGCTTAGGATCAGGCTCAGCAAGGCAAGCGCATAGCCCGACAACAACACAAATCGCAGGAAGATTGTGACAATGCCGCTGTCTTGGATAAAGGCGATTTCTGGGTACGAAAACGTTTCGGGGAACCAGCGTAGCATGACGATCAAGAAGCCCGCGATAGAGGCCAGCAAGGCCAACGACCCTGACAGCCAGCCACTGCCGAGGGGTCGTTCGTCGCGGGGTGTTTCAAGTTGCGTTTTAACTTTGCGCAAAATGTTCATAGGTGGGTGTCCTTGTTGGCTTTGTGCACCCTAGCAGAGTGAATGTGGCACACCAAAGGCGACATATTGAACGCCCGTGCAAACTGTGACCTGTTCGCGTCGCAAATCCTGTGGATGTCGGCAAAGGATGGCGCAGCGCATAGGCGCAGTCCTATGCGTGCAACCCTGCCACAACAGGCTCTTGCACAGCAAAAGCAAGAAACCGCGCGGTAAACCCAGATCGCTCTGGCGCGCAAAGATAGGGTCCGACCCGCAGGTCTGCCGCATCAACCATCGGCACTGGCGCAAGCCGAACCATCGCCCATGTTTGCCCTCTATCGGGCGACCATTGCATCAACATCGCATCGCCCAATCGTGTGGCGCGCAGCATCACAGGTCCGTCCAAGGCAACCGGCTGGGCAGACCAATCCGACCGGCCACCGTAAGTGGCAACAACGCTAAGATGCGCGATGCCATCGGTCTTTTCGATCCCGAATTTGATCCACGCACCCGTACCGGCCCGCATCATCAATCCGGCTTGGTCATACAGGGCGTCATAGTCCCCTTCAAACGTCAGTGATGCGGTAAATCCACCCTGCACGGGATGCAGCAACGTGTGACCATCATCGCGGCGAAAGCCATAATGGGTGTCCTGCCAAAAATCGGTACGGTCGCCTGAGGTCGCGTGCAAAATACCACCCGCATCGATGCTCCAGTCAGGCGGCGGGTTCAGCCATGTGCCGTCGTCAAAACCAGCGATGTTCATGGTCGATTACGCCTCCTCCAGCCGGTCCGTCGCAGGCGCGGGTGTCTGGGACAACGCGGTGATACGGGCATAAAGCGCATCGTCCATCTCAAATCCCTCTGCGGCCAACGACGGGACCAATTGTGCCACCGACTTGGCAGAAATGATCGGGGATGGCGCTGCCGAATGCCGGGCAGCCCAAGCAACAGCTAACGTTGCGGGGGCTGTGCCGACGTCTTCAGCGATACGACTTAGCTGCGCCGCACAAGCGTGCATCCAACGGACATCATATCGGACTTTATAGCGCTCATCCTCGGTCAATCGGCCCGTTTCCCCTTTGGCGTATTTCCCGGTCAGCAAACCGCCACCCAGCGGCGAATACGGGACGATCTTGATGTCCTGATCCACGGCCACCGGAAAAATCTCGACCTCAGCCTGGCGTTTGACCAGCGAATACATCGGCTGGATCACATCAATCCGGGTGCCCAAGGTGGCACAAACGGCCTGCGCCTTCATTACCTGCCAAGCAGCATAGTTTGACACACCGATATGACGGATGTGCCCGTCACTTTGCAGGCCAGCCATCGTCTCGAATGTTTCTTCCAGCGGCGTGTCATCATCAAAGCGATGCAGGTACAACAGATCAACGCTATCCAGACCTAACTGGCTGCGGCACTGATCAAACATTTTCAGGATATTCGCGCGGCCAGAGCCACCGATATAAGCAACCTTCGTGGCAAGATAGATCTTGTCGCGCGCGTCAGACACCATCGGGCCCAGCAACGCCTCGGACGCGCCGCCGGTATATCCAACGGCAGTATCAAAGTGGTTTATGCCAGCGCCCCGTGCCGCGTCATACATCGCGCGGGATGCATCAGCGTCAGCTTTGCCGCCAAATTGCATGGTCCCGAATGTCAGGCGCGAAAGCGGGTCACCAGAGCTGGTCGTCAGATGTGTCATAGGGCTGTCTCGTAGGGTGTGTGCTTGTCACGCACCATGACCGAAACAGGCGGTGCGTGACAAGCACGCACCCTACGGCCGCAATCAATGTAGCCTTTGAACCCGCCTACCGTCGTTTGCGCGGTCGCGCAGCTTTCCAGTCGACGGATGTCCGCATCCGGGCCTCCCGCGCGTCTTCCCGCAGGCTCATCGTCAACAAAACCCAATGGCGCGAGAAGTGCACAATCTGTGCGAAGCAAAGCAAAACAAAGGCAAACTGGTACGTGGTCATGGAACATCCTTCACATTTCAATAAAACTCTACCAGACCGCCCATGAACGGACGATGAACGCAAAAGGCCCCCGCAATCGCGAGGGCCTTCTTAGGAACGCTTGCAAGCTTACTGGGGGATTTCGCCCGTCAGACCTTCAACGTAAAAGTTCATGCCAGCAAGTGTGCCGTCGTCAGCCACTTCGCCCTCTGCCAACCAGGCAGAGCCGTCCTGCTTGTTAATCGGGCCCGTAAACGCGTGGTATTCGCCAGTGCGCAAGGCTTCGATCATGGCTTCGGCAGATGCCTTCACTTCAGCTGGTACAGCGTCGGTGATCTCACCGATCTTCACCATGCCTGGCCCAATACCATCCCATGTGTTGCTGGTCTCCCATGTGCCGTCCATAACAGCTTGGGTCCGGGCGATGTAGTAAGGTGCCCAATCGTCGATAATGGAAGAGACGCGCGGGAACGGACCAAACTCTGCCATGTCCGACGCCTGACCAAATGTCACAACATTGCCTGCGGCCTGCGCTGCAGCCTGAGGGGCGGTCGAGTCTGTGTGCTGCAAAATGATGTCAGCGCCCTGTTCAATCAACACGTTAGCGGCTTCAGCCTCTTTTGCAGGATCAAACCATGTGTAGGCCCAAACGATCTTGAACTCGATGTCCGGGTTCACTTCCTTGGCGTGAAGATAGGCAGAGTTGATGCCCCGGATCACTTCCGGAATGGGGAAGGATGCGATGTAGCCTACGATATTGCTTTCGGTCATCTGACCGGCAATGTGGCCCTGAACAGCGCGACCTTCGTAAAAGCGTGCGGAGTAGACAGAGACGTTGTCGGCGGTTTTGTAGCCGGTTGCGTGCTCAAACTTCACGTCCGGGAACTTGGAGGCGACGTTGATCGTCTGGTCCATGTAGCCAAAAGATGTGGTAAAGATCAGGTCAGCGCCTTCCAGCGCCATCTGCGTCATCACACGCTCTGCGTCCGGGCCTTCTGGCACGCTTTCAACGTAGACGGTCTCAACCGCATCGCCGAACGCTTCTTCGACAGCCAAACGGCCTTTGTCATGCTCATAGGTCCAGCCGCCATCGCCAATTGGGCCAACATAGACAAAGCCGACCTTTGTCTTTTCATGCCCGTCAGCAAATGCCGCCGTGGCCATGCCAAGGGCAAGCGTGGCCCCCGTCACAAGTGATTTGATCATCCGTATTTCCCCCATTGGTGGTCTTGATCGGTTGCCTCTACCGCGAGGCGTGAAAGATTCGGCCCAGTGACCCGGGCGCCCGTCCGGCGGACATAATAACCAGAACCAGAATAGTTGCCAGATAGGGCGACATCGACAGATATTCGACGGGAATGGCCATGCCAGCCGCCTGCAGGTTCAGCTGCAAAACAGTCACCCCGCCGAACAAATAAGCACCCAGCAAAAGCCGCCCCGGCTTCCAGCTGGCAAACACAACAATGGCAAGGGCAATCCATCCAGCCCCAGCCGTCATCCCTTCGGTCCATTGCGGCACCCGCACAAGGCTGAGATACGCGCCGCCCAATCCCGCACAGGCACCGCCAAACATGATCGCGCCCATCCGCACCAGCCGGACCTTGTAGCCCAGCGCATGGGCCGCATCATGGTTCTCGCCGACAGCGCGCAGGATCAAACCGGCACGGCTGAATTTCAGGAAGGCCCAGACGCCAAGAACAATCAGCAAGCCGACATAGACCATCGGATCATGCTGAAACACGATTGGCCCAATAACCGGGATGTCACCCAACAACGGGATATGCCAATCGGGAAAGCTCGGCGCCTTGATCCCGATATAGCCTTGGCCGATCAACGACGACAGCCCCAACCCAAACAGCGTCAGCGCCAGCCCGGTCGCGACCTGATTAGACAGCAAATACTGGGTCAGAAACCCGAACAAAGAGGCCAGTATCGCACCCCCTATTGCCGCCCCCACAAAGCCCATCCAAGGAGAGCCTGTATTCACTGCCACCACAAAGCCGCACACGGCCCCAGTGATCATCATCCCCTCAACGCCAAGGTTCAGAACTCCCGCGCGCTCTACGACCAACTCGCCAATCGCGGCCAACATGATCGGGGTCGCAGCCACCATGAGAGAGGCGAGGAGAAGGATGGGGTTGATTGAAGACAAGTCCATTACACCACCTCCCCCACACCAAACCGCACCCGGTAGTTCGTCAAAACATCGACTGCCAGCAGGAAAAACAGCAACATCCCTTGCAACAACTGAATGGCGGCGGCAGGCAGCCCCAACTGGCTCTGGGCAATCTCACCTCCGATATACGTCAGGGCCATCAGCCCGCCGGCCAGCAAAATGCCTACTGGATGCAACCGGCCCAGAAAGGCCACAATAATCGCGGTAAACCCGTAGCCAACATTGAAATCAATCGACACTTGGCCTGCGGGACCAGACACCTCAAACAGCCCAGCCAAGCCCGCCAAAGCCCCGGATATTCCCATACAAACCAAGATCAACCGCCCCGGATTCACCCCTGAAAACGCAGCGGCCTTGGGCGCCATCCCCGCCAGCTTCACCTGAAACCCAAACAGATGCCGGGTCAGCATCACATAGGCAAAGATCACCGCAATAAACGCGGCCACCACACCCCAATGCATGCCCGACCCCTCAATAATCTCAAGGTTCGCGGCCGACGGGTATTGGGCCAAATTCCGAGACCCCGGAAAGCCCATCCCCTCAGGGTTCCGCATCGCACCCAGCGCCATAGAGGCCAGCAATTGTTCGGCCACGTAGACCAGCATCAAGGACACCAAAATCTCATTCGTCCCAAACCGAACCCGCAATACACCCGGTATCATCGCCCACAGCAATCCACCCAAGGCGCCCGCAATCACCATCGCCGGAAAAATCAGCGCGCTTTCCATTGGATACAGCGCCAACCCCACAGCCGCACCGGTCAAGGCCCCAATAATATACTGACCCTCGGCCCCAATATTCCAAACGCCCGCACGAAACCCAAACGACAAGCCAATTGCGATCAGCACCAAAGGCGCCCCCTTCACCAGCAATTGCGGGCGATAAAACCACTAAAACTCCGAAAATAGCGGATCATAGAAAATCGTGCGGATCGTCACCAACGGGTCCTGACCAAGGGCTGCAAACAGCGCCCCACCCACAACCATCGTCAACACAACGGCAAGCAACGGCGTCGCATAAACCCAAAGCCGCG
>CALILP010000137.1 GCA_938016515.1 uncultured Paracoccaceae bacterium
CGGCGGTGGCTGGACGGGGTCTGCTGCTGATCTGCTGACGGCGGATATTGCCGGGGGGCCGGTGAAGGCCGCGCAGGTTGCCGCCACGTTGCTGGCCCGTGCGTTTGGGCCTGCTGCGTGAGCGGGTTTGACTGGCCCGCATTGTTGCGCGCAGGCGTGCGCGGGTTGCGGTTGCGCCCTGCGGAGT
Organism: uncultured Paracoccaceae bacterium; assembly: GCA_938016515.1. Classification (GTDB taxonomy): domain Bacteria; phylum Pseudomonadota; class Alphaproteobacteria; order Rhodobacterales; family Rhodobacteraceae; genus Yoonia. The sequence continues at coordinate 188 of CALILP010000137.1, forward strand.
TCTGGGCACTGACCCCTGCTGAATTCCGACTGATGATGGGGATTGATGCGAGTTCAGCCCCGATGGGGAAGTCGGCGTTAGATGCTTTGGCGCGGGCCTATCCTGATAAGAAGGACATGGACGATGGATGAGATTGATAGGCTGACGGAGGATACGTCCGCGTTGGAAGTGACGCTGGGGGATGCCTCGGCGATGACGGCTGCCTTTGGTGGTCAGTTGCAACAAATGCAGACGACGCTTGGCGATACCGCCCGTGATTTGGGGCGGCTGGAGGCTGGGTTTTCGGGTGGGCTGCGCCGCGCGTTTGATGGGCTGGTGTTTGATGGGCTGAAGCTGACGGATGCTTTGGGTGTCGTTGCGCAGTCGATGATTGATACGACTTATGCTGCTGCGATTAAGCCGGTGACCAGCCACTTTGGAGGTGTTCTGGCCGACGGGGTGAATTCCCTCGTGTCGGGGATGTTGCCGTTTGCGGATGGTGCGCCATTCAGTCAGGGGCGCGTGATGCCGTTTGCACGTGGTGGTGTGATTTCGGGGGCGACAACCTTTCCCATGCGCGGTGGTACGGGCCTGATGGGTGAAGCCGGACCAGAGGCGATCATGCCACTGACCCGTGGGCCTGACGGCAGTCTGGGGGTGCGGACCTCTGGTGGGGGCGGCACCAACATCACGATGAATATTTCCACACCTGATGTGGCGGGCTTTGAGCGCTCGCGCGGGCAGATCGCTGCGCGCATGTCCCGTGCCTTGGGCCAAGGCAACCGTAACCGCTAAAGGATCAGCAGATGTCATTTCATGAAGTCCGGTTTCCTGCGTCCCTGAGTTTTGGCGCCATTGGAGGGCCAGAGCGGCGCACAGAGATCGTCACGCTCGCCAATGGGTTTGAGGAACGCAATACGCCTTGGGCGCATTCCCGGCGTCGCTATGACGCGGGGCTTGGGTTGCGGTCATTGGATGACGTCGAAGAACTTGTCGCCTTCTTTGAGGCCCGGCAAGGGCAGTTGTTTGGCTTCCGGTGGAAGGACTGGGGTGACTTTAAGTCCTGCGCTGCTTCTGGCGGACCGACAGCTTTCGATCAAGTGATCGGAGACGGGGACGAAGTGACCCAGAAGTTTCCCCTGAAGAAGGCCTATCCGTCAGGAGAGGCCTGCTATTATCGCACAATTGCAAAGCCGGTGGCCGGAACTGTGAAGGTGTCTATTGGTGGCGATGAGATGCAGGAAGGTGTCCACTTCGAGGTCGACACGGCTGCCGGAACCGTGGACTTTGCTGAGGCTCCACCGATTGGTGCTGTGATCAAGGCGGGGTTTGAGTTTGATGTCCCCGCCCGGTTCGACATTGACCGGATCATGATGTCAGTCGCAAGTTTCCGTGCGGGAGATGTTCCGAACGTGCCGGTGATCGAGGTGCGGGTATGAGTGCTGCTGACCTGAATGACCATTTGCAGTCTGGCCTGACCCATGTGTGTCAGTGCTGGGCAGTGACGCGAACGGATGGTGTGGTGTTGGGGTTTACAGATCACGATATGGCCCTGACCTTTGATGGGATAAGCTTTGAGGCCGATAGCGGGATGACCGCCAAGGCGCTGAGCAACACGACGGGCCTGTCGGTGGACAACACTGAGGCTGTTGGGCTCTTGTCTGCTGAGCGGATTACAGAGACTGATATTGCCGCTGGCCGCTATGACAATGCTGAAGTCGTTATTTGGCAGGTCCAGTGGGACAACGTGGATGCTCGGCAAATCCGGTTTCGTGGGACCTTGGGCGAGATCACCCGCAATGGTGCCGAATTTCAAGCAGAGTTGCGAGGTCTATCTGAGGCCCTGAACCAGCCGCAGGGGCGGTCTTATCTGAAGACGTGTTCGGCCGTGTTGGGCGATACGGCTTGTGCTGTAGATGTGGTATCCGATGCTCGGTTTGTGGCTGAGGTTGAGGTGGATCGCGCGACGGATGGACAGCGTTTTAGTCTGGCGACTTTGGTGCCTTTCAACGATCGGTGGTTTGAGAATGGTATCTTGGTTGGCGTCAATGGGGTGGCGGCTGGGCTAACAGCATTGATCAAACATGATCGCCTCGTTTCCGGTCGTAGAGAGGTCCTGTTATGGCAACCGTTGCGCGTCGCCGTCTCAGCCGGTGATCAGTTCCAGCTTGTCGCTGGCTGCGATAAGCGCGCCGAGACCTGTCGTGATAAATTCGCCAATCTGATCAACTATCAGGGATTTCCCCACATTCCAGGAGACGATTGGCTGATGGCCGTGCCTCGGTCAGATGGCCAAAACGATGGGGGCAGTCTGTCGTGAGCTCTGTCGTCGATCAGGCCCGTGGGTGGATTGGGACACCCTATGTGCATCAGGCAGCCGTAAAAGGGGCCGGCTGCGATTGTCTTGGATTGGTCCGAGGCGTCTGGCGTTGTCTGCATGGCGCTGAACCGGAAGCGATCCCTGCGTATTCTGCTGATTGGTCAGAACCGCAGGGGGATGAAGCCCTCTGGCGTGCTGCGCGTCGTCATTTGGCGGATGTTTCTCGGCGGCCGATGGCCCCCGGTCAGGTGCTGTTGTTTCGGATGCGACAGGGTGCGGTCGCCAAACACCTTGGCATTCTTGCAGTTACCGATCCGAACCCAACTTTTATTCACGCCTATTCCGGCCACGGGGTTATCGAAAGCCCGCTGTCTGCCCCTTGGGCGCGCCGGATTGTGGCGCGCTTTGCTTTTGTTGAAAGGACCATCTGATGGCCACGATTGTTCTGTCTGCCGTAGGGCTGGGTATTGGTGGCTCCATCGGTGGAACCGTACTAGGGCTGTCTGCCGCCGCGATCGGTCAAGCAGCCGGGGCTACGCTGGGCCGCGTCATTGATCAGCGCCTGCTTGGGTCAGGCAGCGAGGCGATTGAAACAGGTCGCGTTGACCGCTTTCGGATCATGGGGGCCGGTGAGGGGGCCACTGTCGGTCAGGTTTATGGCCGTATGCGGGTGCCGGGACAGGTGATCTGGGCGACATCTTTTCAGGAAAGCAGTCAGACGTCCGGGGGTGGGAAAGGCACACCGTCTGCCCCGTCCGTGACCGAGTATAGCTATTCGATTAGCCTTGCGATTGCCCTATGCGAGGGGACGATCACTCGTGTTGGACGCGTGTGGGCAGATGGCGTGGTGATCCGGCAGGCCGATCTGAATATGCGGGTCTATGATGGCAGTGCCTATCAGTCTGCAGACCCAAAAATCGCTGCAGTCGAAGGGCTTGAAAATGCGCCGGCTTACCGCGGTGTGGCCTACGTTGTGTTTGAAGACTTACCGCTTGCCCAATTCGGGAACCGTGTGCCTCAGTTTACTTTTGAAGTGATGCGCCCGTCAGAGCAGACCGAAAACCCCGAGACTGCTGATATTGCCCGTCAGGTCCGAGGGGTCGCGATGATCCCCGGAACCGGAGAATATGCCTTGGCACAAACCCCGGTGTATCTGTCCCCTGACTTTGGCGAAGAGATCGGGATCAATGTGAACACGCCTTTGGGTGGATCGGATTTTGTTGTTGCCTCGGAAGCGCTGAAAGAGGAACTGCCAAACTGTGGGTCTGCTTTGGTTGTCGTGTCCTGGTTCGGGGATGATCTGCGGTGTGGCACTTGTCAGATCGATCCGCGTGTAGAGCAGACCGAAGTGGACGGTGATCCTATGCAGTGGACTGTCGCGGGCCAATCGCGCGGAAACGCTGCAGTTGTGCCCAGTGAAGGCGGGCGGCCGCTTTATGGCGGAACGCCCTGTGATGCGTCTGTGATCGAGGGCATTCAAGGCCTGAAAGGCCGTGGTCAGGATCCCGTGTTTTATCCGTTCATCCTGATGACCCAAACCAAAGATAACACATTGGTGGATCCCTATGCTGCAACCACTGGTCAGCCCGCGTTGCCATGGCGTGGCAGGATCACGACCGGTCTTGGGCCGGACGTTCAGGGAACAACAGACCGGACGATTGCGGCAGAGGCAGAGGTCGCGGCCTTCATGGGGACAGCGCAGGTCAGCGACTTTGCCATTGACGGCGAGACGGTCACCTATACCGGCCCCGCTGAATGGCGGTACCGTCGGTTCATTCTGCATTACGCGTATCTGTGTAAAGCGGCCGGTGGGGTTACTGCTTTTTGCATTGGCTCAGAGCTGCGTGGTTTGACCCAGATCAGAGGGGCCGGCGACAGATTTCCGTTTGTGGATGCGCTGATCTCGCTTGCAGCAGACGTCCGTTCCATCTTGGGTCCCGATACTAAGATTTCCTACGCTGCCGATTGGTCAGAGTATCATGGGTATGCTCCTACAGGCACAGCAGACAAGTATTTCCACCTTGATGCTCTTTGGGCTGACCCCAACATCGATTTCATTGGGATTGATAACTACATGCCGCTCTCTGACTGGCGGGATGGGACGGATCATGCGGACGTAGCCTATGGGGCAATCTACAATCTTGACTACTTGTCGACCAACGTCACCGCAGCAGAGGGGTACGATTGGTACTACACCAGTCAGACGGCGCGTGATGCGCAGCGCCGGACACCGATCACGGATGGTCAGGCAAATGAACCCTGGGTCTATCGGTACAAAGACATTCCCAACTGGTGGGCGAACAGGCACCATAATCGCATTGATGGTATCCGGTCCACGACCTCAACCGCGTGGGAGCCGCAGAGCAAACCGATTTGGTTTACCGAGCTGGGGTGTGCTGCCATCGACAAGGGCACCAACCAACCCAACAAATTTCTTGATCCTAAATCCTCAGAGTCTCAGTTGCCGCATTATTCCAATGGGCAACGCGATGACTTTATGCAGATGCAATACCTGCGGGCAATGTATGGTCACTATGCGAACCCGGTGAACAACCCGATCTCAGACATCTATGACAAGCCCATGGTGGATATGCGACGGGCGCATGTCTGGGCATGGGATGCACGGCCGTTCCCGTACTTTCCTGGCAATCAAGAGCTATGGTCGGACGGGGACAACTATCTGCGCGGTCACTGGCTGAACGGGCGCAGTTCTAATCGGACACTTGCCTCTGTCGTAGCTGAGATTTGCAGACGGTCAGGCGTGACCGCCTATGATGTGTCCGAGCTTTATGGATTGGTCCGGGGCTATCAGGTGTCAGATGCAGGGTCTGCGCGGGCAGCGTTGCAACCGCTTATGACGACCTACGGTTTTGAAGCGGCAGAGCGGGACGGAACGCTTATCTTTACCAATCGCACCGGTCGCGCCACAGCACGAGTGGACGCGGACACACTAGCAGATGATCCGGACCGCCCGACCGCTGTCAGCGTGACGCGGGCACCTGCTGCGGAAATTGCGTCTCGGGTTCAATTCGAATTTCTGGATGCCGAGGCAGACTATGAGGGTACGGTTTCCGAAATCGCTGATCCACAATCGCAAGTCCTTGGGGTTTCCCGGTCTGCGGTCCCTTTAGCACTGACACCCGCCGAGGGGCAGGCGGCCGTAAACCGTTGGTTGGCTGAAACGCGGCTGGCACAAGACGGCGCAGTTTTTGCGCTGCCACCGTCACAACGTACGCTGGGCGCGGGCGACGTGATCGATTTACAAGCAGGCGATTGCACCGGGATTTATCGCATCGACAGGATCGAAGATGCAGGCTTGCGGCTGGCCGAAGCGACGCGGGTCGATCCCGAAGTCTATATTCGTCAGCAGGTGCCAGAGGTTGCACCTGTCCTAAAGCCATATGCGGGTCCCGTGCCTGTGCAGATGCTGTTCCTCGATCTGCCGCTGCTGACGGGTGACGAAGTGCCCCATGCACCACATGTCGTGGCCAGTGGACGGCCGTGGCCCGGTGAAGTGGCGATCTACACAAGCGGAACAGATAGTGACTATAGATTGGATCAGGTCCTGACAAGCCAAGGGACGCTGGGCACGCTGCAAACGCCGCTTTTACGTGGCCCAATAGGGACGTGGGATCGGCAACCAGCCATTGAGGTCAAGCTCATCAACGGGACCCTTAGCAGCTATGAGACGTCTAACGTTCTGAGCGGGAGTGGTGCGCTTGCGATTGGTGATGGGTCAGCGGACAATTGGGAGGTCTTGCAATACACGCAAGCTATCCCGACTGGTGATCGGACTTACGCCTTGTCTGGCTTTCTGCGCGGGCAGGCGGGGTCGAGTGCCCTGATCCCCGACATTTGGCCCACTGGTTCGCGGGTGGTTGCCTTGAACGGGTCATCCAGCCAAATTGGTCTCGCATCGAGTGCGCGTGGCACCGACAGGTTCTTCCGGTATGGACCTGCAGGGCGGCCTTTTGACGATCCCAGCTATCGGTTTGAAACAGCTAGCTTTGCGGGCAACGGTCTGCGGCCTTATCGGGTGGTTCACTTGTCCGCAGGCAGAATTGGGGGCACCGCAACAGTATCATGGATCCGCCAGACCCGCATCGACGGCGATGACTGGAACGGCGTGGATGTGCCGCTTGGGGAGGATACAGAGCAGTACATCGTTGAGGTCTCCAGCGCAGGCACGTTGATCAACACCGAGATTGTGAACACACCCCAATGGACGGGATTTGTTCCGGCAAGCGGCAAAGTTGCGGTTGCCCAAGTGTCGGCCCGCTACGGTGCGGGACCGCAGCAAACGCTGGTGGTGCCTTAAAGTGCGGGCCATCCACCTGTCTGATTTGCACCATGCAGCTTGTGCCCTGCGAGACTTACCAGAATGCGACCGCTCCGATCGTATTCAGCAAGCAATCCAGTCAGCGAAAATCGCTGATCGGTATCGCAAAAGGATGCGAAAAGGGCATCCAGAGCATGGTCACGGGACACTCGTCAGTGCTTTGGGCCCGGTAAAAGTGCCGCACTATTGCGACAGGGCCTACCTGCAAGCCTTGCAGGTCGTTATTGACGCCTTGATACAGCGCGCTGGGCCATGATCCGCGCTGATATGGGGTGATGGGCTTTTTTCTTGGCGCAGCCTGCTTAAGTGTTTTATGACGATTAGACGCAGCGAAGCACGGGCAGACCAAATCCCGGGCACACAAAAGGACGGGACGATGGCCCAGAGCAACCCAAACCTGACAGAAGTTGATCCAGTCTGGCACCGGATCCGTGATGAGGCAGAAGAAGCGATCCGTCAGGAGCCGCTGATGGGTGGTCTGATCCACGCGGGTATCCTGCATCACGCCGGCTTTGCGCAAGCCTTGGCGTATCGGATTTCCATGAAGCTTGCTTCGCGCGAGATGTCAGAGCAGATTTTGCGAGAAATCATAGATGCAGCCTATGGGGCAGACGATGAGCTGGTGGCCGCTGCACGCGCTGATCTGGTGGCAACGTATGACCGTGATCCGGCGTGCCACCGTGTGATGCAGCCACTGTTGTTCTTCAAAGGTTTTCAGGCTGTGCAGGCCTATCGCCTTGGCCACTACCTGTGGAAGTTAGGCCGTAAAGACATTGCCTATTTTGTACAGATGCGGGTGTCAGAGATCTTTGGTGTGGACATTCATCCTGCTGCAAAGATCGGGCAGGGGATCATGATCGACCATGCGCATTCCATCGTTGTGGGTGAGACGGCTGTCGTGGGCGATAATGTCTCGATGCTGCATTCCGTGACACTTGGCGGGACCGGCAAAGAAGACGATGACCGTCATCCCAAAATCGGCGACGGCGTTCTGATCGGGGCTGGTGCAAAGGTGCTGGGCAACATCACGGTAGGCCATTGCAGCCGGATTGCAGCGGGTTCCGTGGTGTTGGAAGCCGTGCCACCGATGAAGACGGTGGCAGGTGTGCCTGCGCGGATCGTTGGGGAAAGTGGCTGCTCTCAGCCGAGCATGTCGATGGACCAGCTGTTCGACGCGATCAGCTAAGCCAAACGGAAAACGTGGGTTTCACCCACCCTACGCAAAACGCCGGACATGATGCCCGGCGTTTTTTGTTCTTGTAGGGTGGGTGAAACCCACGCGGCCCTTACGCCAGCATTGTCATCGGATTTTCAAGGTTGTCCTTGATCGCGTTCAGCAGGTTCGCCCCCAACGCGCCGTCAATCACCCGGTGATCAACGCTCAGTGTTGTGGACATCACGGTCCCGACCGTCAGCTCGCCATCAGCACCGACAATCGGCTTTTTCGCACCAGCGCCAACTGCCAGGATAGCCGCATGTGGCGGGTTGATGATCGCATCAAAGTTGTCGATCCCGAACATCCCCAGGTTAGAGATCGCAAAGGACCCACCGACATATTCGTGCGGGGCCAGTTTGCGGTCGCGGGCGCGGCCAGCCAAATCTTTCATTTCGGCGGACAAGGCAGACAGCGACTTCATCTCGGCGTCTTTCAGCACCGGTGTGAACAGGCCACCCTCGATAGCAACAGCAACAGCAACGTCTGATTTCTCGAACTTCAACGTCCGGTCACCGGCCCAAACAGCGTTCGCTTCGGGTTCCTGCTGCAAGGCCAAGGCGCATGCCTTGATAATAAAGTCGTTCACTGACAGTTTTACGCCCCGTGGCTCTAACTGCTTATTCAGCTGGCTCCGGAACTTGAGCAAGGCATCCAACTGGATGTCGCGGCGCAGGTAGAAGTGGGGAACCGATTGCTTGGCTTCGGTCAGGCGGGCCGCAATCGTCTTGCGCATTCCGTCCAAAGACACCTCTTCGTAAGGGCGGTCGGCATATTGCTTCATCACCATCTCGGTCGACGGGCCAGCAGCCATTGTGGCAGCAGCAGGGGCAGCCTTTGGTGCATCGGTAGCCGCAGCAGCAGGCTTGGCACCGGGCTGTGCGGCTTCCACGTCGGCCTTTACGATGCGGCCATGCGGACCCGAACCGGTCACAGCAGCCAGATCAATCCCTTTATCGGCGGCAATCCGACGGGCCAAGGGGGACGCAAAAACGCGATTACCATCTTTCACAGGGGCCGCTGGGGCAGGGGCTGCAGCAGCGGCTGGTGCAGCAGCAGGGGCTGTGTCTGCCGGTGCGGCAGAAGCTGCAGCTGGTGCCGAAGCCGTCCCAATATCGTCAGCACTTTCGCCGTCTTCCAGCAAAACGGCGATCACTTCATTGACCTTCACGGCCTCTGTGCCTTCGGCCACTAGAATTTTGCCAACGACACCTTCATCAACAGCTTCGAATTCCATCGTGGCCTTGTCGGTCTCGATCTCGGCCATGATGTCGCCGGATGAAACGGTATCACCTTCTTTGACGTGCCATTTGGCCAGCGTGCCTTCCTCCATCGTGGGGGATAGGGCGGGCATGAGGATTTCTGTAGGCATGTGTATGGCTCCGGGTTAGTTGGCGGGCGCAGGAACGCTGGGTTCGAGGATTTCAGAGACGAAGGATTCCACCAACACCTCTTCGACTGCGACATAGGATTTGTCAGGGTTCTGATCTTGGTGGGCATCAATGATGATGCGAGCGATCTCGGCAAGGGCGATGCCGACGTCCGTGGGATCGGCCAGACAGGCCGGGACAATCGTTACCGTCTGGGCAAAGTTCTGCACATCAAGGCGCAGGCCAGCCGGTGGGCAAGCGGGTGTGGTGGCATGCACTGCGTTTGCAGCCACCAACACACCCAATATGCCCACCGCTTTGATCACCGGTAGGTCACCTTCTTGCAGGCTTCAACCACTTCGTCTGTGGTCAGCAGCGCATGCTTTTCAAGGTTCGCCGCATAGGGCATGGGCACGTCCTTGCCGGTGCAAGTGATCACTGGCGCGTCCAGATAATCAAAGGCCTCCTGCATGATCGTCGAGGCAATATAGCCGCCGACGCTGCCCTGCGGCCAGCCTTCTTCGACGGTGACACAACGGTTGGTCTTGCGGACCGATGCCAGAACCGTGGGGATATCCATCGGGCGCAACGTCCGCAGGTTGATGACTTCGGCGTTGATCCCGTCCTCTGCCAATTTCTCGGCGGCGGCGAGGGCGTATGTCATCCCGATCCCGAAGGACACGATAGTCACGTCGTCGCCAGCACGTTCGATCTTGGCCTTGCCGAACGGAATAGTGAAATCATCGATCACGGGCATATCAAAGGACTTGCCGTACATGATTTCGTTTTCAAGGAAGATCACCGGGTTCGGATCGCGGATTGCGGTCTTCAACAGACCTTTCGCATCAGCGGCAGAGTAAGGCATCACAACCTTCAGACCGGGCACTTGCATGTACCAGGCAGCGTAACATTGCGAGTGCTGGGCGCCCACGCGGGCCGCAGCCCCGTTCGCACCGCGGAACACCATAGGGGCACCCATCTGACCACCCGACATATAAAGCGTCTTCGCGGCAGAGTTGATGATCTGGTCAATGGCTTGCATGGCAAAGTTGAAGGTCATGAATTCAACGATCGGCTTTAGGCCGCCAAAGGCAGCACCCACGGCGATGCCTGTGAACCCATGCTCCGTGATCGGGGTATCAATCACACGTTTCGCACCAAATTCGTCCAACAGACCTTGGGAAATTTTATATGCGCCCTGATACTCGGCGACCTCTTCGCCCATCAGGAAAACGTCTTCGTCACTGCGCATCTCCTCGGCCATCGCGTCGCGCAAGGCTTCGCGGACCGTGGTCTGCTTCATCTCGGTGCCTTCGGGCCAATCGGGTGATTGCTCGACAGCAGCGGGCGCAGGTGCTGCGGCCTCGGCGGGTGCAGCAGCAGGGGCCTCGGCAGCAGCGGGTGCGGCGGCAGGCGCAGAAGACGCCCCGGCTTCTGGCACGTCTTCGCCTTCTTCGACGAGGATTGCGATGACCTCATTCACTTTCACAGCTTCGGTGCCTTCGGCGACAAGTATCTTGCCAACGATGCCTTCATCGACGGCTTCGAATTCCATCGTGGCTTTGTCGGTTTCGATTTCAGCCATGATATCGCCGGAAGAAACGGTATCGCCTTCTTTCACAAGCCATTTGGCCAGCGTGCCTTCTTCCATCGTCGGAGACAGGGCGGGCATGAGTATTTCAGTGGCCATTAGACTGCCTCCTCGGTGTAGATATCTGTCCAAAGCTCGTCGAGCGCGGGCTCCGGGCTTTCTTTCGAGAATTCAGCGGCTTCGTTCACGACGCCTTTGATTTCTTTGTCGATGGCCTTCAGATCATCTTCAGATGCGAACTTGGCCTTCAAGAGGGCCTCGCGGACCTGCTCAATTGGATCGCGCTCTTCACGCATCTTCTGGACCTCTTCGCGGGTCCGGTACTTGGCCGGATCGGACATAGAGTGGCCGCGATAGCGGTATGTCTTCACTTCCAGAATATAAGGTCCTTTGCCGGCACGGCAGTGTGCAACTGCTTTCTCGCCTGCTTCCTTGACCTTGATGACGTCCATCCCGTCAACTTCCTCGCCCGGAATGCCATAAGCGGCACCGCGTTCCCAGAGCGACGGCGACTTCGTTGATCGCTGTACGGACGTACCCATCGCATATTGGTTGTTTTCGATGACGAACACGACCGGCAACATCCAAAGCTCTGCCATATTGTATGTCTCGTACACCTGACCTTGGTTGGCCGCACCATCGCCGAAATAGGCGAAAGTCACATTGTCATTGCCTTTGTACTTGTCAGAGAAGGCAAGACCAGCACCCAACGGCACCTGAGCAGCCACGATGCCGTGGCCCCCATAGAAATGCTTCTCCTTCGAGAACATGTGCATCGAGCCGCCTTTCCCCTTGGAAAAGCCACCCTCGCGGCCTGTCAGCTCTGCCATGATGCCCTTGGGATCCATGCCGCAGGCCAGCATATGGCCGTGGTCACGATATGATGTGACGCGCTTGTCGCCTTCTTTCGTCGCGGCCTCAAGACCGACAACAACGGCTTCCTGACCGATATAAAGGTGACAGAAGCCACCAATCAGACCCATACCGTAAAGTTGGCCTGCCTTTTCCTCAAATCGCCGGATCAGCAGCATTTCCCAGTAGTGTCCCAGCAGTTCCTCGGCTGAGACGTTCGACT
>CALILP010000138.1 GCA_938016515.1 uncultured Paracoccaceae bacterium
CCGCAAGGCACGATACCATCGAAATGGCTTAAGTTCGGCTCTACGTTGATCGACAGGCCGTGAAAAGAGACCCACTTGCGCAGGCGAATGCCGAGGGCTGCAATCTTGTCCTCGGCCACGGTCCCGTCCGCCATCAATGGCTTGTCAGGACGGGGGACCCAGACGCCGACACGGCCATCGCGGATTTCGCCGTCGACATTGAATTCCTTCAAGGCTGCAATCACCCAATTTTCAAGGTCTTGCACAAACTTGCGCACGTCCCGCCCGCGCTTGCCGACGTCCAGCATGACGTAAGCGACGCGTTGGCCGGGTCCGTGATAGGTGTATTCACCACCGCGGCGCGCCTCGTAGACGGGGAAGCGGTCTGGATCGATCAGGTCGGCGGGTTTGGCAGACGTGCCGGATGTATAGAGCGGTGGATGTTCCACTAGCCAGATCAACTCGTTCGCGTTGCCGCGCGCAATTGCATCGGCCCGATCTTCCATGACCTGCAGGGCATCGGTGTAGGACGTGAGGCCGGAGGCTGTGACCCAGTCAACCATTTTTGGTCTTCGCAAAGATGCCCGCGTCACGCAGTTCCGAAATGTAACTGCGGCTTGCCGGAATTTCGGGGCCGTGGGTCATTTTCAGAATGGCCCTGTCGCCAACGCGCCTGGCCTCTACGATCGCCTCGTTGGCGACCCAATGCGAGCGATGCACTTGCAGGCCTTCTGTCGGCTTGGTTTCTTTGATCGCGTCTGACAGGCGCATCAGCACCATCTCGGCCCCCTTGATGGTGGTGATGTTCACGTAGTGATCTTCGACCGATAACGAAACCAGCGCGCCACGCTTTTCAAGCGGCAGTCGGTCAAGCAGGGCAGGCAAGTCGTTTTCCGCATCAATCAGCGGGCTGAACAGCAGCAACATGCCCACGACAATGATCGAGATCGCAGTGACCATCAGAAACGTCAAAGCAACGCTTTCCCAAGAGGAATAGATGCTTCCAAAGATCGCTGTGTTGATCAGGCTCAGCACGATCATAACGCCGCATCCGGTTGCCAAACCCAGAACCACAGTGCGGATTGCAAATGGGCCAAGTCGATCACCAAAGCGAAATTGCAGGTAGTGATTGATCAGTGATCCGGTCGCGTAGGTCGCAAAAACGACGACAATCCAATAGGCGATACGGGGAACCAACGTCAGTTGCGCGAAAGTCTCGAAGGGACCCGAGACCCCAAAGATCACGCCAACACCCAACAGGGCGGCCAGCCCCTTTGGATTGGTGAAATCGATCCGCAACTCACGTAGCGCCAAATGCGAGGGCCTGTCAGTCACGTGTTTTTCCCGGTTGTTCGCGTAAGTGCCGTTGTGCCGGACAGTGTCGGCAGACCAACAAGGTCGCATGGCCCGGAACGGCTGACAAGACATCTTCACAACAGGACATTTCATGCTGACGGCTTTTCTTGCACTTCCCGATGTTATTTTGCTGCATGCGACAGCGGCTATTTTGGCGCTCGTCATCGGACCGTTTGCGATATGGCGACGCAGGCGTGACGTCTGGCACCGTGTGGCTGGCTTGACCTGGATCATCCTGATGCTGATCGTGGCTACTTCCGCCTGGTTCATTCATGGAATTCAAATGTTGGGCCCTTTTAGCCCGATCCATCTGTTTTCGGTGATCACCTATCGATCTTTGTTTGTCGCCCTGCGCCATGTACGGGCAGGGCGATATCAGGCGCATGGTGCGGAAATGCGGTCACTTTACCTGCAAGCACTGGGTATTGCAGGGCTGTTCACGCTGCTGCCGGGGCGGATGCTGCACCAGATTTTCTTTGGCGACCAGATGATCTTGGGGCTGGCGGTAATGGCGCTGATCGGTGCCGGTTTGGTTGTGCTGGTGCGTCGTAAACCACGGCTGCTGATTGTGCGTTGATTAGGGCTTGGCAGGGCGCAAGCCCTCGTCTATATCGCGCCCACTACCTGACATGGTTTAGCGGTCGTGGCGGAATTGGTAGACGCGCAGCGTTGAGGTCGCTGTTCTGTAACAGGAGTGAGGGTTCGAGTCCCTCCGACCGCACCACCCCCACCCATCAATTGATATTTGACTTGCGGCTTGGCTGCACCTGACGCGCGCGCGACAGCGCGGGGCCTTTCGTGTGGTGGCCACGTGTTCAATGCAGAAAGGCAGCTACTGATGATCCGTGGTGCCAGTTAACCAAAGTGATGCGCTACTGCATTGATTTTGCATTTGTCTTTCAACGTAGTTGATGAAAATTCACACGATTTTGCAGGCCTGGATTTACGAGTTGTTATGCATGCAACCGCCATATCTGCCGCATCTGTTTATGCGGTGTGGTGGATACAAAAATGACGACTCAAAATGGAACAACAGGCGATGATACCCTGACCGGGACCACCGGATCGGACACGATTTCGGGCGACGCCGGCAATGACTCTATCGATGGAGGTGCCGGTGACGACAGCCTTGTTGGTGGTAGCGGCAACGACACCATTGAAGGCGGTGACGGGTATGATCAGATCGAAGGTGGCGAAGGCGATGACGCGATCTACGGCGGGTCTGACGGAAACTACGACGACCTTTATGGCGGCGCTGGAAACGACAGCATTTACGCCGGCGATGGATCCGTAAACTGGGTTTACGGCGGCGATGGGAATGACAACCTTTTTGGTGGGGCGAACCAAGACGATCTTAACGGTGACGCGGGTGATGACACGATTACCGCCAATGGGGGGGATGACTCTGTCTATGGGGGTGACGGTTTTGATACGATCTACGGTGGCGATGGGGCGGACATGGTGTCTGGCGGGGCCGACAACGACGAGATCTATGGCGGGGCGAACGACGATTACCTGAAAGGCGGGGCCGGGAACGACACTATCGAAGGTGGTGACGGCAACGACACCATCCAAGGCGAACAGGGCAACGACACGCTGTCCGGGAACGCGGGCGATGACACGTTCAAGATGATGAACATGTCAGGCACCGACAGCATCGACGGTGGCATAGGCCAAGACCGGGTGCGGTTCCTTAGCCCGACAGATGTCAGCATTGTTTATGGGGTCGACCAAGTTGGGACCTACGATCAAACTGGCGGCGACGCGGCAGGAACCTTTCGCAATATTGAGATCATCGAAACGAGTGGTGGAAACGACACCATTGATGCGACATCCAGTACCTCTGGTCTGACAATTTCGACCGCCGATGGCGACGACAGTATTGCGAGCGGCAGCGGCAACGACGTCATCGACGCCGGAGACGGCAACGATTTCGTCGATGGCGGAAACGGCGCGGATACCATCTATGGAGGGTTAGGTGCCGATACAATTAGGGGTGCGTCTGGTGACGATCGGATCGAAGGCGGTGCAGGTAATGACCGGCTGTTCGGTGGCAGTGATAATGACATCGTGTACGGTGGTGACGGCGACGACTTTGTCAGTGGTGGCAGTGGTGACGACACGCTTTATGGCGACGCTGGCAATGATACACTCACAAACGGATTTGGATCGGATCAGGTTTTTGGTGGCGCAGGCGATGATGAGATCGACGGTGGCGAGGAGAATGACTCGCTTTTCGGCGGAACAGGGTCTGACACCTTCGTTATTGATGATCAAAGCGGAACAGATACCATCGCGGGCGGTGAAGACGTTGGTGACGCCGACATAGACACGCTGGACCTTTCGACCACGACCTCTTTGAATGGGGCGGATGTCACCTTTGACGGGGACGAGCGCGGAACTTATGCCCTGAACGCCACGACAGCGAACGGCACCTTTTCAGAAATCGAGCAATTCCGCACGACGGACCAAGACGATACTGTCAA
>CALILP010000139.1 GCA_938016515.1 uncultured Paracoccaceae bacterium
CGCAAAGGCGACATGATGTTCGCGATCCTGCGCGAACGCGCGGACGAAGAATGGATCATCGGCGGCGACGGCGTTCTTGAAGTGCTGCAAGACGGCTTTGGCTTCCTCCGCTCCCCCGAGGCGAACTACCTGCCCGGCCCCGACGATATTTATGTTTCACCTGACATGATCCGCCTGCATTCTTTGCGGACCGGTGACACTGTGCAGGGCGTGATCAAAGAACCTAACGACAGCGAGCGCTATTTCTCGCTGATGTCTGTCGAAACAATCAACTTCGAAGAGCCAGAGAAGGCTAAACACAAAGTCGCCTTCGACAACCTGACACCGCTCTACCCGGATGAGCGGCTGAATATGGAAGTCACCGCTGAGAATAACAACAAAGACCGCTCTGCCCGGATCATCGACCTTGTGTCGCCAATCGGCAAAGGCCAGCGCTCTTTGATCGTGGCGCCGCCCCGTACTGGTAAAACCGTGCTGCTGCAAAACATCGCCAACAGCATCGAAAAGAACCACCCGGAATGTTACTTGATCGTCTTGCTGATTGACGAACGGCCGGAAGAAGTCACGGACATGCAGCGCTCCGTGAAGGGCGAGGTTGTATCCTCTACCTTTGACGAACCTGCGACACGCCACGTGGCCGTTTCTGAGATGGTCATCGAAAAAGCAAAACGACTGGTCGAGCATAAGCGCGACGTTGTCATCCTGCTCGATTCCATCACCCGCCTTGGCCGCGCCTACAACACGACTGTCCCGTCTTCGGGTAAGGTGCTGACCGGCGGTGTCGATGCGAACGCCCTGCAGCGCCCCAAGCGCTTCTTTGGTGCGGCACGGAACATCGAAGAGGGTGGATCACTGACGATCATCGCAACAGCCCTAATTGATACGGGCTCTCGCATGGACGAAGTCATCTTTGAAGAATTCAAAGGGACAGGTAACTCTGAGATCGTTCTGGATCGCAAGGTCTCTGACAAGCGCGTCTTCCCTGCGATGGACATCCTCAAGTCCGGTACGCGTAAGGAAGAGCTGTTGGTGGACAAGATCGACCTCCAGAAAACCTATGTGCTGCGCCGTATCCTGAACCCAATGGGCACCACAGATGCGATTGAGTTCCTGATCGGGAAGTTGAAGCAGACCAAGACGAACGAAGACTTCTTCGACTCAATGAACACGTAACTTATTGTTCTAAAACAATGGGTTAACCTTATGGATACCATTTTTGCGCTCGCGACAGCACAAGGGCGGGCTGGTGTGGCGATTATACGCCTTTCTGGCCCGGATGCTGTGCGTGCGGCGGCTGATTTCATGTCTGACGTTCCGGTGTCACGCGGTCTACGGTCGATGCTCGATACAGATGGTGTCCTGCTCGATCAGGCGCTGGTTATGCGATTTGCCAAAGGGGCAAGCTTCACCGGGGAAGAAGTCGTCGAGCTTCATCTTCACGGTAGCCCCGCTGTCATCGCCGCTGTCCTGCGCGTTCTGGGTGATCATTCTTTGTTGCGGCCGGCAGAAGCTGGGGAATTTACCCGTCGGGCTATGGACAACGGCAAACTGGACCTTGCACAGGTCGAAGGCCTCGCAGATCTGATCGACGCGGAAACCGAGGATCAGCGCAAACAAGCGCTGCGCGTGTTGTCTGGTGAACTAGGGGACCGGGCAGAGGTCTGGCGCCAAAAGCTGCTGCGCGCGACTGCGCTGCTCGAAGCCACCATCGACTTTGCCGATGAAGAGGTCCCGGTTGATACGCACCCTGAAGTTCTTTCGCTGATCACAGATGTCTGCGTTGGCATGCAGCGGGAATACGATGGTGTTCGCATTGCGGAACGTGTGCGGGACGGTTTCGAGGTTGCCATTGTAGGCGCGCCCAATGTGGGCAAGTCCACGTTGCTCAACCGGATCGCTGGGCGCGAAGCGGCGATTACGTCCGAAATTGCGGGGACCACGCGTGATGTCATTGAGGTGCGCTTTGATCTGGATGGTTTGCCGGTCACGTTCCTCGATACCGCTGGTCTGCGGGAAAGCGATGATCAGGTAGAGATGATCGGCGTTGCGCGTGCCAAAGATCGGGCAGGGGATGCTGATCTGCGTGTACATATGCTGCTGATGAATGATCAACCGCAACTAGATGTTGTGGCAGGGGATATTGTTGCGATAGCGAAGTCCGACAATGGTGGGGATGGTTTCGCGGTGTCAGGGAAGACTGGCGCAGGGATTGACGACCTGATTGCGGCTATTGGAAAAGAGCTACGACAGCGTGTTTCAACAGTTGGCGTAGCGATGCGGGAAAGGCACCGCGTTGCCTTAGGGAAGGCGCTTGGTAGTCTTGATGTGGCAATCAGCCAACTCGACACGCCTGACGGGATGAGCGATTTGATCGCAGAAGATTTGCGGACAGCCGTTCGCGCCGTTGACTCGCTCGTGGGGCGGGTGGATGTTGAACAGGTGCTGGGTGAGATCTTCTCAAGTTTTTGCATCGGCAAGTAAGGAGTGTTTCACGTGAAACATTACGACGTCATCGTGATCGGCGGCGGACACGCCGGAACCGAGGCAGCGCACGCCGCGGCCCGTATGGGTGTAGCGACGGCTTTGATTACGCTCCGCCGTGATACAATCGGTGTAATGTCCTGTAATCCGGCAATCGGTGGGCTGGGAAAGGGCCACCTCGTGCGCGAAATTGATGCACTTGATGGGGTCATGGGCGTTGTTGCGGATAAGGCTGGCATCCAGTTCCGCCTGCTAAACCGCACCAAAGGACCCGCTGTTCAGGGCCCAAGGGCACAATCAGACCGCGCGATATACCGGCGCGAGATGCAGGCGCTGACAGAAAGCCAACCAAATCTCGATGTCGTCGAAGGGGAAGCCGCCGATTTCCTGATGTCAGGTGATCGTGTATGTGGCGTTCAGCTTGCTGATAGCAGTGAAATCAGGGCCAAAGCCGTTATTCTGACCACGGGTACGTTCCTGCGCGGCGTCATTCATGTAGGCGATGTTGCAACGCCCGGCGGGCGCATGGGCGAAAACCCTGCTATCAAGCTCGCCGAACGTATCGATTCATTCAATCTTCCGCTTGGTCGGCTGAAAACGGGGACGCCGCCACGATTAGATGGGCGTACGATTGCTTGGGACAAACTGGAAATGCAGCCTGGTGATGATGTACCAACGCTGTTTTCCTTCATGTCGAAAGAGGCAACAGCCAAGCAGATATCTTGCGGGATTACGCATACGAACGAGGCAACGCACGACATTATCCGCGAAAACCTCGCGCGATCAGCCATGTATGGTGGGCATATCGAAGGCGTCGGGCCGCGTTATTGCCCTTCGATTGAGGATAAGATCGTCCGTTTTGCTGATAAAACCTCGCATCAGGTCTTTCTCGAACCCGAAGGTGCGGACGATCACACGGTTTATCCCAACGGGATTTCTACTTCGTTGCCCGTCGATGTGCAGGACGACTACGTGCATTCGATGTTCGGACTTGAAAACACAACGATCCTTCAACCGGGCTATGCGATTGAATACGACTATGTTGATCCGCGCGTTCTTAAACTCACGCTGGAACTGAAAGATGTGCCGGGGCTATATCTTGCGGGGCAAATCAACGGAACCACAGGATATGAGGAAGCCGCCGCACAGGGTATGGTCGCTGGCCTGAATGCGGCGCGCGCGGTGCGGGGGGACAACCCGCTACATTTCAGCCGACGGACCTCCTATATTGGGGTGATGATCGATGATTTGACAACGCGGGGCGTGACGGAACCTTACCGTATGTTTACCTCGCGGGCGGAATTCCGGCTATCTTTGCGCGCGGACAACGCGGATCAAAGGCTGACTGACATGGGTCACTCCATCGGTTGCGTTGGTGAAGCGCGATGGTCTGCGTTCAGCGAAAAGATGGAACAGATCAATTCTGCCCGCGAAACGCTGGAAAATCTCAGCTTTTCAGCGCGTGATATCGCGGCTCAGGGTGTCAAACTGAACGCCGACGGACCAAGCCGAACGTTGATTGAGGCATTGACGCTCGCGGACTTCGACTTTTCGCATATTTCCGCTTTGACCGCCGCGGCAGATGACATCGCGCCAGCAATTCAGCAACAGATCAAGAACGATGCGCTCTATGCGAATTACATTGCGCGTCAAGCAAAAGACATTGCGGCGATGGAAAGGGATGAAAAGCAGCTTATTCCAAGTGATATGGATTATAGTGCTATTAGCGGCCTTTCGAATGAAATGGTCGCGAAATTAAGCAAAGCGCGGCCAGAAACCGTTGCGAAAGCTGGCCGCATTGATGGTGTGACTCCGGCAGCTTTGATGTTGATCCTAAGTGCTTTGCGGAAAACACCAACAAAGCGGACGGGCAGCTAAGGCATGGACGTTGATATCGGGGTAAATGTTTCACGTGAAACAGAAGACGCGTTGCGTGCCTTCGCGGACCTGACAGTTAAATGGACCGCCAGAATCAACCTTATCTCCAAATCCACAGTTTCAGATGTCTGGACCCGTCACATCCTTGACTCCGCGCAGTTGTACCAACATGCCCCGACCTACGACTATTGGGTGGATATCGGTAGCGGCGGCGGCTTCCCCGGCATCGTTATGGCGATTATCGGCAAGCAAGACCGTCCCGATGCCACGTTCACAATGATCGAAAGCGATGCACGCAAAAGCACTTTCCTGCGTAGTGCCATCAGAGAGCTTTCCCTCAATGCCTATGTACAAACACAAAGGATAGAAGAATGTGAACCAGTCGGTGCAGATGTTGTATCAGCGCGCGCGCTTGGCAGCCTGCAAGATTTGCTGCCGCTGACCACGCGGCACCTTAAGCCAACAGGTACAGCGCTTTTGATGAAAGGCCGCCGCTACAAAGACGAATTGCGGCCGGTCTCTGACGATTGGACCTTTGATTTGGAGGAATACAGCAGTATCACCGATCGAGAATCTCGCATCCTCTCACTCAAAAGGATATCCCGTGCCGCCTAATCCCCGCGCCGCAGGTCCCAAAATCATCGCTGTCGTAAACCAGAAGGGTGGGGTGGGCAAAACCACGACCACCATTAACCTTGGTGCTGCGCTGGCCGAGGCAGGCAAACAGGTGTTGATCGTTGATCTGGATCCGCAAGGGAACGCATCAACCGGGCTTGGGATCGAGCAGGATGACCGCGATGTCACGACCTATGATTTGCTGGCAGGCGACGTCGATCTAGACGAGGCGATCCAAGGGACAACCGTCAACAATCTGGCAATTGTGCCGGCAACCACGGATCTTAGTTCAGCGGATATTGAGCTTATCTCGAACGAGAAGCGCAGTTTCCTGCTGTATGACGCCTTGCGCCAGATCGACATCGACCGGTTTGGTTTCGACTACATCTTGATAGATTGTCCGCCTTCACTCAATATATTGACAGTGAATGCGATGGTTGCGGCGCACTCGGTTGTTGTGCCTTTGCAAAGTGAGTTCTACGCGCTTGAAGGTCTTAGCCAGCTGATGTTGACGGTGCGCGATGTGCGCCAGACGGCAAATCAGGACCTGCGGATCGAAGGTGTGGTGCTGACGATGTATGACGGGCGCAATAACCTGTCGCAGCAGGTCGAACTGGATGCGCGCGAAAATCTGGGGGAATTAGTGTTTCGCACTGTGATCCCTCGTAATGTCAGACTAAGTGAGGCGCCGTCGTTTGCGGTGCCAGTGATGCAGTATGATCCGACATCCAAGGGCAGCATCGCCTATCGTGCCTTGGCGCAGGAAATGATTGAACGGGAACTGGGGGGCTAGAGATGGCGCAGAAACCAAATAAGAACCGTGGCCTTGGGCGCGGTTTGTCGGCTTTGATGTCTGACGTGGGCGAGGCTCCGCAGAATGCACCACGCCGCCCCGAAACACATATCCCTGTAGAACGCGTGCATCCAAACCCGGATCAGCCGCGCCGTGCCTTCAACGAAGATGCGCTGGCAGAGCTGGCGAGTTCGATCAAGGAAAAGGGCATCATCCAGCCGCTGATTGTGCGGCCGCACACCAGCCGGTCAAATGATTATGAGATTGTCGCAGGTGAACGCCGTTGGCGCGCTGCCCAGATTGCCCAGTTGCATGAAGTACCGGTGATCGTTCGTACCTTCGACGATACCGAAGTTCTTGAAGTCGCAATCATCGAGAACATCCAGCGCGCTGACCTGAACCCGGTGGATGAGGCTGCGGGCTATCGTCAGTTGATGGACAAATTCGGCCATACGCAGGAACAAATGTCAGCTGCCCTTGGCAAAAGCCGCAGCCACATCGCCAATCTGCTACGCTTGCTAAACCTGCCTGATGATGTGCAGCGTTTGCTGACAGATGGCCGTTTGTCGGCTGGACATGCCCGCGCTTTGGTTGGGCACCCGATGGCCAGTGTTCTGGCCCGTCAAATCGTGGAAAAGGGTTTGTCCGTGCGCGAGGCTGAGAAGCTGGCGAAGAAAGACGATGCCTCAAAGCCTGTCAAACCCGCAGCACCGAAAACCGAAAAAGACGCAGACACCAAACAGATCGAGGCTGAACTGTCCGCGACTCTTGGAATGAAAGTGTCAATTGACCATGCGGCAAGTGGGGATGGCGGCAAGTTGGTTCTGCACTACAAAAGTCTGGATCAGCTGGATGATCTATTGCAAAGCTTGGCTGTCTAACCGTTTAATAACGTTGATAAAACAACGTTCAATAGCGGGCGACCCTTTGGCGTGACCCGCAAATGTGTGTCAGTTGTTTCAACCATACCGAGTTCAGCTAAGTCACTGATATTGTTTCTATAAAGGTCATTTGATAGCGCCGTCAGCCTTGACAGCTCCACACCTTCTGTCACACGCAGGCCCATCAGCAGAAATTCACTGCATTGTTCGTTCAGTGTTAAGGCGGTGCGTGGCAGTTCCCCCGTTCCGGCTTTAACCGCCTTCAACCAATCAAATGGTCCAAGGGGCGCCTCAGTCGCAAACCGCTGCCCGTTCACCGTCACCCGTCCATGTGCGCCGGGGCCAATCCCGATGTAGTCGCCATAGTGCCAATAGATCAGGTTGTGCCTGCTTTGCTGATCCGGCTTGGCATGGTTCGACACCTCATAGGTTTCAAACCCGGCATCGGCACACAAATTCTGCGTAATCCCATACATCGTCGTCGCCCGATCTTCATCCGGCAGACCGCGCAATTTCCCGGCAGCATAGCGATCCCCAAATGCTGTGCCGTCTTCAATTGTCAATTGATACAGCGACAGGTGATCAATCGCCAAACCCAACGCATGCTGAAGTTCCGCCTCCCAAGCAGCCTCGGTTTGGTCTTGCCGGGCATAAATCAGATCAAAGCTGACCCGGTCAAACACATCACGTGCCGTTTCAAAGGCTCGCATCGCCTCATCCGCTGAATGCAACCGCCCTAGCGCTTTCAAATCGCGATCATTCAACGCCTGAATGCCCATCGACACACGGTTCACGCCTGCATCGCGATATCCACGAAAGCGGTCAGCCTCTACCGATGTTGGATTCGCCTCCAATGTGATTTCAATATCATTTGCTTGAGGCCAGCATGCCCGCACCTCAGTTAGGATTGCATCAACGACAGAGGCATCCATCATACTTGGCGTGCCACCGCCAAAAAAGACAGATCGCAAAACCCGGCCTTCTGTTTCACGGGCAGTCCGGCGAATTTCTTTTAGGTAGGCATCCCGCCAAACATCCTGATCAATTTGGCTGACGACATGACTGTTGAAATCGCAATAGGGGCATTTCGCCTGACAAAATGGCCAATGGATATACAGGCCAAAGCCGCCATGCGTCCAATCGTCAGGCAAAGCAGCCCTTCACAAGCTTAGCAAAGGCATCCGCCCGGTGGCTGATCTTGTTCTTTTCCCAACGATCCATTTCACCGCAGGTGATGTCGTGACCATCCGGTTGGAACATCGGATCATATCCATGTCCCTCATTGCCGCGCATTGGCCAAACCAACTGGCCATGGAAAATGCCGGGGAAGACTTCATCATGCCCATCTGGCCAGGCCAACACCAACGTGCTGTTAAATTGCGCTGTCCACGGCTGTGGGGCGCCCATCGTAACGAGCTTGTCGTGCACGGTGGTCATCGCCATCACAAAGTCTCTACCATTGGGGGTTTCGGCCCAATCAGCTGTGTAAACACCCGGCGCACCATCCAGCGCATTCACCGACAAACCACTGTCATCCGCCAAAGCAGGCAAGCCCGTCGCCTTCGCAGCCGCATGCGCCTTGATCCGGGCGTTACCCACAAAAGTTGTCTCAGTCTCTTCTGGTTCCGGCAGATTGTGATCCGCGTTAGAGGTGATCTTGATCCCATACGGGCCAAGCAAGTCAGCAATCTCTTCCAATTTCCCCTGATTGTGGGTCGCCAAAACCAGCTGATCACCGTCAAACTTACGCATCAGGACACAGCATCCAACTGGGCAGCCCGCAACTCGCCAATCCCCTTTTCAGCGAGATCAAGCAGACCGTTCATCTGCGCCCGGCTAAACGTCGATCCTTCCGCAGACATCTGCACCTCAATCAGCTTGTCGCCGGTCATGATAAAGTTGCCATCAACGCCTGCTTCACTGTCCTCTGGATAGTCCAGATCAAGCACTTCTTGGCCTGCGTAAATCCCGCAAGAAATCGC
>CALILP010000140.1 GCA_938016515.1 uncultured Paracoccaceae bacterium
GATGGCGTGGGATACCGGCGGTTGGCAGCTGAATGCTGATGATCCTGACATCACTTTTGTCGCACCTGAGGCCGGTGCCTTGGGCTGGATCGATACCTTTGTTCTGCCTGCGCGTGGCCGTGCCGATGATGCGGCCTATGATTGGATCAACTTCGTGATGCAGCCTGAAATCGCCGCGATGATCACCAACACGGCCGGGAATTTTACCGCAGCCGTGGATGGCGATGCTGGCGTGAGCGAGGATCTGAAAGCGCGTTATCAGGGCAGCTTTGATCAGGCCGCGATTGACAACATCAAGTGGTATCCGCCTGTCCCTGCTGGTCTGGAAGCACTGGAAGGTGCCACGCTCGACCGGATCAACGCGGCGAACTAAGCCACTGACAATCAACATAAAGGGCACTTTTCGGTGCCCTTTATTGCTATGCAAGGATGCCAATTGTCCGACCTCCATCCTGATCTTGTCTGCACTGACCTGACGAAAGACTTCGCCGCATTTCGCGCCGTTGATCACGTGAGCTTTGAGGTGCCGCAAGGGTCGTTTTTCTCGATCCTTGGGCCGTCTGGCTGTGGCAAGACCACGCTTTTGCGCATGATCGCGGGGTTTCAGTCGCCGAGTAGCGGTGATTTGCGGATCAAGGGTAAGTCGATGATTGGCGTGCCGCCAAACAAGCGCCCCGTGTCGATGGTGTTTCAGCATCTGGCGTTGTTTCCGACGATGAACATTGGCGACAACGTGGGCTTTGGTTTGCGTCAGCGCGGTGTTGGGAAATCCGAGATCAAAACGCGGGTGGAACAGGTTCTGGATCGTGTCGGCCTGCCGGGTGTGTCGGGGCGGCGGATTGATCAGATATCCGGGGGTCAGAAACAGCGCGTTGCGATTGCGCGGTGTATGGTTTTGGAGCCGGATGTGCTTTTGCTGGACGAACCGCTGGGCGCGCTGGATCTGAAGCTGCGTGAGCATATGAAGGTCGAGCTGAAGTCGCTGCAGGCCGCCTTTAACACGACGTTTGTCTATATTACCCACGACCAGTCCGAGGCCTTGGTGATGAGTGATAATATCGCCGTGATGAACCACGGGAAATTTGAACAAATTGGCACGCCGCATGATGTATACCATGCGCCGAGTACGGCCTTTGTTGCAGGTTTTGTAGGTGATGCGAACAGGATTGACGGGAAGGTCACGGGTGTTGATGGGGCGACATTGACCGTTGTGTCAGACGGCGGTGCGGAGATGAAGATCGACGCGCCTACCCAAGGGCTAAGCGTCGGGGATGCAGCACAGGTGTTCTTGCGGCCAGAGTCGATTGAGCTGGTGGAGGCTGGCGTTGGGGTCAATGTGTCTAGTGGCATCGTAGAGTCCGTTTTGTTCAACGGCGCAAATTCCAGCGTGACGGTGAAGGACGGGTCCGGTGGTTTGCTGACAGTGGCTTTGCCGCAAACCGGTACGTTTGCCCGTCTACAACGTGGCGACCGGGTGTTTACCCGCTGGGATCCCGCGCAGGCACGCTGCTATCTGGCGGCGGGTGCTTAGACATGAAATCTGACGCCTCTCGTCTTGGGTTTTATCTGCTGCTGGCCCCAATCCTGTTGTGGCTCGTTGTCCTGATTATCCTGCCCCATATTGGTCTGTTCATCGTGTCGATCAGTGAAAAGATCGGGCCGCGTGAATATGAGACCGGGTTTGATAACTACGCTGCATTCTTCACCGAACCTTTGTACTGGCGCACCTTTGCGCGGACCGCGATCATGTCGATCTTTGCGACGGCGCTGACGCTGATCCTTGGGTTTCCGATTGCCTATTACATCGCCAAGCTGACGCGGGGGCGTACGAAAACCACGTTGTTCTTGATGTGCATGATCCCGTTTTGGGTATCCGAACTGGTGCGCACGTTTGGCTGGATGATCCTGCTGCGGGAGACCGGGGTCTTTTCGAACTTTCTGCAATATCTGGGCCTCGTCGATGGGCCGGTTGAGATGCTCTACAATGACGCCGCGATTATGGTGGGCCTCGTTTACACGTCGATCCTGTTCATGGTGGTGCCACTGGTGACGACCTTGGACAGCCTTGACGATAGTCTGATCGAAGCGGGCTATGATCTGGGCGGCACCAGCACTGCGATCATGCGTGAGATCGTCATCCCCCATGCGATGCCCGGTATCGTGTCCGGCTGCATCGTGGTGTTCATGCTGTCGCTGGGCAATTACCTGACGCCGATCCTGCTGGGCGGCAAAGATAGCTTGTGGTTCACGGGTATGATCTACACCCAGTTCATCACCCGCTTTAATTGGGAGTTGGGGTCGGCCTTTGGATTCCTGTTGCTGGCTTTGTCCTCGCTGGTTGTCTTCGCGGGACTGAAACTATCGGGGCAATCGCTGTCTGAAACGATGGGCCGCTCATGATCCCGACCGTCCCACAACCTGCCTTCGCCAAATGGTGCTACCGCGCCTATGTAACGGCCTTCTTTGTCTATCTGGCGCTGCCCCTGACGGTGGTCTGCGTCTTTGCCTTCAACAATAGCGTCTTCCCGTCGCTGCCTTGGGAGGGCTTTACGCTGGCGTGGTTCTTTGGAACCGAAGCGCCTTTTATCGGGGTGTTTCATGAGCGCGCGATCATCCGATCCATCGGCACATCAGCCTTTGTCGCGATGTGGGTGTCGGGCCTCGCGGTAGCGGTGGGGACGTGCAATGCGTTTCTGTTCGTGCGACATGACTTTCGGGGCAAAGCCTTGCTTTATATCCTGATGCTGTTGCCGCTTATTATTCCGGGCGTGATCCTTGGCATCTCGATCCTCGTGTTTTCCAGTTCGGTGGCGAACACGTTGGAGGACGCGACGGGCCTGTGGTTCGACGGATTGCGGCCCGGCTTGATCCTTGTGATCCTTGGACAGTTTTCGTTCATTACGACCTTTGCGACGCTCGTGATTTCCGCGCGCCTGCAAAAGTTCGACCCGAGTTTGGAAGAGGCAGCCTTGAACCTTGGGGCCAGCAAATGGGGCGCGATCCGGCAGATCACCTTGCCGTTTCTGTTGCCTGCCATCGTGGCGTCGGCGGTAGTGTCGGTGCTGATGAGTTTTGAGAACTTTAACACGACGCTGATGTTGGTTGGATCGGATTCGCCGCTGACGATCACGATGTTTGACAAGCTCAAGCAGGGGTCGACACCGGTGTTGAACGCGGTGTCGCTGTTGCTGATTATCGTCTCAGCGGTGCTGGGTCTGCTTTCGTTGCTGTTTCAGGGCAGGCAGAAAACCTAGACCTGATAGTAGTCGCGATACCATGCGACGAACTTTTCGACGCCGTCACGCATCGGGGTCTGCGGCCGGTAGTCGATGATGCTTTCCAACAGGTCGGCGTTGGCCCACGTGGCCACGACATCGCCTGCCTGCATTTCCATCATGTTTTTTTCGGCTTTGACACCGGTAGAGGCTTCGAGGGCGTCGATGAAATCCATCAGCGGCTCGGGGGCGGCGTTTCCGATGTTCAGCACGCGGAAGGGGGCGACGGGGGAGAGGCTGTCGCCCTCCGTTACTTCGCCGTTTTCAGGACGTTCGGGCGCGTGGCCTGTTAGCAGGTACAAAGCATGCACGAGGTCTTCGACGTAAGTAAAGTCGCGCTTCATTTGGCCGTGGTTGTAGACGTCGATGGGATCGCCCGCGAGGATGCGTTTGGCGAACTTCATGGGGGCCATATCGGGGCGGCCCCACGGGCCGTAGACGGTAAAGAAGCGGAACATGGTGATCGGCAGGTCGAACAGGTGGGCATAGGAATGCGCCATGTTCTCTGTGGATTTCTTGGTGGCAGCATAGAAGCTGACCTGGTGGTCGGCTTTGTCCGTCTCTGCATACGGCATCTGGGTATTGGCCCCATAAGCGGAAGACGTTGATGCCAGCAGCATGTGTTTGGGGGGATGGGCACGGGCCGCTTCCAAGATCTCGAAGGTGCCGATGATGTTGGCTTCGAGATACGACCGGGGGTTCTCAATGGAATAGCGCACGCCGGCTTGGGCAGCGAGGTGAATGACGACGTCTGGTTTGAACTGTGCAAACAGCGACATCATCAAATCGGGTGTTTCGATCTTGTCATTAATCGCCTTGAATTCGGCGGATTGCAGCAACATCGCCTGACGCTTCTGTTTCAAGGCGACATCATAGTAATCCGACATCGAATCCACGCCAATCACGCGCCAGCCTTCAGCCAGCAACCGCTTGCATACATAGTACCCAATAAACCCTGCAGAGCCTGTTACCAAAGCTGTTTGCATGAAAACTCTTCCTCTCGAAATTGCAGCGGAACGACAGATTGCACCACCGCCCATCACCTACGCTGTCCGATGCATAATGGCCATCAATCGCTTATTCTCAACCGACTTTGGCTTGTTATTATGGCATCACAGGGGTAGTGCCGGGCACATAATCTCCACATTCAATTTGTTTGGACAGATAGATGAAGATCACAATTATTGGCACCGGGTATGTCGGTTTGGTTTCCGGAGTGTGTTTTGCCGATTTCGGTCATGATGTTGTTTGCGTTGATAAAGACCAGCGCAAGATCGATATGCTAGAAAGCGGTAAAGTGCCTATTTTCGAACCAGGCCTGGAAGATTTGCTTGCGCGGAACGTGCAGGCGGGTCGTTTGTCGTTCACTGGCGACTTGGAAGATGCGGTACAGGGTGCCGACGCCGTGTTTATTGCCGTTGGCACACCAACCCGTCGCGGGGATGGCCATGCTGACCTGACATATGTGATGGCCGCAGCCGAGGAAGTGGCGAAAGCTGCGAATGAATATGTGGTCATCGTGACCAAATCGACCGTGCCCGTGGGTACGAACCGCAAGGTGCAAGAGGTGGTGTCAAAGGCGAACCCATCGCTTGACTTTGATGTGGCCTCCAACCCCGAGTTCTTGCGCGAAGGGGCTGCCATCGACGATTTCATGCGTCCTGACCGGGTGGTCGTGGGTGTAGAAACTGACCGCGCAGGCGAGGTGATGCAGAACATCTACCGCCCGCTGTTCTTGCGCGACTTCCCGATCATCACGACCGATCTGGAAAGCGCCGAGATGATTAAATACGCAGCCAACGCGTTTCTAGCCACCAAGATCACTTTTATCAACGAAATTGCAGCCTTGTGCGAACGCACCGGCGCGGACGTCAAACAGGTGTCCAAGGGCATCGGCTATGACGGTCGGATCGGCAACAAGTTCTTGCATGCGGGCCCCGGCTATGGCGGATCATGCTTTCCGAAAGATACCCGTGCCTTGGCCCGGATCGGTCAGGAAAACGGGATGCCGATGAAGATCACCGAGGCCGTGATCGAGGTGAATGAAGAAGTGAAACGCCGCATGGTCGATAAGTTGAAAGACCTGTGTGACGACAGCTTTAATGGCAAGAAAGTCGCCGTTCTGGGTGCCACGTTTAAGCCAAACACCGATGACATGCGCGACGCGCCCTCATTGACAATTGTACCGGCGCTTGTCGGTGGCGGTGCTTCGGTCAACATCGTGGATCCGCAAGGTCGCCACGAAGGCGAGGCCCTGTTGCCCGGCGTCAATTGGCTCGAAGATCCTTACGAGGCCGCGAAAGATGCGGACTTGTTGGTCCTGCTGACCGAATGGAACGAGTTCCGCGCGTTGGACCTGTCCCGCGTAGCCGACGGCATGAAGACCGCACATATGGCTGACTTGCGAAACGTCTATTCTGCCGCAGACGCAGGTGCTGCTGGCTTCACACGGTATTCATCCATTGGACGTCCGGACTTAGTGACCTGATCTTGCTGACCTTTTATGAGGGCTAAGACAGAGACATCATTGCATTGACCCTTCGCATGGTCGCGACCATTTTGGCACCGATCAAGCGGAGGGTTATATCATGTTTCTGGGTTTGGATTTGGGCACGTCTGGGCTGAAGGCCATTTTGACGAATGGTGCAGGCGTCGTGCAGGCGACCGCTGACGCGACATATGAAAACCCCCATCCCCATCACGGCTGGTCCGAGCAGGATCCTTCCGATTGGATAAAGGCCTGTGAAAACGTCTTGGACCAACTCAAGGCAGCAACACCTGACAAATTGGCCGCCCTGCAGGGCATTGGTCTGAGCGGCCAGATGCATGGGGCCACTTTGGTCGACAAAGCAGGCGACGTGTTGCGCCCCTGTATGCTGTGGAACGACACGCGGGCCGCACAAGAGGCCGCATGGATGGACGCGCAGCCGGATATGCACAAGATCACCGGCAACATAGTCTTTCCGGGTTTTACAGCACCTAAGCTGCTGTGGCTGCAAAAGCATGAACCCGAGGTATTCGAAAACGTTGCCAAAGTCCTGTTACCAAAGGACTACCTGCGCTTTTGGCTGACAGGCGAATATATCGGGGACATGTCTGATTGTGCCGGGACATCCTGGTTGGATGTGGGCAAACGAGACTGGTCGGATCAGGCGTTGGCGACGGGTCATATGCGCCGCGATCAGATGCCTGATCTGGTCGAAGGTAGCGACGCAAGCGGGGACATGCGCGATACGCTGCGGTCCCGTTGGGGCATATCCGGGAACGTCGTCGTCGCCGGTTCTGCTGGCGACAATGCGGCGGCGGCTTGTGGGGCAGGGTGCTTTGCCGAGGGTCAAGGGTTTGTGTCGCTCGGGACGTCGGGCGTTTTGTTGGCAGCGAAAGAGGATTACGCACCAGATGCGGCCTCTGCTGTACACACTTTTTGTCATGCAGTCCCCGATCGTTGGTACCAGATGGGGGTGATCCTTGCGGCAACAGATTGTCTGAACTGGTTGTCACGGCAAGTTTCACAGAAACCCGCAGAGTTGATCGGGCTATTGCCTGAAACGATCAACGGCCCCTCTGAGTTGCTTTTTCTGCCGTATCTGTCCGGCGAGCGGACACCGCACAATGACGCGGGTGTCAGGGGTGCTTTCGTCGGCCTTGATGTCGCACACACACCAGCCGACCTGACACAGGCTGTCGTCGAAGGCGTGTCATTTGCGCTGCGGGACTGCCTCAAAGCGTTGAACGGCACCGGCACAGACCTGCAATCCGTGCTTGCGATGGGGGGCGGCACGCGGTCTGCATATTGGCGCGAAACTTTGGCAACCGTGCTGAACCTGCCGTTAGAGGTGCCAACCGGTGGTGAATTCGGTGGCGCCTTAGGGGCAGCCCGCCTTGCGATCTGTGCTGCGACGGGGGCAAACCCAGCTGACGTGATGACGCCACCGCAGGTCGGGTCTGTCGTAGAACCAAACGCCAAACTGTTAGAGGCCTACGCAGAACGCTGGACGCGATACCGTGCGTTATATCCGGCAATCACCCAAGCTTTAGCTTAGATTTCATATGCTTACCTAAAGAGAAAGGCCGGACCGCGGCAGCGCGATCCGGCCCTCATGTATCCGGGCAGTCAAAAAAGAACTGATACTGAAAAAAACTCGGTTACTGCACCCCCAGTACATGTAAGTATATGGCATATATTCGCCGAGCAGCGGTATGTGTGAATCCACACATGGCTGCCACTTTTTTAACAATCGAATCAGTCTATTGTATCGTATGAGTAAACAATTGCCGCAAAGTGTTCTCATCGTTGAGGATCGCCCAGATATCGCCCGCCGCCTTCAGACGGTTGTGGAATCAACCAGCGGGATCACGCTTGCCGGGATGGCCAGTACGTTGTCGCAAGGGATCGAGGCTTTTTACCACCTTAAACCGCGCCTTGTGCTTGTTGATATCGGCCTACCGGATGGATCGGGTGTGGATTTGATTAAGGCTGTCGCCAGTGCCGAGTGGGAGGTCGATGCTTTGGTGATCTCTATCTTCGGCGATGAAAGCCGGGTCATCGAAGCAATTCAGGCCGGAGCCAAAGGCTATGTCTTGAAGGGTCAAGAGATGGACAAGGTCGGTGAAGACATCATGTCAGTCCTTGAAGGGGGCAGCCCGATCAGCCCATCGATCGCACGCCATCTGCTGGCTGTCCTGAAAGAGGCGAATGTCCCCAGCATGCCAAAAGAAAGTGTGCTGACACAGCGCGAAACGGAAATCCTGAAAGCTGTGTCACGCGGATATAAGCGCCGCGAGATCGCAGATCAGCTGGGCATTTCGGCTGGTACTGTCGGGAACCACATCACCAACATCTATCGCAAGTTAGAGGTATCCTCGAACATGGAGGCGGTGGCGCATGCTTCGCGCCTTGGGGTACTCTGATCGGACAATACCTGCGCACATACTTGGCGATGATTGTGCTGACCGCAGCACTTAGCACGGTATTTCTGATCGCAAATTTCGGCCAGATCGTGCCCATTCCCGGTGCTGTGAAACTGACAAGCGGACTGATCTGTGAAGAGGCCGATTGCGAACCGACGACGCAAATGGACTTGCCCTATTTTACCCAAAAGGTGGCAGCGGCTGACCTGCGAACCACGCGCTTTCGCTTCTTTCTGCCATCACCCGAAGACCCCAGCGTGATGCAGGCCGTTTATGTGCCAAAGTTTGCAGATCATATCGCAGTTACGTTGAACGGCACCGAACTACGCAGTCTGGATACGACCCGGCGACAATGGCTCGAACCGCAATTGATCAACGCACCGGCGGCACTGTTCAACGCGACAGAGAACATTTTGGACATTGTCATAGCTGGACGTCCGTCCGAAGGGTTAGAGCTTTACCCGATCTTTGTCGGGCCCCGCACTGTCTTGCATTCAGCCTACATTTGGCGGTTCGGCAGCGGCCCTGCATTTGCCCGCATTAATCTGGCGTTCATGCTGATCCTTGGGATCACCTATCTTTTGGTGTGGTGGAACCGCCGCGAGGACAGCCGCTATCTTTGGTTGGGGTTGTCATGTGCCTGTGGTTGCATCGTCTTGCTGCAATTTGGGTACGGTATTCTGTCAGGCGGCTATAAATTCTGGCTGGGAACAACCCATCTTGCGGTCGCGTTCTACACACTTTTTGTGATGAAATTCATTCGGATCCACTTGCGATTGGACGAATTGCGGATCGAACGGATCCTGTTGCTGATACTTCTTTGCGCGTTGCTGATCGTGGGATTTGTTCCCGACGGAGACATGCAATTTTGGGCCTTCTTAGTGAATACAGTCACGGCCGTTGCAGCCGTTGCCGGGCTAACCGTGTTTTGGATGTATCGAACACGCGTTGATTTATTTGACTTTTTCGTCATCTTTAGCTGTTTGCTGACGGCAAACGCGCTGGGTACCTATGAAATGATCTTGGTCTATAGCCCGCAGCCAGAAAGGTCGTTCCACCTTTTCCACTTTGTGCCTGTCTGCATGTCATTGGTGTGCTTGTGGGTGATCGTGACCCAGCTTGTCCGATCTTTGCGCCGCTATGAGACCCTGACAGAAACGCTAAGCGATACCATCGCCTTAAAGACCCACCAACTTGAGAAAAGCTTTAACCGGCTTGCCAAGGTCGAGCGCCGCGAGGCTGTCGACCGTGAACGTAACCGCATCATGCTGGATTTGCATGACGGTATCGGTGGTCAGTTGGTCAGCACATTGGCCTATATGGAAAGCACGGGGAACAAGGACGAAACCTTGAAAGACGCATTGGAAGCCGCTTTGCGAGACTTGGCTTTGGTGCTGGATAGTCTGGACAGCCACGACAGCCTGACCACCTTGTTGGGTATGCTGCGTACACGGCTGGAACCGCTATTGGCAGAGCATGGCTTGCGGTTCAGTTGGCAAATTCTGGATGATCCAATTGTCCCACAAGCGGGCCCTTCCAGTAACCTTCATCTTGCCCGGATCGTGCAGGAAGCCATTACAAACGTGATCAAACATGCCAAAGCGTCAACGATAACCGTCTATACAGACGCGCGGACGATCATGATTTCGGACGATGGGGTTGGGATCGATGACGCTAACCTGATGCCAGGCGATTGCACCGGGCATGGCCTTGCAGGGATGCGGCAACGTGCGGAATCGATGGGGGCAGATTTTGACGTGCGCCGCTCTGACAAAGGGACCAGTGTGTGTTTGACGTTTGCTGATCAGGGTGCGACGTCAATGAATGATCCCGCGGTAAACACATGACCAACATCTTCAAAATCCGCGCCATCTTCTTTCTGCACCCCTTCGTGCTGGGCGGCTGGTTTCCCCGCATCCCGCAAGTTCAAGACGCCACCGGACTGGGCGAAGGCGGCTTGGCTTTGGCTTTGATCGGCATGCCAATAGGCTTGCTGGCTGCGCTGTTCTTTGGGGGAAAAATCGCAGAGGCCCTGGGCACACGGGGCCTATTGACCCTTGGCCTTGGCGCCTACCTGCTGGCGATGCCATTGCCCGCTTTTGCATGGTCTGGTCCGTCCCTGTTTGCGGCACTCTTCATCGCCGGTATGGCGATGGCCATTGCACAACTTAGCTTGAACGTCACAGCCTCTGAGATCGAAAAGCAGGCGGCCAAGCCGATCATGAACGTCACCCACGGGTTTTGGTCTATCGGTGTCTTGCTTGGGTCGGCCATCGGCGCGGTCCAAGCGGAGTTGCTGTTGCCGGTCTCGGCCTCTCTGATTACTTTGGCGGTGCTGTCGGGCGGACCGTTAATCTGGATTGCACGCCAGATCACAGACTATGCCGTTCCCGCACCACCGAAGACCACAAAGCGCGCGCCGTTATCCAAAACGCTGATTGCAGTGGCCTTCTTTGCATTTGGGATCGCCATGACAGAGGGTGCGATGGCTGATTGGGCCGCGATCTATCTGACACAGTTTTTCGCCGCGTCCCCCGGTGTGGCCGGGGCCAGCTATACAATTTTTGCGCTGTTCGTGGCCTTGGGCCGGTTTCAGGGGGATCACCTGAAGGCGCGTTTTGCGGTCGACACTCTTGCACGGGTATTTGCGGCTTGTGCAGTCCTCGGGTTGGCGACGGCCTTGCTTAGTCCGGGCCTGGCGGGTGCGTTCATTGGTCTGGCTCTTTTGGGATTTGGTGTCTCACTGGGCTTTCCCCTGGCGGTCAGCGCCGCAAGCATCCTGCCCGGCCGATCAGCAGCAGGAAACGTCGCAGTGTTAACCCAGATGAGCCTTTGCGGCTTTCTGGTCGGCCCCCCTATGATCGGCCTGCTTGCCGAGGTCACGAGTATCCAAGTCGGCCTGATCGCCCTGTTTCCGTGGCTCGTCTTGTCGTTTGTATTGGCCGGAGCCCTGCGTCCGATCGCTACACCAGAAAATCCGCCAGCGACCGATCATCTGTAATATCTCGCAAGTTAAACCCTTGGGTCGCCAGTTTCTCGTCCAGCTCTGTAAAGTTGCGCGCGTCAGTGGTTTCGATCCCGATCAAGACGGTCCCAAAGTTGCGCGCGGATTTCTTGAGGTATTCGAACCGGGCAATATCGTCGTCAGGGCCAAGCATCCCCAGAAAGTCCTTCAACGCACCGGGCCGCTGGGGCAGGCGCAGGATAAAGTACTTCTTCAAGCCTAAGAACCGCTGCGCGCGCTCTTTCACCTCTGGCAATCGTTCAAAATCAAAGTTCCCGCCAGAGCTGATACAGACCACCGTTTTGCCTCTTATCTGGTCTTTCATGTCAGCCAGCACATCAATGGACAGGGCACCCGCAGGTTCCAGCACAATGCCTTCGATGTTCAGCATCTCGACGATGGTGGTGCACAAACGATCTTCGGACACGACATGCACCTGATGGGCCCGCGCCCCATTCAGATGCGCAAATGTTCGGTCGCCAATGCGGGCAACAGAGGCACCGTCGACAAAGTTGTCCACGTCGCCAAGGGTTTGCGGGGCGCCCGTTTTGATCGCCGCAGCAAGGCTGGCAGCACCTTGGGGTTCCACATAATGCAGGGCAGGGCCATCCGTGCCAAAGAACGCGGTTGCCCCCGCAGACAGGCCACCCCCGCCCACAGGCAGGATCACCATATCGGGCTGGCGACCAAGCTGATCTTCAATCTCGACAGAGACCGAGGCTTGACCCTCGATCACATCATCATCGTCGAAAGGGGATAGGAAATGCGCGCCCTTATCGGCGCAATAGGCTTTGGCTGCGGCCAATGTGTCATCGAAATAATCACCGGTCAGGATGATCTCGATGGCGTCGCCCCCGAAAATACGGGTCTTCTGCACCTTTTGCTGTGGCGTCGTCACAGGCATGAAAATCACACCGCGCACACCGAAGTGAGCGCAGTTATAGGCCACACCTTGCGCGTGATTGCCCGCACTGGCGCAGACAAAAACGTCCTTTTCCGGCGCGGCAGCGCGGGCTTTTTGCATCGCATTGAAGGCGCCTCTGATTTTGTAGGACCGGACCGGGGACAAATCTTCGCGCTTCAACCAGATATCAGCCGCGAACCGCGCCGACAGATGGTCGTTGCGCTGCAGGGGCGTTGCATCAAACAGCTGACGCATTGCGGTTGTGGCTGCACGGGCGGCATCTTGAAAATCAGTCATAATGCCAGTTTGGCACTGATTGGCAGCCTGAACCATCGCGAAATGATGCTCCACCCGAAGGCGAAGCACCGAGACTGCGTTCAAGGTGGGCCAGCCGATCAAGAATTCTTTAGATGTGTCGTCTGCGGCTGGCAAAGAAAGAGCTTTGGCACGGCACCAATTCTCAGTTTCGCAGCGATACTCGCGTGAGAACTGCCTACGAACGGATCCGAGACGGGAAACCCCTCATGATACAACTCATTGTTTTTTATACATTATTTGCAATTATTTTGTGAAACCATCCGTTTACACATCAAATATCGTGTAATCAGACTTATGATCACTCTATTACGCGTCAACACCGGGTTGTGGCCAAAACCCGGCTGCATCAATGGCCCGAACCACATCCAAAAAGAGGTCCGGGCCAGTAACATTCCACGTCCGCTTGTCTTAGCCGTCAATCAGGCCATTAAGTGTCGCGGACGGCCGCATGATATCAGCCACCAGTGCTGCGTCAGTCTTGTAGTAACCACCCAGATCAGCAGCTGTGCCGCGACCAGCCATCAATTCAGCAGATATCGCATCCGCATTGTCGCGCAAAGCACCGGCAAGCGTGCTGAACGTGGCCGCCAAATCTGGTGCATCCGTTTGCCCCGCCAGCGCGTCCGCCCAATACATCGCAAAGTAGAAGTGGCTGTCGCGGTTGTCGCCTTGGCCTACCTTGCGGCCCGGTGATTTCCCCTCGCCCAGCAGCTTAATGATCGCCACATCAGCGGCATCACCCATCACGGATGCAGCTGCATTGCCGGTGTTATCGCCCAAGAAGCGCAGGCTTTCTGCAATCGCGCAGAACTCGCCCAATGAATCCCACCGCAGGTGATTTTCTTCGACCAATTGCTGCACATGCTTGGGCGCAGACCCACCAGCCCCTGTTTCAAACATGCCCCCACCTTGCATCAGTTTCACCACCGACAACATCTTGGCCGAGGTCCCAACCTCAAGGATTGGATACAAATCCGTCAGGTAGTCACGCAACACGTTGCCTGTAATGGCGATGCAATCATCGCCTGCAAAAATCGTCTGAAAGGCGTGGCGTGTTGCCGCGCGCGGGGCCATGACAGCGAACTTGTCGGTCACATTTGCCGCAGCAAGGCCCGGCGTCACAACTTTCAACAGTTCCGCATCATGGGCGCGTGTCTCGTCAAGCCAGAACACCGAGGCAAAGCCTGTCGTCTTCTGACGATCAATCGCCAGTTGGATCCAGTTATCAATCGCATCACGGCGGGTCGAGGCAAGCCGCCAGATGTCGCCTGCTTCAACGTCATGTGAATGTAGGACGTCACCATTGGCGGCGATGACACGCACCGTTCCAGCCGCTGGCATTTCAAAGGTTGTAGGGTGCGATCCGTATTCTTCGGCCTTCTTTGCCATCAGGCCGATGTTTTGCACAGTGCCTGCTGTCGTTGGGTCCAAGGCC
Source organism: uncultured Paracoccaceae bacterium (assembly GCA_938016515.1). GTDB lineage: Bacteria > Pseudomonadota > Alphaproteobacteria > Rhodobacterales > Rhodobacteraceae > Yoonia. Next base: position 13,848 of record CALILP010000140.1, read on the forward strand.
CCGTTTTCTTTGAAGAACTTGACGCTTTCATCATAAACCGGCGCATAGGAATTGTCGGGGATGACACAGTTTGTATCCCCTTCTTCCCCATCCGGCCCCCAGCCTTTGCCACCGGCACGCAGAACAGCGGGCATTGAGGCGTCGATGATGACATCGGATGGCACATGCAAGTTGGTGATCCCCTTGTCAGAGTTCACCATGTACATCGGCGGGCGCGTGGCCATCAGCGCATCAAACTCGGCGCGGATCGCGGCACCGCCGTCCATGCCATCGACGATCTCCAGTACGGTCCCAAGGCCAGAGTTGGGGTTCACACCTGCCGCCGCGAACGCCTCGGCGTGCTTTTCAAAGACGGGGGCAAAATAGGTCCGCACCGCGTGGCCAAAGATGATCGGGTCAGAGACCTTCATCATCGTGGCTTTCATATGCAGCGAAAACAGCGTGCCGTCTTTGGCCGTATCCGCGATGGCCTCGTCAAGGAACGCGGTCAGGGCTTTGACGGACATGAAGGTCGCGTCAACGATAGTGTTTTCGGCGAAGGACAGCCCGTCTTTCAGAACTGTCTCAGTGCCATCCGCTGCGGTATGCACAATTTTTGCAGCGCCATCGGCCTGTGCTGCGGTGAGCGTGACTGATGTTTCATTTGACCGGAAGTCGCCGCCAGACATGCTGGACACTTTGGTTTTGCTGTCCGCAGACCACTTGCCCATCCGGTGCGGGTTGGATTTGGCATAAGCCTTCACAGCCGCAGGGGCGCGGCGGTCTGAATTGCCTTCGCGCAGAACAGGGTTCACAGCAGAGCCTTTGATCGCATCATAGCGGGCCCGGATCGCTTTTTCGTCGTCCGTGTCAGGGGCATCGGGGTAGTCGGGAATGTCAAAACCCTTGTCCTGCAGTTCAGCAATCGCGGCCTTTAGCTGCGGGACAGAGGCCGAAATGTTTGGCAGCTTGATCACGTTTGCATCTGCCGTCGTGACCAGTTGACCCAGCCACGCCAGATCGTCGCTTTGCTTTTGCGCATCACTCAAACGCTCTGGGAAGGTCGCAAGAATGCGGCCGGCAACAGAGATGTCGCGTTCTTCCACTGTGATACCCGCTGCAGAGACAAATTTGCGCACGATGGGCAGCAAGGATGCGGCGGCCAGCTGCGGGGCTTCATCGGTGGCGGTATAGATAATGTCAGGCATGAAAGGTCCTTTCAGGAGGCGTCACTGTCGGTTTGGTATACTACGGGATACCGTCGCGCAGGCGATAACAGGTGAATCGTGCAGGCTCAATGCCTGTTCACGTAAACGGATTGCGGATCGGGGAAAAGAGGCCGCTTATCCGTGCGGCGGTGCTGTGATTGCGTCACCGGACACCACCGGCACCATGTCATGGGCCTGATTTTGCGGCTTTGGCAGATGCAGACGTGGCTGGCGCGGCAAGACCATCGGGTCTTCACGCAGGTAGCGATTGATCAGATGCACCGCGTTTTCATGGGCGGGAACATAGTGAAACACAGTCTCATGTTGCAAATGACTGAGACGGGCAAGATCGACGGCAGCCTTACGCACTCCGCCGGAGTGGGTCTTGAAGATGATCCGCGCCAGTCCGCCCGTCACCAGATGCGGCGTGGTCAACAAACCTTGGCTGAACGCATAAACCGGGTAAACACCCGCGTCCGTCTCGATCATGATTTGCCAGTTGTGCGCCTTGCGTCTGGCGCGGATCAAATGACCCCGCCGGCTATCCTGCAGCCACAGACGGCCCGTCACACGGCCGCACATCGACGCGGCGATCCGCAGGATCAGGCCAAGTTCGACCCACATGTTCACCTGCATCCGACATTTTCGATAGGTCAGCTTGTCGCGCAATCGCTGGGTCACACCGCGACACATGAACGACTGTGTATGGCCGAACATGCCCGGTTTGACCGTAAACCGAATGTTGTAAAGCGGGTCGCGCGCGGCTTCGATCTTGGCAACTGCCGGACGCACGGGACGCGGGCCTATCAGGTTCATGTCACCCTTGATGACGTTGAATAACTGCGGCAGCTCGTGCAGTCCTGTTGCCACCAAGAAGACACCAAAGGCGTGACCCCGCCCAAAGTCGCCGTTCATCAAAAGATCTTGGCCTTGCGATGACGCGCGGAAGGTCAACAGATCAAAAACCCGACTGTGCAACCCCAGACGCGGCGCCCGCGCTATCACGCCCGGCCCTTGCACAATCCGCGAGGTTAACGCCAACCCTGCGATCAGCGGCAGCAAAAACAGCACAATCGCAACCGCGAGGGACAGGTTATACACGCGATAAACTTTGGGATGGCGTGGCACATATCCGGTCATACGGGCATGCCGCTGCGGTGCATCGTTTGAAACGCGCACCGGCGTTTTGGAAGATGATGGATCGGTCGGGCTACGCATAACCAACGCTCTATCGTTACAGAAACGCCGACTAGTCTTGCTTTTGCCACTTTTCAAAACAACAGAAATACCCGAAATCCCACGATTTCATTGGGTCATCCGGCCCAGAGGGCTTATTTCATTAACTATTATGGAATTTGAGGTAACATCCTCAATTCGAACAATAATCGCCCGCACAATTGCACTGTTTCCCGCAAAGAAACCAAATGTGTTTTCGAATCGCCAGGGTCACGTCACCCGCGACTTTGCATGGTAGGCCGGATCATCCCAAAGACGCGCAACGATGACCGCTTCCAGCACCTCGACCGCCCGCATCACATCATCCGCATCGATATACAGCGGCGTAAAACCAAAGCGCATGACGTTTGGCGCCCGGAAATCACCGATCACATCCCGCGCAATCAATGCCTGCATGGCAGCGTATCCGTTCTTGAAGGCGAAAGAGACCTGACTTCCGCGCTGCGTGCCATCGCGTGGGCTGATCAGGGTCAAACCGGGGCAGCGGGCCTCGACTTGCTGAATGAACAGGTCGCACAATGCGACAGAAGCTTTGCGGACATCCGCCATATCCACCCCCTCCCAGACCTTCAGTGCTTCTTCCAGCGCTGTCATCTGCAACACCGGCGGCGTCCCTACCCGCATCCGTTCAATTCCCATCGCAGGGCGGTAGTCCGGTTCAAACGCAAACGGCGCATCGTGACCAAGCCAGCCAGACAGGGCTGGGGCGATACCCGGCACAATATCAGGCCGGGCATAGATAAACGCAGGCGCGCCCGGCCCTCCGTTAAGGTATTTGTAGGTGCAGCCGACCGCGAACTCTGCGTTGCATCCTTCAATATCAACCGGCACAGCACCTGCACTATGCGCCAAATCCCACAGCATCACAGCACCCATAGCATGCGCCTTCGCCGTCATCGCCGCCATGTCGTGCATCCGGCCTGTCCGGTAGTCCACTTGCGTGATCATCGCGACTGCAACCTCATCGGTGATTGCATCCATGACGTCTTCAGGGTCCACGATCCGCAACTCATGGCCCTGCCCCAAATGGGAAATCAGACCTTGGGCCATGTATAAATCAGACGGAAAATTCCCGCTATCGGACAAGATCACCTTACGATCCGGCCGCATCTGCAACCCGGCAGACAAGGCCTGATAGACCTTCACCGACAGGGTATCACCCATCGTCACCGACCCGTCCGGCGCCCCAATCAACCGTCCGACCATGTTACCAACGCGGGCGGGCTGACCCATCCAGTCATCGACATTCCAGCCCTTGATCAGATGCGCACCCCATTGATCGGTCACCGCGCGCGACAGGGTGTCGTTCACCCCAACGGGCAGCGGACCCAAAGAGTTACCGTCGAGGTAGATCATCCCATCGGGCAGGTGAAATTTGTCTTTTAACGGCAACATCATAGCTGGCCTCTCATATTCCAAAGCTCTGGGAACAGTTCCGTTTCCAGCATTTTGCGTAAGTAATTGACGCCGGACGTCCCGCCAGTGCCGCGTTTGAACCCGATGATCCGCTCGACCGTGGTGACATGGTTGAACCGCCACCGGCGAAAGTAATCTTCCAGATCGACCAACTTCTCGGCCAATTCGTACAAGGCCCAATATTGCTCTGTATCTTCATAAACGCGGGTCCATGCCGCCATCACCGCGTCATCCGCCAAATGCGGGGTGTCCATGCGATAGACCTCGTCCGCAAAAGTCACACCAACCGCCCGCGCCAGATTATCCAAGGCGACGTGATACAGCGACTTCGTCCGCAACTCCTGACCCAGCATCCGGTGCAGGTCGGGCCGGTGCTCGTGCACCTTCAACATCGCGGTGTTCCGATTGCCAAGGATGTATTCGATCAACCGATACTGATGCGACTGAAAGCCAGAGGATTTCCCAAGATCATCGCGGAACTTTGTATAGTCACTTGGCGTCATTGTGCGCAGCACGTCCCAGGCATTGTTCAACTGCTCGAATATCCGGGAAACGCGCGCAAGCATCTTCATCGCCGGGGCATGTTTGCCTTTGATCAAATGTTCCCGCGCCGTCGACAACTCGTGCAAGGCCAGCCGCATCCACAGCTCTGACGTTTGGTGCTGGATGATGAACAGCATCTCGTCATGCGCGTCTGACTGACGGTTCTGCGCACCCAAGATTGGATCAAGCGAAAGGTAGTCAGTGTAGGACATATCCTGCGCAAACGACATCTGCGCGCCGTCTGATTTTGGGTCATAGCCGGATGTCATGGACGCACCTCTTGTGGGGATTGGCGCAGTGTTGCGGCCAATGGGGTTTCATCGGGGATCAAATCCATCAAATCGGTAAAGGCTTGCAAAGACAGGCGCGCATGTGTCGCCAACTCGTCCTTCGCAGCGGCCACATCGCGGGCCATAGCTGCGTCGAACAGGGCGCGGTGGGGGGCCAGATCCATTGCGGCAGAAAAGGCTGCAGCAGCAGCTTTGGCCTTATCAGGGTGGGTCTGGGCCATATCCCGCAGGCTGGTCTGGATGAATAATTGATACCGGCTAAGTTGCTGGGACAACTGAGCCTGAAACCGATGCATCCACGCCGATGACGCAGCACTGATTAAGGCCGCATGAAAGGCGGCATGGCGCTGGGTCCAGACGGCAACCTCCTTGGCGTCCTGCAAGACAGAGGGGGATCCGGCCGCTTCGAGATGGTGAAACGTGCCGATCACCGACACTTCCCAAGCATCACCACCCTGCCCCACAGCCTCTGCAAACAGGGATCCTTCGATGTCGTTGCGGCTGCGTTCCAGGTCCAACAGGTCATCAAGGGTCAGGGGCGCCACGCGAAAACCCTTGTTGTGTGCGACGACGACGTACTTTTCAGCACTCAACCGGTTCAGACATTCGCGCAAGGGTGTCAGGCCAATGGCATAGCGTTCCGACAAGGCAGGCAGGCGCAAAGGCGTATCAGGCGCCAAGGCCAACGACAGGATATCGCCCAGCATGCGGGCATATAGCTGATCTGATTTCGACTGAGACACGCGACGCCACCCTCAAAGGATTCGCCCTTTAAGTATCATCGTATGCGAAAATGTAAATCGTATATTATCCGATAAAGGCCTTGGTAATGGCAGAGTGCTTGTCACGCAAACCTTCCAGCACCGAGAAATGATCAAAGGTCCCGTCGACGACATGTGCAGTCGGCACTGACAAGCCTTTCCAGATCATTTCAAGCATATGGGCCTGCCGCAAATATTCTGGCCGCTCGCCGCCACCGACCCATGTGGTAATCGCAGTGCCTGTGCGCGGGGCATGCAGGACAGCACTCTCCAACTCGGCCTCTTCGTGGTCCAAATCCAGAATATCGTTCATGTCGGTCAGCATCAGGGGCCGCAGATCATGCAAGCCGCTGATCGACAACACATGTTCAACCCGGCCCCAAACGTGATCGGGGATCGGGCTGTCCTCGCAACACATGCGGGCCACAAGATGACCACCCGCAGAATGACCTGCCAAACGTATCGGCCCCGGCGCCTGCTCTGCGGCAAAGGTGATTGCGCGACCAATCTGGCGGGTGATTGCGGACACCCGCAAATCGGGCGCAAGCGTATAGCCCGGCATGCAAACGGCCCACCCATTCGCACGGGCCCCTTCCGCATAGTGGGTCCAGAATGAAGGATCGGTCGATTTCCAATATCCGCCATGCACAAAGATCGCGAGACCCTTGGGCGACCCTTCTGGCCAGATCAGATCAAGCGTTTCGCGTGGATATTCGCCATAAGGTTTGCCAATCTCCATCCGCACGCCGCTATGGCGATACAACCGCGCCTCTGCCATCCAGGTTTCCGGTAGCTCTGCCGAATTTGGGATGTGCGCCATGTTCGCAAAGGCATCATCCCAAGTGGTGTCAGGCCAAACCTGAACGTCGTCTAATGACATGGTCGTCGTATCCTTTCCGGTGCCCCCACCGAATGTGCACATGCTTGGCGGGATTCGCGATAAAATCAATGCCCGCTATAGTTTAAAGCTGTGAAGCGCGGAAAAAAGCGCATCACACTTCGATTAGGCGTTTTCAAATCGACGTGAAACAGTGACACTACGTCCGGCACAAGACACGCCATCAGGAAGGGCTGCAGATGACATGCGCATTCATATTCTTTCAGTGCAAACCGGGCACCGCCTATCAGGTCGCAGCAGATCTGGCAGACAAGGAACTGCATTCCGAATTGCATTCCATCAGTGGCGATTTTGACCTGATGATGAAAATCTATGTGCCAAAGGACGAAGACTTGGGCCGCTTTGTAAACGAAAAGATCCTCGGATCAGAGGACATCGTGCGGTCCCAGACTGTGCTGGCCTTCAAGGCCTTCTAAGGAAAGACGAGGGAGAACTTTAATGACATTTACCAAACTCACGGCCGCTTTGGCCGCAACTTGCATGCTGTCGACCGCTGCTGTGGCTGACGGC
>CALILP010000141.1 GCA_938016515.1 uncultured Paracoccaceae bacterium
TCGTTCAAAAACTCAGCAAGCAGCTGTTCAATCGGCATATGGGGGTCACCTTTCTGTGAATGACCCCCATATAGGGACGAATTACTGCGTTTTCAATTGATTGGTGCCTGCAACAGACTGTTGCGTACTGCGATACGCTTCCGCCACAGTGCCGCCAATCAGGTCTGCGGTTGCAGCACTCAACGTCCATCCCAGATGCCCGTGACCCGTGTTGTAGAAGACACGTTCGCTGCGCCCGCGACCCACGCGTGGCATCATGTTCGGCATCATCGGACGCAGGCCCGCCCACGGCACAACGCTCTCGGTGCTGACCTCAGGAAAGTGGGTTTCGCACCACTTCACCAACGGCTGCACGCGGTCATTTCGAATGTCCCGGTTTTCGCCGTTAAATTCTGCGGTTCCCGCAATCCGAAAGCGATCCGCACCCAGCCGAGACGTCACGATCTTCGCCTTATCATCCAGCAAAGACACGGTTGGCGCGTTGGCCTGCGACACCGCATCGGGCAGGTTCACGGTAATCGAATATCCTTTCACCGGATACACATTCACCCGGTCACCCAACTTCCGCGCAAACCCACGCGATCCAACACCGGCGGCCACAACCACCCCATCGAACCGGGTCTCATCCTGCGCGGTGATCGTGACCGCATCCCCGTCATCAGCCACATCCGTCACAGCATGACCAAGCCGAAATGTCACGCCCTGACGCTTCAGCCAATCGGCCAAACCAATGGTGAACTTGTGAATGTCACCGGTGCTGTCGCTTTCAGTCCAGAACCCGCCAAGGATATCGCCGCGCAAAGTCGGCTCCTTCGCCAGCACCTCTTCCGGGGTCAGCTCTACCCGCTCCAACCCACCCTGCCTTAGCAAACCGTTCACACGGCGAGCATGGTCCAGATCCTTCTGCGCCTTGTAGAAATGCAAGATCCCTGCGGGCGTAAAATCAAAGTCAACACCAGCGTGATCGGCCATTTCCAGCAGCCCAGAACGGGCGGCGACAGCCAGCTTCGTCGTGGCAATCGTGTTGGCCTTATAGCGGGGAATGTTCGCCAGAAACTCTGCCATCCACGACACCTTGTGCCACTGCGGGCGCGGGTTCACCGACAAAGGCGCATCCTGCTGAAGCATCCACTTGATGCCTTTCAAAACGGTGGACCATTGGTTCCAGACTTCCGCATTCGAAGCACTCAACTGGCCGCCATTGGCAAAGCTGGTTTCCATCGCAGCGTACCGCTGACGGTCATAGACGGTCACGTCGAAACCGCGTTTGTGCAGGGAATAGGCTGTTGTGACACCGGTGATTCCAGCGCCGAGGATCGCAATATGAGGCATGGCATTTTCTCCGCCATAGGACGCTTGCGCGCCGCTGCCCCCGCCGTGCGCTTACCTGAGAGATTCGCCTTTACATCAAAGGCTTGCTCCTCCGGTGGGTCACTGAAGACCACTCTGCGGCGTGTTGCGCCCTGCACCGGTTCGTTTGCCTGAGAGTTCCCGGGGCGGTTGCTCCTTCGGCGCCGAACTGAACCGGACTCTCCCGGTGCGGACGTGATGGATGTTTCCTATGGGAAACAGGCGAGTCGCGCAAACGAAATCTGATCGCTATTGCGTGTGTGTTGCGTGCCAATCCGCCAACCGTTTCACATATGGCGGATGATGGTTCGGAAGCGCGGCAAATTCCACTTCAGTCATCAAATCCCAGCGCTGTCCTTCGTCGCCAAAGACGATGTCGTTTTCAGTGCCAACCGGCATTCTTGCGATAAAGAACCAGTTGTGTGTGCCGGGTCGCGTGGCCGACTCATATGAATTTCGCCAGATGATCGCAGCCTCTGGCAACACCAAGCCGAATTCTTCATGCACCTCACGGGCCAGCGTCTCAATGGGTGTTTCAGCACCTTCACGCCCGCCGCCGGGAAAATCCCAAACGTTAGGGTGCGGGATCGTCGGGATATCGTCGCGCAACATCACAAGCAGCTTTTCCCCTATGAACAGGGCCACCTTCGCGCCATTGAAATCTTCATCCATGCCCGCACCGTCGCCCATTGTGACGGCGCCCTGCAAGGCGTATCTTGGCCCCATGCCCGCACTCTGCCGCGAATGCCTGACCCAATTCGAAGAGGGCCGCCGTTGCCCGTCTTGCCGATCACCCCGCGTGACCCGGCACGACGAACTGTGGGACCTGACGATTGCGCACATGGATTGCGACGCCTTCTATGCCTCCGTCGAAAAGCGGGACAAACCAGAACTGGCGGACAAACCCGTCATTATCGGAGGCGGTAGACGCGGCGTGGTTTCGACGGCGTGCTACGTAGCCCGCATCAAAGGCGTGAAATCCGCGATGCCAATGTTCAAGGCGTTGAAGCTTTGCCCTGACGCGGTTGTCGTCAAACCCCGGTTCGACGCCTACGTCGAGGCCTCGCGTGCGATCCGCGCCATGATGGATGACCTCACCCCGGTGGTGGAACCACTTTCCCTTGACGAAGCCTTTCTCGACATGACCGGCACCGCCCGCCTGCACGGGGCGCCCCCTGCGGTGATGCTGGCGGGATTAGTTAAGCGGATGAAAGATGAAATCGGCCTGACCGGCTCCATCGGTCTTTCACACAACAAGTTCCTCGCCAAAGTCGCTTCTGACCTCGAAAAGCCCCGCGGCTTCTCGATCATCGGCAAGACGGAAACCACCGAATTTCTGCGCCCCAAATCCGTCCGCCTGATCTGGGGCATCGGCCCGGTCGCGCAAGACAGCCTCAACAAAGCGGGGATCGAAACCTTTGACGACCTCCTCCGCTGGGACCGCCGGGAACTGCAAGAACGGTTCGGCGGCACTGGCGAGCGGCTTTATTCCCTCGCGCGGGGCGAAGACGGGCGGCGCATCTCATCACATACCCCGGTGAAGGGCCTCTCAAACGAGACCACATTCAACGAAGACACCGCCGACATCGACATCCTCGACGGGCACATCTGGCGCATGGCCGAGAAGGTTTCTGCCCGCGCAAAGGCCAAGAACAAGGCGGGTCGGGTGGTGAATCTAAAGCTGAAGACATCGGACTTCAAACTGATTTCCAAAAGGGTGTCTTTATACCACCCCACCCAAATGGCTGACACGATCTACCGCACCGCACGCGGGCTGTTCGATCAAGTAAGCAGTCGAGGGCCATTCCGTTTGCTGGGCGTCGGGATATCCGAGATCACAAGCGACAGCGATGCAGACCGGGAAGGTGATCTACTTGATCCCGACGCTGGAAAACGCGCCGAAGCCGAAAGGGCCGCAGACAAAATCCGCGAGCGGTTCGGAACAGATGCAATCATCAAAGGGCGCGCGCTGCGATAGGCCGCTTTCATTGGGGTAACGTAATCGGCCCCGTTTCATGCCATCTCGTAGGGTGGGTAAACCCCACGCATCGCTGACTCTGCCAAAACGCCTAAATCTTGCGATCTTTCAGCAGCTCCGACAAAATTGGGTTCGGAAAACGACGCGACAGCGTGACCGCAAAAAAGGCCTCACCGATGTCCGGCAGTCGGTCCGCCTCGACCAGCCTGCCGCTGCTTAACTCGTCCTGAACAACGATTGGGGGCAGCACCGCCAGCCCGAGGCCCTCACGGGCAAGCAGGCGCATCATGGCCATATCCTCAACTTCAGCGGCAATCTGCGGGCGGATCCCAAGACGTTCCATCAAGGCGTCAAAACCAATCCGCACGCCAGTGTCTGCTGTTGGCAAAATAATCGGCTGACGGGTCAGGAGGTCATTCAGACCGCTTGCGTCCTGTAAAAGGCGGGGCGTCCCGACAAGACTGACCGGTTGCTCTGACAATCGGTGCGACACAAAGGGCGTTGCGGCATCGCGCAAAGGCGCGCGGTTGATCAGCACAACATCAAGGTTCAACGCCTCAAGCGATTGTAGCAAATCAGCGCTGGTGCCGGACCGCAGGATAATTTCAACATCTTGCCGCCCAAGGATTGGACGCAGAAATTCCAGCTGAAAATTGCGCGACAATGTGGCCAATGCGCCGATACGCACAGCCTGACGGCTGCGGCCTTTTTCTTGCAACGTCCCCACAAGCTCTCGTCCAGCAGCAAAGATGGCATCTGCATGATCCAGCGCGATGCGGCCGGCCTCTGTCAGGATCAGCTGGCGGCCGCGCCGTTCGAACAGGGCATGGCCCAAGGACGCTTCAAGCTGCTTGATCTGCACAGACACCGCGGATTGCGACAGGTTAAGTCGCTCTGCAGTGCGTGTCAGATTGCCATCGTGGGCGACGGCCCAGAAATAGCGCAGGTGGTGATAATTGATCTCTGCCATATCGATATATAAATCAGAACGATTTCGCACAAACAATGAATTTTTCAGCACACCCTCAGGCTGCTATCCGACCTCAACACTGCAAATCAGCCAAAGGGATACCACGCTTTGTACATCGCATTCCTGCCCTTCGTAGCGCCTGCTATCTTCATTACGCTGGCATTCATCGCCTTTCGTGGGCCACAGATGCGGCCTGCCGCAATACTGCGTCAGGCACAGATCGGGGCGCTTTGCGCTTTAGCTGTTGCTGTGGTTGCGGCCTTATCCCTGATTGTGGGCGGTCCAGCATCCAGCCCCCTGATCGGCACTGACGGTCTTGGGCTTTCAGTCAGGCTTGATGCGGTCAGTGCTGTCATGTTGCTGTTGGTCACTTTCGTCGGCTGGGTCGTGGTGCGCTATGCGGCAACCTATATGGACGGCGAAGCGCGTCAGGGGGCATTCACTGGTTGGCTCTGCCTGACGCTGGCAGCGGTTATGGTCTTGATCATCTCGGGCAACATTCTGCAACTCGCATTGGCCTGGATCGCAACCAGCCTGTCACTGCACAAACTCTTACTGCACTACCCTGACCGCGTGGCAGCACAGCGCGCTGCGCGCAAGAAATGGGTCACGGCCCGGCTGGGCGACGTGGCGATGCTTGTGGCGATGATCCTGATGTTCAACACATACGAAACAGGCGATCTGACAACGATCCTAGAGGCTGCGCGGGCAGGTCACGGTGCGGACCTTGGCCCTTGGATCGCTGCAGCTCTTGCGGTTGCAGCCATACTCAAGTCAGCGCAGTTTCCGATGCACGGTTGGCTGACAGAGGTCATGGAAACCCCAACACCTGTGTCTGCACTTTTGCACGCAGGCGTCATCAACGCAGGTGGCTTTCTGTTAATCCGCTTTGCAGATGTGATGCTCCTGTCGCCGGCTGTTTTAGCGGTCTTGGTCATAATTGGTGGATTTACAGCGCTTTTCGGCGGTCTGGTCATGCTGACACAATCGGCAGTAAAGACATCGCTGGCTTGGTCTACGGTGGCACAAATGGGCTTTATGATCCTGCAATGCGGCTTGGCACTTTTTCCGCTCGCACTGCTGCATATCGTGGCGCATTCGTTTTATAAGGCGCACGCCTTCCTGGCCTCTGGCAGTGCTGTGGACACTGTTGCGGCAATCCGGCGGCCCGGCCCCGTCGCCATCCCGAACGGTGTTGCAGTCGGACGGGCATTTCTTATCGCGCTTGTGATTTACGCGACCGTTGGGTTGATATTCGGCCTGACAGGCAAGTCGCCGCAGGCCATCGCACTTGGCGCAATTCTCATCTTCGGTGTGGCCTACCTTTTGGCACAGGGGCTTGCCGACGAGGCACCACGCGTTCTGACACAACGCACAGCAGCCTATTCGGTAGCAGCCGCCATCGGGTACTTTGCCCTGCAAACCGCAGCCGAGTGGCTGATGGCTGGCACCTTGCCCGCCACACCGGCACCGGGCCCGTTGGAATGGGCGCTGATCGTGCTGGCACTGCTCAGTTTTGGGCTGGTGGCGGTGGCACAAGCGATGTTCCCACTGTGGGCCCATCACCCGGCCTCGGCAGGGCTGCGCGTACACCTTTCCAACGGACTTTACGCCAATGCGATCTTTGACCGGCTCCTCGGCGGTTGGCCCTCCAAGAAATCACCTGAACAAAGCGAAGGATGAACACGATGACACCGACACATGACCTTTCGCCAGATCTGGTCTCTGACGCAGCCAGCACAGCAGCGCGTGCGATCCCTCCGGTGTGGCCCTTGGCCGCATCCGTCGCGGTAAACCCGTATTTGGGCCAAACGGCAGAGCCTTTGGCTATGGTCGGCGCTCGTTTGGGCCGGATTGGCGGGGTACCGGTGACGATGCCTCGTGCACACTACAACGCCTTGATCAACGCCGAGACCATCACAGACGCCGACATCACCGCCGCGATTAATGCGCAGGGCGGATCCGGCTTGCTTGATGTCGCGGACATCAAACGCAGCGCGGCCATGCCAGCCGAAGCGCCAGCACAGCTTTCCACGGTTGCGGATCTGGCTGCAAAGGTGTCCGGTATCGATTGGCCGGGCATCCTTGCAGATCGGCTTGGGCATTGGGCGGCGGGGTACTTCGATCAGGGTCAGGCACTATGGGCGGCGCCGCGCAGACGGGGCGCTTATGACGCTTGGCGCCAATATGCGACCCATGATCTGACCCCTGAAATCGCGGGCCTGACCGGCTTTGCGCAGTTCGTCAGCGAAACGCCAGACATGGCACAGGACGCACAGGCGCACGCCGCCAGCCGGCTGGGTTTGTCCGACGCTATGCTTGAGACATATTTGCACCAATTGCTGTTCTCACTTGGCGGTTGGGCGCAAATCGGACGGTATCATTTGTGGCAGGCCGAACTGGCAAACGGCAGCGATCAAACGATCACCGACCTGCTGACAATCCGGCTTTTGTGGGAAGACGCACTTTTTGCGCAGTACGCAGACCAGATCAGCGACGACTGGACCAAGACCAAAGCAGCACACGCAAACCCTGTCACCCCGGATCAAGACCAAACGATCAACGCGATCCTGCAAGAGGCTTGGGAATACGCGGTGCAACGTGACCTGATCGAAACCTTGGCCACCCCAGCACAAGATCGGCCCAAAGACCGGCCTATACTGCAGGCGGCCTTTTGTATCGACGTACGCTCCGAAGTATTTCGCCGCGCGCTGGAGGCCGTGAACCCCGGCATTCAGACGCTCGGTTTCGCTGGTTTTTTTGGACTGACCGCATCGCACAAAAGCTTTGCGTCCGACGTGGAAGAGTTGCGCCTGCCGGTCCTTCTCAACCCCGGCGTCACCTCGACCTCCACAGGAGACAGCACAGATGCCGCGCAAACCGCAAGGTTCACCGCCCGTGCCAGCCGGGCATGGGGGCGGTTCAAGCTTGCAGCCGTATCATCCTTCGCCTTCGTTGAAGCGACAGGGCCAATCTACGCGGGCAAACTGGTCAAAGACGCTTTGAACATCGCGCCTGATGCGGCTGGGCATGGCCCTGCCCCACGTCTTGATCCGCCCTTGCCATTGGACGCGCAGATCGACGCGGCAGAGACGATCCTACGGGCGATGTCCCTGACGGCAGACTTTGCAAGGCTGGTCGTGTTGGCAGGGCATGGGGCCAATGTTGTCAACAACCCGTTTGCCAGTGGCCTGCAGTGTGGCGCTTGCGGTGGTTACGCAGGCGACGTGAATGCGCGGCTTCTGGCAGGACTGCTGAACGCGCCTGACGTCCGCACAGGGCTTAGCGGTCGGGGCATCACAATCCCAACGGACACTCTGTTTTTGGGTGCACTGCATGACACAACAACTGATGCGATGACCCTGTTTGACGCAGACCACACATCAGCAGCACATGCGAGCGACATCGGCCAAGCGAAGGATTGCTTTGCGCAAGCCGGTGTTGTGACACGCTCGGAACGGGCCCTGCGCCTGCCGCGTGCAGTCGGCGACAGCGACATCCACCTGCGAAGCCGCGATTGGGCCGAAACCCGGCCAGAGTGGGCACTTGCCGGCTGCAAGGCCTTCATCGCAGCCCCGCGCCCGCGGACTGCAGGCAAAAGCCTCGCTGGGCGTGCGTTCCTGCACGACTATGATTGGCACCAAGATAAGGGCTTTGGCGTCTTGGAGCTGATCATGACCGCCCCTGTTGTCGTGGCAAGCTGGATCAGCCTGCAATACTATGGATCTACTGTCGCCCCCGACACATTTGGCTCTGGCAACAAGCTATTGCATAACGTCACCGGTGGCATCGGCGTGGTGGAAGGCAACGGTGGCATCTTACGTGCAGGTCTGCCTTGGCAATCGGTGCACGAAGGCGAGGGCTACGCCCACGACCCCCTGCGCCTGTCCGTCTGTATCGAAGCCCCCCGCGAGGCGATGACCGATATCCTGCGGCGTCATGAGGGCGTGCGGGACTTGTTCGACAATCGGTGGCTGCATCTTTTCGCGCTGAACGACAGCGGACAAATGGCCTGGCGGTACACTGGCGACTTGGCATGGTCTAAGATGCCGCAGGAGGCTGGGAATAAACCAGCTCTTCAGGACGCTGGCTGAGGAAAAGTGAAGGGCAGCAATAGGCTGACTATCACTGCCAATCAGCCCTTAGTCTGCCTGCAACAGGTAGTCGTTCGTGTACCAAGCCGTCACATCCGGCAGCGACTCCAGCGGCCTGCCGTCTGCGCCCAGCATGATCCCAGCGTCAAACAGGAACGCCGCGATATTGGCAATCTTGGCGTCGTCGATCAGCCCGGCAGGTTCACCCGGTTCTTGCAGGTAGTTACCGGCAACCAAAGCCATCATCGAGGCGCGGACCAGATCGGGGTTACTCAGCATCCCGGCGGTTTCGGCGATCAGCATCTCGGCGGCCTCTTGCGGCTCTGCCGCTGCAAAAGCATAGCCGCGCTGTGCGGCCTGTACAAAAGCCTTGGCCGTCTCGGGGTTGGCTGTAAGCCATGCGCCATTGCCCCCCAGAAACGTCGTGTGTTGGTCCGGTACGCCGTAGTCAGCATAGCGAAATGCGCGTTGCGGCCGCTTTAGCAGAACCGAATTGACCCCTTCCCACGTGCTTACCTCCAGCGTGAAATCCACGCTCCCATTGGCCAACGCCTCATAGGCCGAAGTGCCCAACGTGACCGTATCGAAGGTGCCCGTCCCGCCGTCATTGCGGATAATGGTTGAGATCAGCGCCTCTTCCCACGCACTGCCAAAGCCCGCGTAAGTCTTGCCGTCCAGATCAGCGGGCCGTTGGATATCATCCCGCTCACCGTTGAAAACCAGCCGCCCGGTTTCGTGCTGCACAACTGCCAGCACAGCCGTCATATCCGCCCCGGTGGCACGCTGCGTATGAAAGCCCACGGCACTGAGGATACCAAACTCGGCCACACCTGCCGCGACCAATGTCCCAGAGGATGTGTCTGTGTATGGCAGGATATCAACGTCCAGACCGGCCTCTTCGAACCAGCCCTTAGCTTGCGCCACATAAAGACCGACGTGGTTGGTATTGGGCGTCCAGTCGAGCGCGACGCTCAGCTTTTCCTGTGCCGTAGCAGGCAGTGCCAATGCAAGGAATGCGGCAGACAAGATATGTTTCATGGGGTCTCTCCTGTTTGATGTAGTAGGGTTTCAAGAAGGCGGGCTTCGATCGCGTGGGCAGCCGCGCAAGGTGGCCGACCTAATCGCGGACGAGGGATTGGCACGGTGATCTCAGCGATCACACGCGCCGGGCGGCGGGACAGAACGTAGATACGGTCAGACAGGGCTACGGCCTCGCGCACATCGTGGGTCACCAGCACGCTGGTCCAGCGGGCGGTTTGCCAACGGGCTTCGAACCATGTCTGCATTTGGGTTCGGGTCAGCGCATCCAATGCGCCAAAGGGCTCGTCCAACAACTGCACAGGTCGGCCCTGCACAACCGTCCGCAATAAGGCCGCGCGCTGGCGCATGCCGCCCGACAATTGGGCAGGGTAGTGTTGTTCAAACCCTTCCAACCCAAAATCCGCCAGCAACGGCAGAACCTGCGCGCGGGCGGCTTTGCGCGTCACACCCTGCACCTCAAGGCCAAGCGTCAGGTTGTCGATGATCCGCCGCCACGGCATCAGCGCGTCGCGCTGCGGCATGAAGGCAAAGCTGCCATTGCGCGCGCAAAGCGGTTCCCCGGCACAGGTGATCTGACCACTTTGCAAGGGCAACGCCGCGGTCAGCAGCCGAAAGATCGTGGATTTTCCGGCACCCGACGGCCCAAGGATCGATACGAACTCGCCCTCCACGACATGCAGGTTGATATCGTCAAGGACACGGGTTTCGCCCAAGGCAACGGACACGTTTTGAAGCTGAAGCAGGCTCATCTATGCCCCTCCACATCCCGCCAGCGCAGGACAATCCGCTGCACCAGCGCAGTGGCCGCAAACAAAACAAGGGTCAGCAGCGAGCTGATCACCACAGCGGCCAACACCAAATCAGGCCGAAAGCTGTTTTTGGCGTTCAGGATCACGATCCCCAGGCCCGCCCGCGCGCCCACATATTCAGCAAAGATGGCAGCCACGACGGCATAAGTGATAGAAATGCGCAGGCCTGCAAAGAAATAGGGCATCGCAGATGGAAGCCGCGCACTGCAAAACACTTGCCCACGCGAGGCCCCCATCGCGCGCATCAGGTCTTCGATTTCTGGGTCGGTGGCGGCATAGCCGTCGACCAAAGCGACGAGCATAGGAAAGAAGGTGACCAAGGCGACCAGCAGCACTTTGGGCGTCAGATCAAACCCGAACCAAAGGACCACCAAGGGTGCTATGGCCACCAAAGGCAGGGTCTGACTGACCACAAAGATCGGAAACAAGGCGCGGCGCACGCGTGGCATGAAATCCAGCACGACCGATAAGCTGAAGGCGACTGTCAGCGACAAGGCGAAACCCGCAAATGTCGCCTTCATCGTCGGCACCATATTGTCCCACAGCAAGGCGCGGTTCAGTACGATTTGATGCACCACCCGCGAAGGCGCGGGCAGCATCAGCGGTGAGATGCCCGACAGGCGGACATAAACTTCCCAGATCAAAAAGGCGCTGGCCACGCTCAGGACGGCAGGAATGCCGCGGGCCAGACCTCTGCCGGGACGGCGAGGTACGGGGCGCTGCATCAGATCAGCGCTTGGATGGACTGTTGGCAGAGACCGTCAGATCAACAGTGACATGGCCGTTTGGCGGACCGAATTGGCAAAAGGCCTGTTGCAAGGTCGCAAAGACCGGGCCTGCGTCGCCGGCCAACCTGGTGCAGAAGTTTTTGGACCGGTCAAACGTCCCGCTTTGTTTGAGGAAATCAATGCAACCCATAATCTCGGCCATATGATCGCCCGCCCCCATCACATACAGCGAGAACTGTGCGTCGGCGACCTGTCCAGTCTCTGCGGCGGCGGCAATCGCGGCCAAAGCACTGGCCTGCCGCGATGCGACAGGCTCTTCCGGGTTGGCCAATGCGCCAGTTTGGCAAATCGGATCGTCCGGCTCACCGGGGCACCCGCGCGAGAGCGTGCAGCGCAGCACAACATGCCCACCAGTTGCAGCGGCCTGTGCATAAAGGTCACGTAAGGCAGGAAACAGAATTTCAGGCGGGCCAACGATCAGGGTCGAGATGTCATCGGTCTCAATGCGCAGCTTGTCGCGCCAAGGGTCGAGAGCGGTCAGGGATGATAAGATGACGTCAATGAACCCGTCCGTCATCGGGTATAAAGAGACTTGTGCGCCTGCAAACATAAATATGTCCTCCTTGCTACGCTGGCATTATCCAGATCAGCTTTGAGGGTCCGGGGGCTTGGCGCCCCACATCTCAGCCGCGGCATGACGCGGCTCCCCTGTGGTAAGGCGTTGATGGCATGAGCGATGGCAGGCTGCAAGCCATCAAGTCTTTTCATGCGGCTACCAATTGCAAAAAGACGTCTGCGGCCTTAGGGTTTGAGCCATAAAGCAACGCCAAACCAAAGGAGGACAGCGCTGATGCCAACGATCACTCGTCGACTACAGCATGGTCCCCGCCCCGCCCTGCAGACACGTTTGCAGGGCTGATCACCGGGTCACGCGCCCACCGGTCTGCCCACTTTGCCCCGCTTGGGGCCACAGCGCATTTGCGCACCAGACCAGAGATCACACATGAGCATTATCACGATCCGCAACCTTGGCGTTACGCTGGCGGAGCCCTTATTTACCGACCTCAACATTACGTTATCGAAAGGCGACCGCCTTGGCCTTGTCGCGGCAAACGGTGTGGGAAAATCAACCTTGCTGGGCTGTCTGTCGGGCACCCATGACGCCACAACCGGCGAGATCACAACGGCGCGCGGCTGCCGTATCGCATCCGTCGCACAATACGTGCCAGAGGATCGGTTGGACGAAACGTTATACGCTTTTGTCCTCGACGCCCTCGACCCAGAACAGCAGGATTATGAAAGCTGGCGGGTGGACGTGGCCCTCGACGACCTGAAAATCCCAATCGATTTGCATCAATCGCCTTTACGTGAACTTTCGGGTGGCTGGCAACGTCAAGCCATGCTGGCGGCGGCTTGGGTCACAGAACCCGATGTTTTGCTGCTGGATGAACCGACAAACCATCTTGATCTGTCGCGCATCGGCCTGCTGCAAACATGGCTGGCAAACCTGCCCCGCGATGTCCCCGTGATCATCACCAGTCATGACCGGGCTTTCCTTGACGAAACCACCAATCGCACATTGTTCCTGCGCCGCGATACATCTCGCGACTTCGCCCTGCCCTACACCAAGGCCCGCGATGCCTTGGACGACGCGGACGCTGCAGATGCGCGTCGGTTCACCAATGAAATGCGGCAGGCCCAGCAATTGCGCAAACAGGCGGCCAAGCTCAAGAATATCGGGATCAATTCCGGCTCTGACCTGCTGGTGAAAAAAACCAAACAACTTAGCGAGCGGGCCGAAGCGATGGAGACCGCAGCAAAGCCCGCCTACCGCGAACAAAGCGCGGGGGATATCAAACTGGGCAATAGCGGAACCCATGCCAAAGCCTTCATTACGTTAGACGACATTCAGGTCGAAACACCTGATTGCCGGGCGCTGTACAAGACCGGTCAGAAATGGATCAGTAGGGGCGACCGGGTCGTCGTGCTAGGCCACAATGGCGTTGGCAAAACGCAGTTGATCCGCATGGTCGCAGAGGCGCTGAAGGGAACTGAAAACGGGGTCAAACATGCGCCGACCGTGGTGACCGGATACTCCGATCAAGCGCTCAGCCAATTGGATCTTCAGCAGTCCCCACTGCACGCAATCACCCACCGTTTTGACGTAGGTGATCAACGGGCGCGGGGCCTTTTGGCTGGGGCTGGTATGACGATTGCGATGCAGGATGCGCCATCCTCCAAACTATCCGGCGGACAAAAGGCGCGGCTTGCCATGCTGGTCCTGCGGCTGACCCAGCCCAACTTCTATCTGCTCGACGAACCGACCAACCATCTGGACATTGACGGACAAGAAGCGCTTGAGGATGAACTGGTGGCCCACGGCGCCGCGTGCCTGCTTGTCAGCCACGATCGCAGTTTTATTCGGGCGGTTGGAAATCGGTTTTGGCAAGTCGACCGGAACAAATTGATTGAAGTGGACAGCCCAGAGCCCTTCTTTGCCAGTGCCTTGGCAGATCACTAGGAAAGGAAAAACATGCTGTCAGGTGTGTGTATCGGAACCAACGACATAGCCCACAGCACAGCTTTCTATGACGCGGTCCTAAAGACCTTGGGCATGATGCGGGTTCTTACCGAAGAATACGAGCGCGGCTATGCAGGCCGGGATGGCAAGATCACCGTCTTCGTCATCAGCCCTTACAACGGGCAAGCGGCCACATTCGGGAATGGCACGCAATTCATGTTTCATGCAGCGGACGAAGAAGGTGTGGATGCTTTTCACGCAACGGCGGTGTCGCATGGCGGAACGGACGAAGGTGCACCGGGTCCTCGGGACTATCACCCAAACTACTACGGTGCCTATGTGCGTGACCCGGACGGCAATAAGCTGAACGTATCGATCAGCTTAGACCGTTGATCTTTGCAGGTTGGATCGGGCAAAACTATTCGCCCGATCCAATATCTTCATTACTCTGCAGGTGCGTCCAGCAGACCAGACTTGAACACCACGCCAGCCAGAACAGCCCCGATGATTGGTGCCACGATGAACAACCACAGTTGTGCAATCGCTGTACCACCAGCAAACAAAGCAGGCCCAATGGACCTTGCAGGGTTCACGGACACGCCTGTGACATTGATGCCAACAAGGTGGATCACCACCAAAGCCAGACCAATCGCCAGACCCGCCATCGCTGCAGGTGCCCCTGCGCCTGTGGCGCCAAGGATCACAACCATGAACAGGAACGTCGCAACAACCTCAAAGATGAAGGCAGCAATCATGGAATACTCGCCCAGATAACCAGTGCCCCAACCATTCTGACCCAAACCGTTTTCAGCCACGCTATAGTCGGCCTTACCGCTTGCAATCAGCAACAAGATCAATGCCGCAGCGATGGCACCCGCGACCTGTGCAATGATGTACTTGATCGCTTCCGGCATGGTCATCCGACCAGCGGCAACCATCCCCAGCGACACAGCCGGGTTGATGTGGCAGCCAGAAACCGGACCGATCCCGTAGGCCATACCGATCAGTGCCAGACCAAAGGCAAAGCTGATCCCTGTCAATCCAATATCAGCACCCGCGATCACGGCAGACCCGCACCCCAAAAGCACCAACGTAAATGTCCCAATAAATTCTGCGACTTGCTTATTCATGAAGTATTCCCTCCTTCTATTTATCAAGCGGAACCATAGTGGTTCCTTGCGCGAATGAGACGGGGAAAAATGACAGGCATCAGTCCGTGACCCAAAGGAAGCCCCCCGAAAATCGTCGTTTCCTGAATGATTGAACCGGATGCTACATTCCTGTCCTCGACCAGATTGTCCACATCCGCTAGGCGTTAGGTGACGCAACAAGGACCCGACACATGCACCGAAAAACTATTATCACAGTCTGTGAAACGACCGGATCCTTGCTCGCGATGGCTTATGCCTTGTTGATCGCATCAAACACAGGCAACGAAGTGTTGGGGTTCAGTCTCTTGCTGATCTCGGCACTACTGTTCGCGGGATGGGGCTGGCTGGACAAACGCTGGGCGTTTCTGGCGTTGCAGTTCTTCTATGCGGCCTCTGCCATCATCGGACTGATCCGCTGGGGCTAATTATTCCGCGGCAACCTGATCGGTCAAGGGTCGACCGATAGCTGCAGCGCCAGCAATCGCCATTCGCAACTGTGCCACGAAATCGTCATAGCCATCGTGGGGCGTCAATGTCGCCTCATCCATATAAAGCGCACGATCAATCTCGATCTGTACGGCATGCTGTTTGCGGGAAGGACGGCCGTAGTGCTGCGTAATATAGGCCCCAGCAAAGGGCATATTGCGGGCCACGCGAAAGCCGGCAGCGGAAAAAGCGGCTTCAACTTCTGCAACGATCCCTTGGGCCGCAGAGGCCCCGAACCGATCACCCAATACGATATGGGGACGCGACGCACCCGGTGGGCCTACGTTTTCTAGCGCTTCGTGCGGCATGGAATGGCAATCAATCAGGATCGCCTCGCCGAAGGTATTCTGACTTTGGTCGAGAAGGGTCTGCAGCTGATCATGGTATGGCCGCCAACCATCCGCCAGACGGCGATGCGCTTCGGTCAAGGTCAACTTGCCCCGATAGATGGCCCGCCCGTTGGCCACGACCCTTGGAATAACGCCAAGGCCGCTGGCAACACGCGGATTATGTGAAACGCGACGGACCCCTTCGATCAGGGCCGGGTCCAGTTCATCAGGGCCACGGTTCAAGTCGATATAAGCGCGGGGGGCCGTCGCAGTCAGCAGCGGTGCACCGTGATCAGGGGCGGTATCAAACAAACGATCAACAAAAGCGTCTTCAGACGACCGGACTTGCTGTTCATTGAGAAGGACGCGCTTGAGAAAGGCAGGCGGATAGGCCCGCCCCGAATGAGGAGAGGCAAAGACAACCGATGTTGTGCGCCGTTTCGGCATCTGCAATGTAAAGGCATCGCCTGCCCCGATTTGTGACATTTTATCTCCTCTGCTGCGCAATGTAGCGTAGAAATCGCGAATTGCCAAAACCACTTGATCCCCATCACGACTCCTTTTATAGCACGCGGACCTGACGCGGTTCGCCCGCGTCCTGTTTGTTTATGGGACGCAGGTAAGTCACTGATGGGAATGGATGATTAGCTCAGCGGTAGAGCACTTCGTTGACATCGAAGGGGTCACTGGTTCGATCCCAGTATCGTCCACCATGCATTTCTTAGGGCCTTGGCGGTCCTGAAGGTAACGAAACCCAAGGCGCTAACCGCGCGCCGCGACGATAAGAAGGACACGACCATGAAGGTACGTAACTCCCTCCGCTCGCTGAAGAACCGTCATCGCGATTGCCGGATCGTGCGCCGCAAAGGCCGCGTCTATGTAATCAACAAGACGCAGCGTCGGTTCAAAGCACGCCAAGGGTAAATCCCTGGCTGAATCAAGCTGACAGCACATTCAAAGGGTCGTCTTCGGGCGGCCCTTTTACTTTTGTCGCGACGCATGGAAGCACCTCAAATAGATGCGCCGAAATCCATTCCCCGCCCCACGCTTAAGCACTGACCGTACGGACTGCCTGCATAAGCAGCATTTCCAGCATCGTGATCACTGTCACCCGCCGATGTCTCGCATCCCGCCCAAGATTCGACATAGGGCGAACAGGTGGACGCTGACCTCAAAATAATCGTCGTTGAACCTGATTTAGCGAAAGCCCAAGACATCATTGATGGTCTGCGGGAAAGTGGCTGGTCCACGGTGACGCTGATTTCGACAATCGCCAAACTGGCAGCGACCCTGAAACAGCAGGACCCGGATATCATCCTGATTGACCTTGCAAACCCTGACCGCGACACCCTTGAACATCTCAGCCTGATTTCAGACGCCAAGTCCCGCCCGGTCGCCATGTTTGTCGACCACAGCGACGAGGCGATGACGCGGGCCGCAATTTCTGCAGGCCTCAGCGCTTATGTCGTCAACGGATTGCAGAAAGACAGGATCCGGCCCGTGCTGGAAACGGCAATTGCCCGCTTTCAGGTCCGCCAAAAGATGCAGTCGGAACTGGACGCAGCCAAACGGGCCTTATCAGACCGCAAAGTCATCGACCGGGCCAAAGGCCTTTTGATGCGCGCGCGGGGCATCTCAGAGGACGAGGCTTACACCTTGTTGCGCAAAACCGCGATGGATCAGGGGCGCAAGGTCATCGACGTGGCGGCGGCCCTTGTGACAGCGGCGGACCTTTTGCAATGAAACTGACGCCAGTTCACTGCGGCTACCTTCCCTTAGTCGACAGCGCGCCGTTGATCATCGCGCAAGAGTTGAAATTTGCGGCACAAGAAGGCCTTGATCTGGTGCTGATGCAGCAACCCTCTTGGTCCGCCTTGCGCGACAAGCTGGCCTTCGGGCACGTCGAGATGGCCCACATGCTGTCACCAATGCCCCTTGCGATGTCGCTGGGCCTGAGCGGCTTGCAGGCGCAAATCGACGCGCTGATGGTGTTGTCAGTTAACGGAACAGTCATCGGGGTTTCTGACGCCTTAAGCGACAAGATGCAGGCGACGGGTTGGGTCAACACCTTCGACGACCCGCGCGCAACGGCCAAGGCCATCTTTGCAGCAAACCCTACAGCCCTGCGGATCGGCGTGCCTTTCCCGTTCTCCATGCATCGTATGTTGTTGGAATATTGGCTGTCGCATGACCCTGGCTTTCAGGCCGACCGGGTCGAGATCATTACAATCCCGCCACCCCAAATGGCCAACGCCGTGCGCGACGGTCAACTGGACATGTTCTGCGTCGGCGAGCCGTGGGGCTCTGTGGCGGTGCAGCAGAATGTAGCGGCACTCGTCCTTCCGGGGGCAGCCATCTGGGCCTTTGCACCCGAAAAGATCCTTGGGGCACGCCACGATTGGGTGACGGAAAATACAAAGACCAGCCACGCTATGATCCGGGCCATCTATAAGGCAACGGCATGGTTGGATGCCCCCCAAAACACACCGCTGGCTGTCGAAATTCTGGCGCGCAGCCAGCATCTGGACCTGCCGGACGAAACCATAGACCCGGCCCTTGGGGGGCGTCTGGTCACCCGTCAAGGCACAGCACCGATCCAGACGCAGCGCCTTTTGAATTTCCACAGCGGTGCTGCCAACTTTCCTTGGCGCAGTCAGGCTAGCTGGATCACAGACAAGCTGACCGGATGGCATGATCTTGATCGCACCGCAGCACTGACAACAGCGCGACGGTGTTTCCGCTCTGACATGTACCGCGATGCGCTGGCCCCCCTTGGGGTCGATATGCCCGGCGCATCGGACAAAGTGGAAGGGGCGATGGCGCATCCAACCGCTGTGGCCTCAACCAAAGGTCAACTGATTCTCGGGCCCGATCTTTTCTTTGATGGCGCATTAAGCGACTTCGGCCCTGAAACAACGCCTCAAAATTAGACAGAAAGCTGCAGCGCAGCAAAATTGCTGCAACTGCGAATGACAGGTGTTGAAGCGGATAGCGGAAAACGCGACGCTGATCCCAAGGCGATGACGCCCCATTCGGCCAACGACGATGTCGGCCACCGAAATTAAGA
This sequence comes from uncultured Paracoccaceae bacterium, assembly GCA_938016515.1. GTDB lineage: Bacteria > Pseudomonadota > Alphaproteobacteria > Rhodobacterales > Rhodobacteraceae > Yoonia. The sequence continues at coordinate 18,525 of CALILP010000141.1, forward strand.
GCAAAGCCGCTCGATTGTGCATGCACCTCCTCCCGCATGTCCCAATCGTGCGGCTTTTTGCGTTTCTACAGGGATAAAGAGATGAAATCACTGAAATGGCTTCTGGCCTCCACTGCGTTGATCGCCACTCCGGCGATGGCCGAACTGCTGGACCTCGAAAAAGACGAACTGACCTTGGGCTTTATCAAGCTCACTGACATGGCTCCTTTGGCCGTCGCCTACGAGCTGGGCTATTTCGAAGACGAAGGGCTGTTTGTGACGCTAGAGGCGCAGGCAAACTGGAAAGTCCTGCTGGACGGCGTCATCGATGGTCAATTGGACGGGGCGCATATGCTGGCAGGCCAACCGCTGGCCGCGACAATCGGCTACGGGACCGAGGCGCATATCATTACGCCCTTCTCGATGGACCTGAACGGCAACGCCATCACCGTCTCGAACGATATCTGGGATGAAATGAAACCGAATGTGCCACTGATGGACGATGGGCGCCCACAACATCCCATCAGCGCAGCGGCGCTTGCACCCGTGGTCGAGGACTACAAGGACCAGGGCATTCCATTCAATATGGGCATGGTCTTCCCGGTCTCGACCCACAACTACGAGATTCGCTATTGGTTGGCTGCCGGGGGCCTGCAGCCCGGCTATTACTCTCCCGAAGACATCTCGGGTCAGATCGGGGCTGACGTGCTGCTGTCTGTAACACCGCCGCCACAGATGCCCTCCACGATGGAAGCCGGAACAATCTTTGGCTACGCAGTGGGCGAGCCTTGGAACCAACAGGCGGTCTTCAAAGGCATCGGCGTGCCGGTGATCACTGACTACGACATGTGGAAGAACAACCCTGAAAAGGTGTTCGGCCTGACCAAGGAATTCACGGAAGAAAACCCCAACACAACGATCGCGCTGACCAAGGCGCTCATCCGGGCGGCAATCTGGCTGGACGAAAACGACAACGCTAACCGGCCAGAGGCCGTCGAAATACTGGCCCGCTCTGAATATGTGGGGGCAGATTACGATGTGATCGCCAACTCGATGACCGGGTTCTTTGAATTCGAAAAAGGCGACGTGCGTCCGGCCCCCGATTTCAACGTGTTCTTTCGGTACAACGCGACCTACCCGTTCACCTCTGACGCGATCTGGTACCTGACTCAGATGCGGCGCTGGGGTCAGATCGCAGAGCCAAAGACAGACGCATGGTTCATCGAAACGGCTGAAAGCGTCTACCGCGCTGACATCTACCTAGAGGCCGCGCGCATGCTGGTCGACGACGGACTTGCGGCAGAGGCTGACTTCCCGTGGGACAGCGATGGCTTCAAGGATCCAACCCCTGCCGCCGATATCATCGACGGGATCGGGTTCGATGGGCGCGCGCCAAATGCCTATATCGACAGCCTGCCGATTGGGCTGAAAGGCGACCAGATCGTCGTTGGATCCGAAATCCAAGGTTAACCTTCCGGGACGGTGGGTGGGGCGTCGGCGACAGCCGCGCGTCACCCCCGTCTCCCCACAGCAGGACATCACAATGACCGCTATCGACCCAGATACCCTCGCTACCGAAGAACGCCGCGCCCGGTGGTTCACCCGTATCAACAAGGCAGATGCATGGTTTCAAGTGCTGGGACTGGCATGGATGACTCCGATCCTCAAGGCGGCCGCGGGGGATAATCCCCGCGCCCAGATGTCTGAAATCTGGCGGCTTCTTGGGGTGCCTTTGCTTGCCATTATGGTCTTCATCGGCGCTTGGGCCACCTTGGCACCAACGGTGCAAACCTCCCTCGGTGCGGTCCCTGGCCCAGCGCAGGTCTGGGAACAAGCGGTTAACCTCAATGCCGACGCAATCCGCGAAGGCGAGAAGGAAGCAGCCTTTTATGAACGCCAAGACGCCCGCAACGCAGAACTTATTGCCAACGACCGCGCCGATGACGTCAAACAACGGGTCTACACCGGCAAACCCACATATTACCAACAGATCTGGACTTCGATTAAGACCGTTTTCTTCGGCTTTCTGATCGCCTCGATCATTGCCATCCCACTTGGGATCATGGCCGGGCTCTCTGCCACAGCAAACGCGGCAATCAATCCCCTGATCCAGATTTTCAAACCGGTCAGCCCATTGGCCTGGCTGCCGATCGTCACGATGGTCGTCTCGGCACTTTATGCGACAAACGACGGGATGTTCTCCAAGTCATTCCTTGTGTCAGCGATCACCGTGACCCTGTGTTCGCTCTGGCCCACCTTGATCAACACAGCCCTTGGGGTGTCATCCATCGACAAGGATCTGGTCAGTGTCTCCAAGGTTTTGAAGATGTCCACCTATTCCAAGATCACCAAACTGGTCCTGCCCTCGGCGCTCCCGCTGATCTTCACCGGATTGCGCCTGTCACTGGGTGTCGGCTGGATGGTTCTGATCGCCGCAGAGATGCTGGCGCAGAACCCCGGACTTGGGAAATTCGTTTGGGATGAATTCCAGAACGGGTCGTCCCAATCGCTGGCCAAGATCATGGTCGCCGTCGTCACCATCGGCATCATCGGCTTCCTGCTCGACCGGGTCATGTACGCCCTGCAATCCATGTTCACCTTCTCAGAAAACCGGTAAAGCATATGCCCATTCTTAGCTTCAAAGACGTGAACAAAGGCTTCGGCACTGGGACCCACCGTGCCGATATCCTCAAAAACATCACCCTTGATGTGGCAGAGGGAGAGTTCGTTGCGATCCTTGGGTTTTCCGGCACCGGAAAATCCACACTGATGAACCTTATCGCAGGGCTGGAAAGGCCCGACAGCGGCAGCGTCACCTTCAAGGACAAACCCATCACCGGACCCGGACCCGACCGGGGGCTGGTGTTTCAAAGCTACTCGTTGATGCCGTGGCTGACGGTCGGCGGCAACATCGGGCTGGCGGTCGATGCCGTGTTCCCCCGTTTGTCCAAAACGGAACGTGCCGCAAAGATCGACCACTATGTCGGCATGGTTGGCTTGTCTCACGCCATATCCCGGCGGCCCGCCGAACTGTCTGGTGGCATGCGACAGCGTGTATCCGTCGCCCGCGCGTTGGCGATGAACCCCGAAATGCTGCTGCTGGACGAACCGCTGTCAGCTTTGGATGCGCTCACCCGCGCGAACCTGGCCGATGAAATCCTTGATATCTGGGAGCAGGACAAGAAGACCTGCATCCTGATCACCAATGATGTGGACGAAGCGATCCTGCTGGCCGACCGGATCATCCCCCTGAACCCCGATGGCACCCTGGGGGACGCGGTTTCCGTCAAAATCCCCCGCCCCCGCGACCGCACCGCGATGAATGATAATGCGACGTTCAAGGCCCTGCGCGCGCAGGTCACCAAGTACTTGATGGACGTGGGCATCGCGGCAAAGGTCAAGGAAACTCGGACGTTGCCGCAAGTGACCCCAATCCACGGTGTACCTGCGGCTGTCGCCAAAGCGCAGGAAGGCGGGATCGAAGAGCGGTTTTTGACCTTTGCAGGATTGCACAAGGTGTATCCAACCCCGAAGGGCCCTCTGACGGTTGTCGAAGACTTCGATCTCAAGATCAACAAAGGCGAATTCATCAGTCTGATCGGCCATTCCGGCTGTGGCAAATCCACGGTTCTGACGATGGCCGCCGGTCTGAACCCGATCAGTAAAGGTGCCATCCGCCTTGATGGCTGGAATGTCGAAGGCGCGGACCCCGAACGCGCTGTCGTATTTCAATCGCCCAACCTGTTTCCGTGGCTCACCGCCAAAGAGAACGTCGCAATCGGGGTGGACAAGGTATACCCCAAAGCCTCGCGCGCGGAACGTCAGGACGTCATCGAATACTACCTCGAACGTGTCGGTTTGGCGGACAGCATGGACAAACAGGCTTCGTCCCTGTCGAACGGCATGAAGCAACGTGTCGGGATTGCCCGCGCCTTTGCTCTCTCCCCTAAATTGCTGTTGCTGGACGAGCCGTTTGGGATGCTCGACAGCCTCACCCGTTGGGAGTTGCAAGAAGTCCTGATGGAGGTTTGGTCACGCACCAAAGTCACCGCGATCTGCGTCACACACGATGTCGACGAGGCGATCCTTTTGGCGGACCGCGTCGTGATGATGACCAACGGACCGCAAGCAACCATCGGCAAGATCACGGGCGTCAACTTGCCCCGGCCGCGCACCCGCAAAACCCTGTTGGAGCATCCAGATTACTACAACTACCGCGCCGAGATCCTGAATTTCCTTGAAGAGTATGAGCACGGCGCAAAGCCGAATTCGCAACCCAAACCAGCAGTGGCGGCAGAATAATGACTCAGAAACTGATCATCATCGGTGCAGGCATGGCGACAGGCCGCGCCTTGGAACATTTGCTGGACAGCAACGCTGACTTCGACATCACCCTGTTCAACGCAGAGCCGCGTGGCAACTACAACCGCATCATGCTGTCCCCTGTTCTGTCGGGCGACAAAACCTACCCCGAAATCGAAACCCACACCGACGCATGGTACACCGAGAACAACATCACATGTCGCTTCGGCGAACGGATTGCCGCGATTGACAGGACAGCCAAGACCGTCACCGCCGAAAATGGCGAGGTTCTGCCCTACGACAAGTTGCTTTTTGGGACTGGGTCAAACCCCTTCATGATCCCCCTGCCCGGACACGACCTTGAAGGCGTCATCGCCTACCGCGATCTCGAAGACACCCAACGCATGATGGACCTTGGCGCAGGCAACAGATGCGTCGTCATTGGCGGCGGTCTTCTTGGCCTTGAAGCAGCAGCAGGCATGGCCGCGCGGGGTGTCGACGTCACGGTCGTGCACATCATGCCCCACCTGATGGAACGCCAGTTAGACGAAGCCGCAGGATATCTTCTGCGCAAAGCGCTGGTCGACAAAGGCATCACCGTCAAATGTGCTGCCAACTCCAAGGAAATCCTTGGCCAAGACGGTCACGTTCGCGCGCTTTTGCTGGATGATGGAACCGAATTGCCCTGCGATCTGCTGGTCATGGCCGTTGGCATTCGGCCGAATGTCAAACTGGCGCAAGAGGCAGGGTTGGCCGTTGGCAAAGGCATTCATGTGGACGATCAGATGGTCACCTCGGATGCTGATGTGCTGGCTGTCGGAGAATGCGTTGAACATAACGGCGCAATCTTTGGGCTGGTCGCCCCACTTTACGATCAAGCCAAAGTGGCTGCGGCTACCCTGTTGGGTCAACCCGCGCAGTTCGTCCAGAAAGAGCTGTCCACCAAACTGAAAGTCACCGGCTGTGATCTGTTCAGCGCAGGCGACTTTGCCGAGGGCGAAGGCCGCGAAGACATCGTCTTCCGTGACCCGGCCCGCGGCGTGTATCGCCGTCTGGTGATCAAAGATAACGTCATTGTTGGTGCGGTCATGTACGGCGACACCGCCGACAGCAATTGGTTCTTCGGGCTGATCCGCGACAAGACCGACATCGCAGACATGCGCGACACGCTGATCTTTGGCCCCGCCTATCAGGGAGGGTCCGCCGCGGACCCGCTCTTAGCCGTTGCAGCCTTACCGCGTGACGCGGAAATCTGTGGGTGCAACGGCATTTGCAAAGGACAGATCGAAGACGCGATTGCGGCAGGAGCTACCGATCTCGGCGCTGTACGCAGCGTGACAAAAGCCTCTGGGTCCTGCGGGACTTGCACAGGCTTGGTCGAACAGGTTCTGGCGGTCACACTTGGCGATGACTTCGTGGTCCCTGCGGCCGCAGGGATTTGTGGCTGCACGGATATGACCCACGAAGACGTGCGGCGCATGATCAAAAGTCAGTCGTTGAAATCCATGCCAGCGGTCTGGCAAGCCTGCGGCTGGAAAACCTCCTGCGGCTGCCATGTTTGCCGACCCGCGCTCAACTTCTACCTGCTGGCAGACTGGCCGCTGGAGTATCAAGACGACCCGCAATCGCGGTTTATCAACGAACGCAAGCACGCAAATATCCAGAAAGACGGCACATTTTCCGTGGTCCCCCGCATGTGGGGCGGGATCACCACACCCGACGAGCTGCGCGCGATTGCCGATGCCGCTGATAAGTTCGCGGTGCCGACGGTGAAGGTCACGGGCGGGCAACGTATCGACCTGCTGGGTGTGAAGGGCGAGGATTTGCCCGCAATCTGGAAAGACCTCAACGATGCAGGCATGGTCTCTGGTCACGCCTATTCCAAAGGCTTGCGGACGGTGAAGACCTGCGTTGGCACCGATCATTGCCGCTTTGGGACCCAAGACAGCACCGGCCTTGGGATCAAGCTGGAAAAGACACTGTGGGGGTCATGGACTCCGCACAAACTGAAGCTTGCTGTATCGGGTTGTCCGCGCAACTGCGCCGAGGCGACATGCAAGGACATTGGCGTCGTGTGCGTCGACAGCGGCTACCAGATCAGCATCGGCGGTGCTGCTGGCATGGACGTGCGCGAGACCGCGTTGATCGCGCAAGTCCCAACCGAAGATGAAGTCATCGACGTCATCAAGGCCATCACCCAATCCTACCGCGAGAACGCCAAGTATCTTGATCGGATATACAAATGGATGGGCAAAGTGGGCCTCGATTGGATCAGGGACCAAACCGTCGATGATCTGGACAATCGCGCCGCCTTGGTCGCCCGGTTCGAGGTCTCGCAATCCATCTATCGGGCCGACCCGTGGGCTGCTCATGTGACGCAAAAGTCCGAAAGCTACCAACCCCTTGCTGATCTTTCGCTGGAGGCCGCAGAATGAGCCATTGGATCGATATCGCAGCCCTCGACAGCATCCCCCAACGCGGTGCCCGGCTGGTCAAAACCCGTCACGGCTGTGTGGCAGTGTTCCGGACCGGCACAGACGAGGTCTATGCCCTCGACAACGCCTGCCCCCACAAGAACGGACCACTGGCCGAGGGGATCGTGCATGGATCCGCCGTGACATGCCCGCTGCACAACTGGGTGATTTCACTTGAGACAGGTCAGGTCCAAGGCGCAGACGAGGGTCAGGTAGCGACCTACCCTGCACGCATCGAAAGTGGTCGTGTCTTACTGGACGCGGCACGCCTGCAACACCGGGCTGTGGCGTGACGGCGACCAAGACAACCTGCCCCTATTGCGGGGTCGGCTGCGGTGTGCTGGCCCGCGCTGACGGCACCATCAAAGGGGACCCGGATCACCCCGCCAACTTCGGGCGGCTCTGCTCCAAAGGGGCGGCCTTGGGCGAAACCATTGATCTTGAGGGGCGTTTGCTGAACCCGAAGGTCGACGGGCAAGACGCGAGGTGGGACACAGCCCTTGGCAAAGTTGCCACCGCCTTCAGCGATGCAATCCGGGATCATGGACCTGACAGTGTGGCTTTCTATGTCTCGGGTCAGTTGCTGACAGAAGACTACTACGTGGCCAATAAGCTGATGAAAGGTTTCATCGGGTCGGCAAACATCGACACGAATTCAAGGCTTTGCATGGCCTCGTCTGTTGCGGGTCATAAACGGGCCTTCGGGACGGATACTGTGCCCGGCACCTACCAAGACCTGGAAGAGGCTGATCTGATCGTCCTTGTCGGTTCCAACCTTGCATGGTGTCACCCGGTCCTGCACCAACGCATCGCCGCGGCAAAGGCCGACCGGCCGGACATGTCAGTCGTCAACATCGACCCGCGCCGCACGGCCACAACTGATCTGGCTGACCTGCATCTGCAAATCGCACCTGACGGAGACGTCGCCCTATTCAATGGGTTGCTTGCGCATCTTGCTGACACGCAAGCGCTTGATCTGGGTTACGTCCATGATCATGTACAGGGCTGTCATGATGCGGTTCACGCGGCCCGCGACAGCGACACAGACGACACAGGTCTGTCCAGCCAAGACCTGCACCAATTCTACCACCTCTGGACCAATACCCAAAAGGTGGTCACGATCTATTCCCAAGGCGTCAATCAGTCCGCCTGCGGGACCGACAAGGTCAATGCGATCCTGAATTGCCACCTTGCAACAGGCCGGATCGGTAAGCCGGGCATGGGTCCCTTCTCGGTCACGGGCCAACCCAATGCGATGGGCGGACGCGAAGTAGGCGGTTTGGCGAATATGTTGGCCAATCACCTAGATATTGAAAACACAGATCACCGTGCCGCCGTCCAAAATTTCTGGACCAGCCCAACCATCAGCACAAAACCGGGCCTCAAAGCGGTTGATCTGTTTCAAGCCTGCGCAGACGGCAAGATCAAAGCGTTGTGGATCATGTCGACCAACCCCGCCGTCAGCATGCCCGAGGCAGATCATGTGGCTGCAGCCATTAGAAATGTGCCCTTTGTCGCGGTGTCCGACATCATGGCGCGCACGGATACGGGCGATCTGGCAGACGTGTTGCTGCCCGCGACAGGCTGGGGCGAAAAGGACGGCACAGTCACAAATTCAGAGCGACGGATCTCGCGCCAACGCGCCTTTCTGCCCGCACCCGGCCAAGCTCGGCCCGACTGGCAGATCATGTGCGACGTCGCGACCCGGATGGGATGGGGGGAAGCGTTCCCCTATGAAACGCCGGCGCAGATCTTTGCCGAATATGTCTCCCTGTCTGCGGCCACCCGCGACTTTGGGCGCGACCTTGACCTAAGCATCTTTGCGGACGTCGATTATGCCCGGATGATCCCAACACAATGGCCCCGCGATGGACAACGCTTTTTCGCAGATGGGCAGTTCTATCATCCCGACGGCAAAGCGCGGATGCTTTCCGTCACCGCACCACGGATCAAACAGCACGACATGCTGACACTCAACACAGGCCGCAATCGCGATCAGTGGCATACGATGACACGCACCGGCAAAGCGCCCCGCCTTGGGGCGCATCTGGCTGAACCTTATGCAGAAATCCACCCCAGTGATGCAGCACATAACGGGATTGAGGCCGGTGATCTGGTCAAAATCAACAGCCCTCAAGGGCAGGGTATCTTTCGTGCACTGACGACACAGCGTCTGGCGAAAGGGCAGATCTTTGCCCCCATGCACTGGACCCGTCAGCGATCCAGCGCCGGGACCGTGAACAGCGTGACCGCGTCACATGTTGACCCGGTGTCAGGGCAACCAGCACTCAAATCCAGCGCAGTGACGATCAGCAGGTTTGACGCGGCGTGGTATGCTTTCGCTGCATCCATCCAAGACATGTCAGCTGATGCGGATTACGCCGCTGTGGCCCGCAGCTTGACCGGATGGCAAGGTGAATTTGCAGGGCTGACGGTGCCACCCGATTGGGCCGACTACGCCCGCAAAATGCTTAAGACAGGCGATGATGTTGCTGCGATGGTCGATACGCAAACCGGACAAACCCGGCTTGCGTTTCACGCCAATGGCACCCTGACGGGCCTGTTCTTTGCTGGGGCAAGCCCAGTCGCCTTGGCGCGAAGCCACGCAATTGCGCTGGTCGGCACCGATACGCCGCCGTTGCAAGCCTTGGCGGGGCGCGCCAGCAAGGATCAACCAGATCCCGGAGCCACCATTTGCGCCTGCATGACCGTCGGGATCAACACGCTGCGCGCCGCCATCGCAGGCGGTGCTACGACAGTGGATGCGCTAGGCAAAGCGACGTGTGCAGGAACAAGTTGCGGATCCTGCAGACCGGAGCTGGCGGCTTTGCTGGCGCAGGCCCCGAACCAGATGGCTGCGGAATGACACTGGCCCCTTTCGTGCGCATCGTGGCCCAAGGCAAGGGCCGGGCCCGCGCGCTTACCCAAGCCGAAGCCTTTGAAGCGATGCAGATCATCCTGTCCGGCCAAGCCGCACCCGAAGCGGTCGGCGCGCTGCTGATGGTGTTGCGCCTGCGTGGCGAGGAAGACGCGGAAATCGCAGGCTTCACGCAAGCCCTGCGCAGCCACGTCGCAGCAAAACTCCCGCAAGCGGATCTCGATTGGCCGTGTTATGCCGCCGGGCGCACACGGGGGGCACCTTTGTTCCTGCTGTCGGCGCGATTAGTCGCGCAGGCCGGATACCGCGTGGCGCTGCACGGTTGGAATTCGCATCAAAACACTGTCGCCGACCCGCGGGCCGCCTTTGCAGCGTTGGATCTGGATGCGCCAAACCTGCGCTACCACCCGCTTGAAACGCTTAGCCCCACCGCCTTCGCCCTGCTTGGCCTGCGTGACACGTTCGGATTGCGATCCTGCATCAACACAGTCTTGCGCATGTGGAATCCATCGCAAGCGCCCGCCTCTGTGCAGGGCGTCTTTCATCCCACCTACCGGGGTTTACAGACCCGCGCGGCAGAACTCCTGGGCGACCAGACCCTGACCGTGATCAAAGGAGGTGGGGGCGAGTTTGAACGCCACCCCTCAAAGGACGCCGCCATCTTTGGCCTGCGTAACGGGCAGCCACTGAACACCGTAGCACCAGCCATCCTGACGGACAACCGTCGCCTTCATGATCCGGATCAAGCCATTGATATAGCTGGGCTTTGGTTTGGAACCACACATGACCCGTTTGCCCAATCCGTTGTCACCGGCACCGCGGCCCTGGCGCTTTGGACTGTCGGTGCAGCCCCCACAATGACAACAGCCCACGACCTCGCAGCCTCACTTTGGCAAGAGCGCCATACCCAAGATCGGAGAACGGCATGAAGACCTTTCCCATGTTCCTGCAAATGCAAGGCCGCCGTGTGATCATCGCAGGCGGTGGAGAGCAAGCGGCGCAAAAATGCCGCCTGATACTGAAGACCGAAGCCGCGATTAAAATCCTTGCCCCAGCATTAGACCCCGAACTGTCCGATCTACATCGGCAAGGCCGCATCACTTGGTGTCCCGACCTGATCACACCCAACGCTTTCGCTGACGCCGCGCTTGTCTTCATCGCAACAGGATGCCCCGGCGCAGACGCCAGCCTGCACATGCTTGCCAAAGCTGCAGGTGCAACCGTGAACGTGGTCGACCAGCCGCACCTTTGCGACGCGCTGACCCCCTCTATCGTGGATCGCAGCCCGGTTGTCGTGGCCATCGGTACCGAAGGAACGGCCCCCGTGCTGGCACGGCAGATCAAGACCCGTTTGGAAGAGATGTTGGAACCGCGCCTCGGCGATCTGGCAGCCCTTGCAGGCCGCCTGCGGGATCGCGCAGCACATCGGCTGCAACCTCGCGACCGGCGTGATCTTTGGCGGTGGGTGTTCTCTGGCCCGGTCCGGCAGACCCACGCGAAAGGCTGCGAACGTGAAGCAGCAAAGCTGATCAAAAGCGCCATCGACACAGCCAGTTTTGGGGCAGATCATACAGGATCGGTCGCATTGGTCGGGGCCGGGCCCGGATCAAAAGACCTGATTACACTGCGCGGTGTGCAACGCCTGCAAGAAGCTGATGTGATCTACTACGACCGTCTGATCGACCCCGAAGTTCTGGACCTCGCGCGGAGAGATGCAGAGCGGGTTTACGTCGGCAAAGCCCCCGGTTGCCATCACTGGCCCCAAGACAAAATCACTGGTGTTCTCGTGGCCGCAGCCAAGCAGGGCAAACGTGTGGTGCGTCTCAAATGCGGCGATCCGGGGATCTTCGCGCGCGGCGCAGAAGAAGCAGAAGCTTTGCAGGCCGCTGATATCCCTTTCGAAATTGTACCTGGCGTGACAGCGGCAAGTGCTGCGTCAGCGGCGATGGGTGGTTTCCTGACTGAACGCGGAGCCTGCGACAAGCTGGCCTTAGTCACCGGGCATTCACATGCAGACGCCAGCCCACCAGATTGGCAATCCCTTCTTCAACCCGGAACGCGGGTTGCGGTCTACATGGGCGTGGCACATGCGCAAGAAATCGAAGATCAAATCCTGAGTACCGGCCATGCCAACAACATTAAGATCGACATTGTGTCGCGTGCCCAACAATCCGATCAGGTCATTTCACACTGTCGCCCGCACGAACTGGTGCGGACGATCCAGCGCGACAAGATTACAAACCCGGCCATCCTCTTTGTCACACGCTATGTGGAAACCGCATCCAGCCAAAAGTACTCACCTCGTATGGACGGCGTCCCGATACGGGTCATGACCGGTCACTGAAACCACCTACCCGAGGACGGCCACTGCGATAGGGAAATTTGGGGTGTTGGCGACGGAAAGCAACAGCTGGGACGTATAACGCTCAGACGTCACAAAAGGACCGGCAACATGAAACGCATCCTCACAGCATTGGCCGTCCTTACGACCTCTGCCCTTCCCCTCTCAGCTGAAACTTTCTCCGCCGACGTATGGGCCGACAATTGGTTCGAAATGCGCATTGACGGCACGCAAGTCGCAGAAGACAGCGTCCCGATCACAACAGAGCGGTCGTTCAACGCCGAAAGTTTTTCCTTTGAAGGCGAGCGTCCGTTTGTCATTGGCTTGGTCGCCAAGGACTTCAAGGAAAACGACACAGGTCTGGAATACATCGGAACAGGTCGTCAGCAGATGGGAGACGGCGGTGTCATCGTGCAAATCAAGGACGCGGCGGGGCAAACCGTTGCTGTCAGCAACAAAGACTGGCAGTGCCTTACCATCCATACAGCACCGCTTGATAAATCCTGTGAAGGATCATCAGATCCGGTCGCCGGCGAAGGGGCTTGTGCCTTTAATGCCTTAGACGAACCGATCGGGTGGGACAGTGCCGCTTTCGATGCGTCCGATTGGCCACAAGCAGACGTCTATACCGCAGCAGAGGTCGATCCAAAGATGGGTTATGATCAGATCAGTTGGGTGGATGACGCGGACCTGATCTGGGGTCCAGATCTAGAGCAAAGCAATACCGTTCTATGCCGTTTGACTGTCGAATGATCAATTCCAGAAACGTTATCGTTGCTGCCGTCGCGTGCTTTTGCGTGCCCATGTTCGCCACAGCACATGAAGACCATTGCGCCGCCGTCGTGGCTTCAGTGGCAGAGGCGGGCTTTGCAGCGGACGTCGCTGTCACTTGCACGGACAGTCATGCAACCCTGCAGTCTGACACCTACCCGGATCACGACTTGATGACGGGCATTGTCGGAACGAATGAGCAAGTCCCTGTGCCTGCCGAATATGGCGCACCCGTCATTCTGGCCCCGGTTCTAGGTACGACACCACTGACCCACGATGCAGCTTTGGGCGTCGCGGTGAATGGCGTGCCAATCTATGACTACACCGGTGGTGGCGAGATGAGCCAAGCGGACCTGACGCATCATCAGGCGCAGCACGATACGGTCCAGACTGGTCAACTGGACGTTTGCGGCGGGCACGCCGGTCGGGGTGACGACTACCACTATCATGCGACACCGACTTGTATGATCGCCCAAATGGAAAACGCAGGAGATGACGCAATCATCGGTTGGGCCTTCGACGGGTTCCCGATTTACGGCGACGCTAATCCGGATGGGTCTGCCATCACTGACGGGGTCCTAGATGTCTGCAATGGGCAACCAGATGAAACCTTTGGCTACCGCTATCACACGTCGCCCGACGCGCCGTACATTATGCAATGCCTCATGGGCAAAGTGCCAGATTTCGATGCGCTGCCCCGCGTCCGACCATTGTCAGCAACGTCTGGCGGCGGTGCTGAACCTGGTCGTCCACCGCAAGGTGGCGTGGCAGATCTTATTTTCACGCAAAACGAAGATGGGTCCCGCAGTATGGATTACACCTATCAGGGTGCGACATATTTTATCCGCTACGCACCGACTGGCCGGGACGGGTGCTATGCCTTCACCACACGGACCGTCACCAACGGCGGGGCGCTAATGACCGGTGAATTCTGTCGGTAAGGGCGCTGGTCCACTCAGCTCCATAGCTTCTTGGACAGCCCACAAACACAGTCAGTTGCAAACGCGGCACCTGATCAGCGCGATCAGCTCACGAGGCTTTGCGTTTGCAAATCCTGCATCATGAAATGCGCGCAAAGTCCGTTTCTGCCCTAGCCATGCCATGGTTCCAGACCATAAGCTGGCAGGCAGATAATACCAAAGGACAAGCATTATGCGACACACGCGTTTCACATCGACAGCCCTTGCAACCGCAACACTTTCCCTCGCCAACCCAGCTTTCGCCCAAGACATGTGCGGCGGTTTCGGCGCAGGTGGGCAATGGATTGGTGGCAGCGAAACGGCATCCGATATCGCGACGGCAGCAGGTGTGCAGGAACAGATGGCGCTGGTGCTTGGCGGTAACGAATATGTCGCACTTTTCAGCGTCTCCGCCCCAACCGACGTGCGGATCGAGGCGCAGGGCCGGGGGGCGGCTGACCCTCAGCTGGATGTCTTTGACGCGTCCGGCAGCATTGTCGTCTCTGACGATGACAGCGGCGGTGGCGGCGCGGCGCGCGCCGAGACGCCACTTGATCCGGGAACCTATTGCGTGGCTGTGCGCAGTTACGACGGGACCCCAATGACATCCTTCGTTCGGGTCGCCCGCACCGATCAAGAGGCCTTGACCGCAGGTGTCGACGCTGAACCCGCTGCTGACGAAGCACCCGACACGTCATCCCCCGAGTTGCTGGCCAATGCGTCTTGCGCAGATGCCCGCCCCTTGGAAGGCTCTTTGGCCGATGGGGGGCTAAGCGGGGTCGCATCTGTCAACGATGGCGGCTTCTGGAGCTTCACACTGGACACTGACACGGCCGTCACGCTGCGGGCCGAAAATGCGGACGCCGACCCAGTGATGACCATCTTTGATGCAGAGGATAACTATCTGCAGGAAAATGACGACTTCGACGGTTTGAATGCACAGATCGACTTTACCAACCCGCTGACCGCCGGCGATTATTGCATCCAGATTACTGCGGTAAACGACAATACCTTACCGATTACCACATCAGTCGTGGCTTACGACCCTGCCGAAGCACTGCGGGTGCAGGTCAACAGCGGCGAAGTGGCACCCCCCATGGACGGCAGCTTTGAGATCACAGATCTTGGTGCGCTGGAACGGCGTATGCTGCAGGACATAAACACGACTGCAGACGCGCAATGGTTCAAGTTCACCATGCCTGCAGGCCTGCTGCTTGCAGAGGCAGTTGCAGTCACGGACGGTATCGACACTTGGATGGTGCTGTTTGATGACCTTGGGCGGCAGGTCAGCCTGAATGACGACTATGGCGAGGGCTTTGACAGCCTGATCGCGGCTCGGGTCTCTGCCGGCACCTATCTTCTTGGGGTCAAGCAACTGGAAGAAGAAGGAACAGGGCCAGTCCGCATGGTGCTGGAACACTACGTGGCAGCACCCTGACACCCTAACAATCAGGGCCCGCCTGCACTGTCAGGCGGGACCCTTGCGCGCCAAATCAATGGTCCAGACCGACCACGTCCCGGTTTCATCAGTCATTGTACGGACTTTCGACCAGCCCAACCGCTTCATGATCCCTGCAGCGTCTTTTGTGGTCGAGAATAGGGCGGCTTTGCCTTGTTGGCGGGCAAGACCCATAGCCCATGTAACCAAAGCACTGGCAATCCCCTGCCCACGATAGTCCGGCGCGGTACACAGGCCCACCAGCCACGGACCCTCGCCTTTGGATCCAAAGGACATATCCGACAAGGCCACTGTGCCAACAACCGCGTTGTCTTGCATCGCCACGGCAGCGCGGTCGTCTGCGATCCGGCTCATGACATCGGCCAATGCATCGCCCGCGCCGCTCTGACTGTAATGGCCGGGCCATGTCAGTGCCATCAAAGCGGCCGTTTCAGAAGCAAGGTCAGGGCGTTGCGCCAGCCGATGTATCGTCACACTAGTCTCCGCCGAGGGTTTGGAACCCATCGGCCAACAGGCGAACGATGGTTTCTTCATTCAAAAAGCCGGTGACCTCAAGATCGCGGTCTCCCTGAAAATTACGAATGGCGCGGCGGCTGTCATCATCCAGACCGCCGTCTACTTCCCCCGGTTCCAACCCGATCTGGGCCAGACGGGCCTCGATCAGACGCAGGGTAATCCCGTCCAGACCAAGCGCTGTTTCAGCCGCGATTGCGGCATCATTGGACGGCTCTGGGTCCTGTAAGGCGGCAATGCGGGCAGATGCCTCAGCACCAAAAGCACCTTGGGGAAATGAGGTCAGGTAGGTCTGATAGGCGTCCGCGGTGTTCGCCTCGGTGGCGACATCCCAGGCGGCCTTGTCTTCGGCAGCAGCTTGCTGGCGTTTTGCGTCTTCAATCGCAGCCAGCTTTTCGGTGGCCTCGCCAGCAAAAACCCCATCCGGGAACGTTTCAAGGTAGGCGCGATATCCCGGCTCGTCGGCTTTCGCGCCGGTCTCGGCCCAGAACGCGCGATCCTGCCGCTCTTTCTCGGCGCGGGCGCGTTCGGCTTCTGCTTCCAGTTCAGCGGCGCGGCGGGCGGCCTGGGCATCCAGCCGGGTAATCTGCTCGGTCGTCAGAAAGCTGGTTTGCGAAAACCCGTTTTCCTGCTGCCAGTTGGTCAACGCAGAGCGGGTGCCCGGACCAAATATCCCGTCAATCCCGCGTGGGTCAAAGTTCAGGATCGTCAGATCGCGCTGAATGTCGCGGCGGGCATCGCGGGACAAGTTCAGCCCCTCTTCGGCCAACCGATCCGCACGGTTTGGTTCCGTCGAGATTTCAAGGATCAAGGCCTCGGCCTGTTCCGCATATTGGCCTTCAGGATAGCGAGACAGATAATTGCGGTAGGCATCCGCAGTATCCAGCGCCTGCGCACCGTCCCACAGTGCATTTTCCGCCGCTGCATCCGCTTGGGATGGTGCTGGCGTCTCGGGCGGGTCAACGGGCGTGACATCTGCAGGAACAAGAACCAGTGACACTGGCACGTATCCTGTAACCTCTAGGCGGCGGTTGCCCTTCACGGTGGCAATGACGTCTGCCCCCGGCACTGCAATATCGGCCACAAGATCAACCGCATCACTGACCCGGCCAGAAACCACCGTCACGCCTTGGGGCACATCAATAGCGCCCAGCCCGGCACGCAACAATGGCCCAAAGTCAGCAGACCCCGAATCCGCGCCAATCACCAGAACAGCTTGACCGGGTGCAGCTTGCAAAACCCGCAATACGCTGTCCAGCGACACGGCCCCGCCCAGATTGAATAAGCCCGGATCATCGGCGTCCACGGGCAACAGCCACGTCCTGCGGCCATCAGTGGCAAAGGCACCTGCCAGCCCAACAACAATCCGGTCGGCGTCTTCGACATCTTCCAAGAACGCAGTCAGGCGTTGTGACAGATCAGTTGCGGCACCGTTTGACAGCGCCTGCACCTCAAATCCCACACCGGTCAGTGCATCTTCCGCGCCAACCATGCCGGCAGCCCCCGTCACACGATCCAGTGCGCCATATCTTTCAACACCCAGCAGTAAGGCGGCGTCATCTGCGATGGCGGTACTGCCCCAAAGGGTCAAAACAGCTGTGATCCATATGTTGCGCATCTTTGGCGCCTCCAATGATTTGTCTTCATGCATTTTCATGCAACGTCCGCCAGTCGACACCCCGGCGCAGAACTTTGCGGTGTAGGTCAAAACGTTTGAAAAGGTAAAACGGTTGCATTGCAGATCCCGCATTCTCATTCACCTTCTGAAACAGCCCTAACCAGCACGTTTCTGCACCTCTCATCTTATAGTTGAACATACTTTGACGCGTTGCACGCAGGAACGCTAGGGGGGATCCGGGCTGATATCCAATAGCGGTCAAAACGCCTGCGCAATTGGTCTGGAACTCAGCAAGACAGGCCATCTTGCCGGGTCAGATCGTTGCGCGGGGGTGTTGCATCTCAATCGCACAATCAGGGACCCACCAATATTTGCCCAGCGTTAGCCATGATTTCGTCAAAGCGACCAAGCACCAGAAAACACAACTGATACACGAATGACGTTTGAAAGTGATTTCCATGACCCTACTCCGCTCCTGTGCTGCCGCTACCTGCCTGATTGCACTATCCGCTTGTGAACTGTCGCAAGAGGCCGCCACGAACTCTGGCTTTCGCACGCCCAGCGCCAGCGGCGTGATCTCTGGTGGCGTTGACAACGACGGTCAACGCAGCAGCCGCACGGTTTCCGACGGTGCAGGCGGCGGTTTTGCAGTGGTGTCTGGCACAAACGATGACGGCCTTGCGGCTTACGCGGGCATCATCCCCGGCACAACTGTGGGCGATGTCCAAGCAACGGGCGGGGCCACATTCGATGCCCAGTTCACAACAGCTCAGATCACCGGCGTGAACCTGACCGAAACCGGTCGCGGAAGCGGCTTTGTCACCGGCCGCCCGTCAATCGTCTCTGGCGATATCACACTCGTCGCTGATTTCGACGGCGGCACCCTGACCGGTACAAGCGACGGTGGGACACTGGCAGTGGACGGCGACATTGGCACTGGAACAGCCCTGACCGGATCCGTCACCTATCTTGGTGTGAATGGTGCCCTGCGCGGCAACGTCGGGACCGATCGCACGATTGGCGTCTTCCACGGCAATGACGAAGATACGATCTTTGCAGGCGGCTTTATCGGCACACCAGCAGAGTAATCTGGGCACCCGTGACGCTTATGCCGCGCAATGCGACAAGGGCGTCATGGCTGCAACCATACTTGATCGAAGCCTCAGACCGACGCCCTTTCAGGTCATTCAGCAGCGATACTGTCATCTGCCTTTTCGACCCGGACTGCCGAAAACTTAAACTCCGGGATTTTTCCAAACGGATCAACCGCCGGGTTTGTCAGGATATTCGCAGCAGCCTCGACATAGGCAAACGGCAAGAACACCATATCGGGGGCCACAGCCCTGTCTGCCCGTGCCATGATCTGGATAGAGCCACGCTTTGTAGTCAGGCGCAGCAAACCACCCGGAGCAACCCCAAGTTTCCGCAATGTTGACGGATGCAAAGAACAGTTCGCCTCTGGTTCCACCGCATCCAGCACCTTCGAGCGCCGGGTCATCGAACCGGTATGCCAATGCTCTAACTGACGACCTGTGGTCAGGATCATCGGATACTCTGCATCCGGCGTATCATCGGGTGCGATCACATTGGCGGGTGTGAACCGGGCCCGGCCATCAGGACGCGGGAAGCCATCGGCAAACACAATCGGCTGGCCGGGGTCTTCGGGTGACAGGGACGGATAGGTCACGACATTCTGCGACTCTAGGCGGTCCCAAGTGATGTTGTTCAGGGACTTCATCAACTGGGCCATCTCATTGAAAATCTCGCTGGGATGGGTGTACGTCCACCCAAGGCCAAGGCGCTTGGCCAGCTCAACCTCGATCCACCAATCCTCCTTCGCCTCACCCGGAGGCGTGACGGCAGGACGGCCCATCTGGACCTGACGGTTGGTGTTGGTCACAGTCCCCGTCTTCTCGGCAAAGGCAGAAGCAGGCAGGATCACATCGGCATAATTCGCGGTTTCCGTGATGAAGATATCCTGCACAACCAAATGGTTTAGCTTGGCCAAAGCATCACGGGCGTGTTCCACATCAGGGTCGGACATCGCGGGGTTTTCACCCAGAATATACATCCCTTCAATGTGACCGGCATGCACAGCATCCAAAATCTCGGTGACGGTCAGACCCTTGTTTGGGTCGATAGTGCCTTCTTCCCAGACCTCCTGAAAGGCCGACCGCACCCCGTCGTCGCCAACAGGTTGATAATCCGGCAGGAACATCGGGATCAGACCGGCGTCAGAGGCCCCCTGCACGTTGTTCTGTCCGCGCAACGGATGCAGCCCAGCGCCGGGGCGACCGACCTGACCGGTCATCAGCGCAAGCGAGATCAGACAGCGCGAGTTATCTGTCCCGTGAATATGCTGCGACACACCCATCCCCCAAAAGATCATCGCGGATTTTGCGCCGGCAAACGTCCGGGCAACATCACGCAGCACCTCTGCTTCAATCCCGCAGATGCCTTCCATCTTCTCGGGGCTAAAGTCTTTCAGGTGTGCTTTTTCAGCCTCCCAATTCTCGGTGTAGGCGTCGATATATTGCTGATCGTACAGCTTTTCCTCGACAATCGTGTGCATGATGGCGTTCAGCATCGACACGTCAGCGCCCGGCCGGAACTGCAGCATATGGCTGGAGAACCGCTTGAGGGCCTGACCCCGCGGGTCCATCACAATCAACTTGCCGCCCCGTTTGGTGAACTGCTTGAAGAAGGTGGCAGCAACAGGGTGGTTCTCAATCGGGTTGGCACCGATGACAATGGCGACATCAGCATTCTCGATCTCATTGAACGTGGCGGTGACAGCGCCAGACCCAACGTTTTCCATCAACGCAGCCACTGATGAAGCGTGGCACAGCCGTGTACAGTGGTCGACGTTGTTGTGGCCAAAGCCTTGGCGGATCATCTTCTGGAAAAGATAGGCCTCTTCATTGGTACACTTGGCCGATCCAAAGCCTGCGACCTTTGTGCCGCCAAGGTCTTTCAACCCTTTCGCGGCAAAATCCAACGCCTCATCCCAGGAAGCTTCGCGGAACACCTCCTGCCAGTTGCCCGGATCAACGTTCAGGCCTTTGGCAGGGGCGTCATCACGGCGGATCAGCGGTTTGGTTAGGCGGTGGTCGTGGTGGATATAGTCAAAGCCAAAGCGGCCCTTCACGCACAAACGACCCTCGTTTGCAGGCCCATTAATGCCTTCAACGAACTTCACCTTGTTGTCTTTGACCTTCAACGACACCTGACAGCCAACGCCACAGAACGGGCAAACGCTTTCAACTTCGCTGTCGTAATCTGCAGTATCGCCCTGCTGGTTTTCGTCGGTCACAGTGGCAGGCAGCAAGGCCCCGGTCGGGCAGGCCTGCACGCATTCGCCGCACGCCACGCACGAGGACGCGCCCATCGGATCGTCCATATCAAAAACCGGATAGGCCTGATGACCGCGACCGGCCATGCCGATCACATCATTCACCTGAACTTCACGGCAAGCGCGCACGCAAAGGCCACAAGAGATACAGGCGTCCAGATTGACGGACATCGCAACATGGCTGTCATCAAGCAGCGGCACGTGGTCGGCTTCCATCGCAGGAAAACGGCTTTCGCTGATGTCTTGCTTGGCGGCCATGTCCCACAGATGGGAGGATTTATCGTGGGCGACCTCTTGCTCTGGCTGATCGGCGACAAGCATTTCCATCACCATCCGACGGGCCTGCACCTCGCGGGGTTGATCTGTGGTCACAACCATCCCTTCAGATGGTTCGCGGATGCAAGAGGCGGCCAAGGTCCGTTCGCCCTCAATCGCAACCATACAGGCACGGCAATTCCCGTCAGAACGGTACCCCGGCTGCGGCTTATGGCATAGATGCGGAATCACAAGGCCACGACCATGGGCCACGTCCCAAATCGTCTCGCCTGCATCCGCAGTGACGGTCTTGCCATCCAGCGTAAAGGTAATCTGCGCCATGCCGTATCTCCTGAACTTCAGGCAGACTACAGCATTTCCGGGGCCGTGTCAGAAGCCCATCCGCGACCTCAACACACACATTTGCGCCACGCGCTGTCCCCTATCGGAAACCCGCGTTCTTCTTTGTTTCTTTCTATATCCCAGAGGGAGGCGCAGCCGTGGGGGGCTGGCCCCCCGATTTTTCGCAGAAAAATACCCTGTCCTGGGGTCAGGGCCCTAGAAAAACACCGACGCATTGTTGATCAGAACAATCCGTATGATTTCCAACCCAATCAGGGCGACAATCGGCGACAGATCAATCCCGCCAAGGTCCGGCATAAAGCGTCGGATCGGCCGGTAGATCGGGTCAAGGATACGCTGCAAGGTGTACCAGATCTGGCCCACCAACGGCTGACGTGCATTCAGAACATCAAAGCTGATGAGCCAACTCATGATGAAGTGCGCGAAAATGAAGAACCGTGCGATACCAATCAACAACAGCAGAATTTCAAAAATCGATTGCATGGCACACCTCTGTTCGCTCGGCAGAGAGGTAAGGCCTTCGCTGCGCCCTCGCAAGCCCTCACCTTCCGTAAGGTTAAGATTGACGTTAACGTCACCCAGCCACATGTCTAAGGCATACCCCTTTAGGACAGTCGCAATGTACCCCTTTGTTCGCCTCGCCAAAGATATGATTGTCGCCCGCAACGCACCTGAACTCGACACACTTGGCGTGCATGTCTCGTATCATCGCTGCTGGCCGCAAGACATCGACGGCTTTCTAGAGATGAACAACGGTCGCATTCTCACCATCCTTGACCTTGGCCGCACGGTGCTTGCAAAGCGCGTCGGCCTGCTGACCGCTTTGCGCCAGAAACGCTGGGGTTTGACAATGGCGGGCGTCTCGGTGCGCTACCGCAAGCGGATCCGCCCCTTCGTGCGCTTCAAAATGGTCAGCCGGGCAGTCGGCTGGGACGACAAGTTCTTCTACCTCGACCAATCCATCTGGATCGGCGGCGAATGTGCCGTGCAGGCCCTCTATCGGTCAGCGATCACAGACAAAGACGGCATCGTGCGGCCCCGCCGCCTGTTTGACCACATCGGCTACGAAGGCGACCGACCTGACCTGCCGGACTGGGTGCAGGCCTGGATCGACGCAGATCAAACCCGGCCTTGGCCACCCGAACTGCCCCAAAGCTAGCGCGAGCACCTTGGGACTTGCAGAACAATCCTTGCAATTGCCCAGACCCTTGGTGTCTTATCCGCCAACGCACGGGGGAAGAGCATGGCAATCACAGCGAAAAAACGCATCTGGGGATGGATGTCGTTTGATTGGGCGACACAGCCCTACTACACCCTCGGCCTGACCTTTATATTCGGCCCCTACTTCGCAGTTGTTGCTGCAAATTACTTCCTTGGCCAAGGGCTTGAAGCAGACGCAGCCAACGCGCAGGCGCAAAGTACATGGGCCTTCGGGCAAACGGTGGCCGGCCTCGTGATCGCCTTTACGGCACCGTTCCTTGGGGCATTCGCAGATAACACCGGGCGCAAACGGCCCTGGTTGTTCCTGTTCTCAATCCTCTACGTGATCGGGGCAGCGTCACTTTGGTTTCTGACACCGGACAGCAGCAGCCTGACGCTGTTCCTGATCCTGTTCTACGTGGGTTTTATCGCGGCAGAATCAGCGCTGAACTTTGTGAACGCCTATCTGCCGTCGCTGGGGACAGAAGACGAGGTCGGCAAAATATCCGGCAGCGGTGCGTCTTTTGGATATTGGGGCGGCCTTTTGTCCCTGATCATCATGCTGGTGTTCTTCGCGGAAGACGCCGAGACGGGCAAAACGCTTGTCGGTTTAGACCCATTGTTCGGACTGGACCCACAGTCGCGTGAAGGAACACGAGCGGTCGGGCCATTCATGGCCATCTGGTTCGCCATCTTCATGATCCCCTTCTTTTTGTGGGTCAAAGACGATCCGGCAGATGCGGGCAATGTCCCGGCCATGTCCAAAGTCTGGGGGGATCTAAAACAAACGCTTCAGAACGTGTGGAAACGCGAAAGCACACGTTCCTTCCTGCTGGGGTCTATGTTCTACCGAGACGCCCTGAACGCGCTTTATGCCTTTGGCGGTGTCTATGCGACGCTTGTCTTGGGCTGGCAAACCCTGTGGCTTGGGGTGTTTGGCATTATCAGCGTTATTACAGCGGCGATCTTTACCTACGTGGGCGGCCGCTTTGACGCAAAGCTGGGGCCGAAACCAGTCATCATCTTTTGCGTCCTGATGCTGATCCTTGTCAGCGCCATTATCGTCGGCATGTCCCGCGAACAGCTGTTCGGCATTCCACTGCCTGAAGGATCGATGCTGCCTGATCTGATCTTCTTCACCTGCGGCTCTGTGATCGGGGGGGCTGGTGGCGCACTTTATGCGGCATCGCGGTCTATGATGGTACGACACACCAACCCAGAGCGGCCAACCGAAGCCTTTGGCCTTTTCGCATTGTCCGGCAAAGCGACCGCATTTATCGCACCCCTGATGATCGGCATCTTCACAACATTGACTGGGAACGTGCAACTTGGGTTCTTGCCTGTGATCTTCCTCTTCCTTCTCGGTTTGCTCATGCTAAGATGGGTCAACAAAGACGGAGATCGCGCAGTATGGTCCGCTTCATAAAAATAACAGCATTTGTGGCAGCGCTTGCGGCGTGCCAATCCGAAGACTCGGCAAGTCCATCGATCACACAGGCGGCTATCTCGACGCAGAACGCAGGGGATAACCGGGTCGCCAAAGACCTGTTCGGCTACATTCCGCGCGGATCAAACCAAACGCCAGAAGCGCACGGCAGCTATGCCCGTGGTTGTCAGGCAGGTGCCGCAGAGCTGCCAGAAACCGGACCAACGTGGCAGGCCATGCGCCTTAGTCGCAATCGCAACTGGGGCCAGCCAGAGCTGGTCGATTATGTGCAAGACCTTAGCCGGTTCGCAGCAACGCAGCCGGGATGGGCCGGCCTTTACGTGGGTGATCTTAGTCAGCCGCGCGGCGGGCCGATGCTTAGCGGTCATGCCAGTCACCAGATCGGGTTAGACGCAGACATCTGGATGCTACCCCCCGACAGGCTGAACCTGACGCGGCAAGAGCGCGAGAACATTTCGTCAATTTCGATGCGCCGGGCACAAGGTGCCTACACCAACAACAATTGGACACCACAGCACGAGGCGATCCTGAAAGCTGCCGCCTCTGACCCTCGTGTTGCCCGGATATTTGTGTTCCCCGGTGCCAAGGTTGCGATGTGCAACTCTGCAACCGGCGACAGAAGCTGGCTGCGCAAAATCCGGCCTTGGTGGGGCCATCACTATCACTTCCACGTCCGGCTGAATTGCCCGGCGGGCGATGCGACCTGCACGAACCAAGCACCGCCACCTGCGGGCGACGGATGCGCAGACGCGCAGCAGTGGGTGAACAACATCCTAAACCCACCGCCCCCTGATCCAAATGCACCGACACGCCCACCTAAAGGGCCGATAACAATGGCAGGCTTGCCGGGGCAGTGCATCGGCGTGTTGAACGCCAACTAGATGCTACACCTATTGTTCTCAGCCACGATCCTGCTTGCGGGCGGGCCCAGCGGCGCGGAAACCACGCTTGTAGACAGCTTTGTTTTGCCGTCAGAGAACGCCACTTACGGTGGGTTGTCAGCGCTGCACATCGGCGACACCGGAACGTCTCTGATGGCAGTCAGCGATAGGGGCGGTTTCGTAGTTGGGACGATCACACGGGACGCCGAGGGCCGGATCGAGACCATCGCGGTTGATCCGCCCATACCGGTCAAAGGCTACCGCCCAGACCCGCCACAAGATGCGGAAGATGCAGAAGGCCTCGCTGTCGCACCAGACGGTACGATTTTCGTTTCATTCGAGCAGGACCACCGCGTCGGGCAATTTGCATCGCCATCCGCGCAGGAAGTCACCCTGCCAAAAGACGGCGCCTTTGCTACGTTCACCAATAACAGCGGCCTCGAAGCCCTTGCCATTGATGCTGCGGGTGTCCTTTATGCGATCCCGGAACGCTCTTTCAGCACGGGCACACCGTTTCCGGTTTACCGCTTTCAAGACGGCCACTGGGACGTGCCCTATGCCATCCCCCGTACCGACGGATACCTTGCGGTTGGCGCTGATTTTGGCCCCGACGGCCTTCTTTACCTGCTAGAGCGAAAATTCAGTGGCATCAGCTTTTTTACGCGTGTCCGACGGATCGATCTTTCGTCGCAGACTGCAGAAACCATACTGGAAACCGGGTTCGGGACGCATGGGAATATGGAGGGCATCTCTGTCTGGAAAAATGCCAGAGGTGAGACGATCATGAGCCTCATCGCTGACGATAATTTTCAGCGCATCCTGTCCAACGAGATCGCAGAGTATCGCATCGACGGTTGACCGGGCCGTTTCATGAGTCTAAGTCGCGGCGTCCCCTATGATCGGGGGCCAAGTGCCGCACCCTTGTCAAAACGGAAAACCAAACATGACACGTATCCTTCCCGGCGTTCTCGCCATGGCCATCATCGTGGTCGCCTCTAACATCCTTGTGCAATTCCTGATCCTTGATGGTCTGCTGACCTGGGGGGCCTTCACCTATCCGCTGGCGTTTCTGGTAACGGATGTGATGAACCGGCTCTATGGCGCAGCACAGGCGCGTAAGGTCGTGCTGGCGGGCTTGGTCACCGGGATCATCTGTTCTTTGATCGGTACACAGATTGTCTTTGACAGCGAATTTGGCCCTTATAACGCAGTTGCCCTGCGTGTTGCCCTTGGATCGGCCACTGCGTTCGCAATAGCGCAACTTCTGGACATCACAGTGTTCAACAAACTGCGGGACGGATCGTGGTGGAAGGCGCCTCTTGTGTCGACGCTGGTTAGCTCCACAGTCGATACAGCAATCTTCTTCACCATCGCTTTCTCTTCTGTTTTCAACGGGTTCTCCGGGGCTGCGACCAACGAAATCATCTGGGCCCAAGACCCGGCGCCGTTCTTGCTCACAGGTCCTGAGATGCCACTATGGGTGACGTTGGCGGTGGCGGATTGGGGGGTGAAACTGGCGATTGCTTTGATCGCGCTGGTGCCGTTCCGCTTGATTGTTGGGCGATTTGCGGCGCGGGCCGCTTAATTGCGCCTGTCACGGAAAATTATCTTGATTTTAAACTGATCTGTGCGAACCTTCTTTGTATTGGCGAAACATTTGAAAGGAGGTGATCCAGTGCATCATGAGGTATTGGAGAAGTGTGTCGGGACAACTTGTGGGGGTCTTGTCTAGAGCAGCCTTTAGGTAAGACAATCGCAAGGTGGAGATCCTAACCGACCCACCTCCGTAATTCAGAGAAGGGCCATCCCATCGCCGGGGTGGCCCTTTTTCCGTTGCAGATGCCGAAATTTCGGGCACCGTCCCGATTTGTGGCGGGAAATGCGTGTACACCAGACGTACACCGCGCGTACACGGGACGTACACCACGCGGTTTTGGCAACGGGCCCAATCGTGGTGAATGAAGTGTTATGATTGCAGCACGGTCTGTCAGTATTGGATCACCTGTGCGCGGCCTTTCCCTTCGGTCGACCGCAAAAAGTGCTACATGAGGGTCGCAGGCGAACGGGACAGGCTGAGATGAAGATCAACGACCACATCACCCTTGAGGACTGGGAACTGACGGAACAGTTCGCGCGGTCGTCCGGCCCGGGTGGGCAGAACGTCAACAAAGTGTCGACGGCGGTGGAACTGCGCTTTGAGGCGGAGCGGTCGCCGAATTTGTCCGAGGCCGTGAAGCGGCGGTTGCGCCGGGTGGCGGGGCAGAAGTGGACGAAAGACGGGGCGGTGGTGCTGTTCGTGCAAGAGACGCGGTCACAGGCGCGGAACAGGGAGATCGCGCGGGAGCGTTTGCGCGCGCTGATCCTGCGGGCGCTCGAGGTCCCCAAACGGCGGATCGGGACGAAACCGACCTACGGGTCGGTGAAGCGGCGGCTGAAGGCGAAGAAGGTCAGGGGTGAGGTGAAGGCGTTGCGGGGGAAGGTGGAGGAGTAGGGTGTGTGCTTGCACGCACCTTTTAGGGCGGAATGGTGCGTGACGAGCACGCATCCTACAGCTCGCTATGAGATTATCTCACGAAACTTGCTATCTAGGATTTTCTCGATTGCACCTTCATCCATCATCGCCTTCGCTCTCAACAATTGAACTAGATCATTATCAGTAAGGACCATGATGTAGCCGCGCCGAGCAACTGCCAGATCCCTACATTTTTTTATTGCCTTCCGTCCCTTACCTAGATCTCTACAAGTCATAACTCCAAGATACCCGCGATTATCGTCAAACCGTCCAAGAAGTTGATCAATTTCTGGATTATTGATTTCCTTAGAATAATTCTTGCATTCAACAATTACCATTGTAGCCGCGGTATTTTTCGCATCCCTTCGGTGCGAGAAGAATCCATTCTCTGAAGCGTTCGTATAAACAATGTCGATGCGTTTTCGGCCCTCATTTATTTCCCACTCTTTGTGAGGATTCACTAAGTGTGGATAGAAGCAAGTCGTAAGGATGCCCATGGCAATGCTATGATACCTGTTGGCGTTCTTACGTCCTGTTGGGGTTGCGAGCAATTTGCTCTCAAGCTGAGCACATACCTCACCAACTGTCGGATCATCGTCATCAAAATTGACAAGCATGTCGGTCTCTTTGGCAATCTTCTTGTACATATCCAGCAAGTCTGGATATTTCGCGACCATATCAGCTATGAAGCTCTTCGATTTCTTATTTTTCTTCCTGACCTCCCCTTTAGGAACCCATTTTTTACCGCTCTTAAGCGTTTCTACAAGACTTGTATTTGCATCGAGGTTCTCAGCGACCAAGAAGTCGGTAATCTGTTTTTTATAGAAGACGTCTGCATCTAATGATAGACGCCGCCGGACGGAAAACTTAGGAACAAGCATTACCGGAGCGTCGCTAACGCGGGGCAACTTCACCATTTCGCTTATCCAACTCTTCCTATCACTTCTCCAAATAGGTGGTCCGTTGTAGTCATGTAACTTAATTCCATATAGCCCACATTGTTGCGCCGTGTACTCTATCAACCTACGTCGAATTACGTTTGTCGTTAAGTCTGATATCTTGTCGCGATCAACACCGTCAACATAGAGTGCCATTTCTGAAAGATCACTCAGAATGCCCGTCTGATACGCTTTGCTGTTTCTTATCGCATGAATAAGTTTTGAGGATTGCGCACTACCAACACCTTTACCTTTTGGAGGACCCGATGACACTCCAAGAAACGTTTCCATCGGCTCATGCAAGTGCGACATAAGATTTCTCGCCCTTCGCATGTCACCGTTGCGAATTGCATCAAGCACCTCTTTGAAGAACACTCTTATATCCTGTGAGGCCGCTCCAGACCAAACATCATTTCTGATTTCGATCGCATAAGGGTCGACATATACAGGTAGGTCTTGGTCAGTATCTACGTCAACAAAGTCTAATTGAGCCTGCGATGCATTAAGCTTAAAGAATTCGGAGAATTTCGGCATGAATTGCCTCCAAAAAGGAATTACCTTTTTAGAGTACGATGAACTACACCCAATACAACCTTTAATTATCGACGCGCTAAACCACAACCTCCACCTTCTCCTGCTCTCCGACCCCAAACACCCGCTTGTACCGTGCGATCTCCGCTTCCGGCCCCATCGCTTTGTTCGGGTTGTCTGACAGTTTCACCGTTGCTTTGCCGTCCGCCGCGACGGCTTTGCAGACCAGGCTGAACGGTGCCAGCGCGTCTCCGTCCGCCAGCCCTTTGAAGTCGTTGGTCAGCATCGTTCCCCAGCCAAACGACACCCGCACCCGGCCTGCGAATTGCGCTTGCAGTGCTGCGATCTTGTCCACGTCCAGACCGTCCGAGAAGATGACCAGTTTCTGGCGCGGGTCTTCCCCCCGCTCCTGCCACCAGCGGATCGCTTTTTCTGCCCCGGTCGCCGGGTCGCCGCTGTCGATGCGCATGCCGGTCCAGCCCGCCAGCCAGTCGGGTGCTCCGGCCAGAAACTGATCCGTGCCGTAGGTGTCGGGCAGGATGATGCGCAGGTTGCCGTCGTGTTCCGCGTGCCAGTCCGCCAGCACGTCGTAGGGCGATTGCCGCAGGGCCGCGTCGTCCTGCGCCAAGGCCGCGTAGACCATGGGGAGTTCGTGGGCGTTTGTCCCGATCGCCTCGATCTCGCGCATCATGGCGATGCGGCAGTTGGAGGTGCCGGTGAAACTGTCGCCCAGCCCCTCTTTCAGCGCCTGCACGCACCAGTCTTGCCAGAGGTAGGAGTGCCGCCTGCGCGTGCCGAAGTCCGCGAGGCGCAGGTCGGGGATGTC
>CALILP010000142.1 GCA_938016515.1 uncultured Paracoccaceae bacterium
TGATCCGGTCGCCTGAGATCATGCCGACGGGTCGGAATATCCACGCGTTTGATCCGTTCCGGATGCCCACGGCTTTTGCGATTGCGGAAGGGGTGAAGCAGGCTGATTTGCTTTTGGAAACCCATGCCACGCTGCCGCGCACTGTCGCGATGGTGCTGTGGGGGTCCGACAATATTAAGTCTGATGGTGGCCCGATTGGGCAGGCTTTGGCTTTGATGGGTGCTGTGCCGCGGTTTGATAATTTTGGACGGTTGGCGGGGGCGGATCTGGTGCCGCTGGCGAAACTGGGTCGGCCTCGGGTGGATGTCGTGATGACGTTGTCCGGGATTTTCCGGGACTTGTTGCCGCTGCAAACGCGGATGCTGGCAGAGGCGGCATTGAAGTGCGCGCAAGCCGATGAGCCTGTAGAGCAGAACTTTGTGCGCGCCCATGCGCTGGCCTATGCCGAAGAGATGGGCTGCTCGCTGGCGGATGGTGCATTGCGGGTCTTTTCCAATGCGGAAGGGGCTTATGGTTCTAACGTGAACCAGTTGATTGACAGCTCTGCCTTTGGTGATGAGGACGAGTTGGCGGATGCCTATGAGGCCCGTAAGTCCTTTGCTTATGGGGTTGATGGCAAGGCCGCGCAGAACCCGGCGTTGTTGCAGAAAGCGTTGAAAGACGTCGATCTGGCCTATCAGAATTTGGAAAGTGTTGAGCTGGGGGTCACGTCCGTGGACCACTACTTTGACACGCTCGGCGGCATTGCGCGTGCGGTGAAACGCGCGAAAGGCGGGACAGCCGCCCCGGTCTATATTGGCGATCAGACGCGCGGGGCCGCGAAGGTGCGGACCTTGCAGGATCAGGTCGCGTTGGAAACCAGGTCACGCTCGCTCAATCCGAAGTTTTATGAAGGTCTGCTGAAGCACGGCCATGAGGGTGTGCGCCAGATTGAGGCGCATATCACGAATACGGTCGGCTGGTCGGCAACGACGGGCGAGGTGGAGCCTTGGGTGTATCAGCGGTTGTCCGAGACATTCGTGCTTGATGAAACGATGCGTGCGCGGCTGGCGGAGATGAATCCGCAAGCCTCGATGCGGATGGCGAACCGTTTGTTGGAAGCGTCGGATCGCGATTATTGGGCGCCGGATGAGGCGACCTTGGCAGCTTTGCAAGAGGCTGCGGATCAATTGGAAGATCATATGGAAGGGGTTGCTGCGGAATGATGTGTGACGCTCGCTTTTGCAAAGCATCGCCCCACCCACCATCCCACGGGATGAGTTGTTTTGGCGAAATGAATGAAGGGGTTACGCCCCCAATGAAGGGAGGCTCTGCATGAGCCCACGTGATGAAGTACCAAACCTGCGCGGACAGGACGGCGAAGGGTCTGTTCAGGTCCATCAGCCAGACGATGCAAAGATCGAGGGCGCGAAGGTGTTTGCCGTTTATGGCAAGGGCGGGATCGGCAAATCGACGACGTCATCAAATTTGAGTGCTGCGTTTTCCAAGCTGGGCAAACGCGTGTTGCAGATTGGCTGCGATCCCAAGCACGACAGTACGATTACCCTGACCGGGAAACTGGTTCCGACGGTGATTGATATTCTTAAGGATGTTGACTTTCACGCAGAGGAGTTGCGCCCCGAGGACTTTGTTTTTGAAGGCTACGGCGGCGTGAAATGCGTCGAGGCTGGTGGCCCTCCTGCTGGGACGGGTTGTGGTGGTTATGTCGTTGGCCAGACAGTGAAATTACTCAAGCAACACCATATGCTGGAAGATACGGATGTGGTTATTTTTGATGTGCTTGGCGACGTTGTGTGTGGCGGCTTTGCGGCCCCGCTTCAACATGCTGATCGTGCGTTGATTGTGACCGCAAATGACTTTGACAGCATCTATGCCATGAACCGGATTATCGCTGCTGTTCAGGCAAAGTCATCCAACTACAAAGTGCGCTTGGCCGGGTGTGTCGCGAACCGCAGCAAGGAGACCAATGAAGTCGACCGCTATTGTGAGACTGTCGGGTTTAACCGCCTTGCCCACTTGCCGGATCTGGATGCGATCCGTCGGAGCCGTCTGAAAAAGAAGACACTTTTTGAGATGCCGGACGACGAAGAGATCGTCCAGGTCCGCAAGGAATACATCCGTTTGGCCGAGACGCTTTGGAACGGCACTTTGCCAATGGCGCCGGAGTGCTTGCCGGATCGTGAAATCTTTGAACTGCTTGGGTTTGATTGATGGATTATTCCGCCACACGTGACCGTGTCGAAACCTATTTCGACAGTACCGCAACCAAGGTTTGGGAGCGGCTGACGTCTGACGCCCCAGTCTCTGGTGTGCGGGCGACGGTGCGTGCGGGGCGGGATCGGATGCGCAACCTGATGCTGGCGCAACTGCCCGATGATCTGACCGGATGCCGCGTTTTGGATGCCGGGTGTGGCACAGGTGCGGCCGCTGTTGAGATGGCCGCGCGGGGCGCTGAAGTTGTGGCTGTCGATATTTCGCCTGCGTTGATTGAGATTGCGCGCAAGCGGCAGCCAGATGGGCTGAAGGGTTCGATTGAGTGGCGGTCGGGTGATATGCTCGACCCTGCCTTGGGCCGATTTGATCATGTGATCGCGATGGATTCGAT
Source organism: uncultured Paracoccaceae bacterium (assembly GCA_938016515.1). GTDB lineage: Bacteria > Pseudomonadota > Alphaproteobacteria > Rhodobacterales > Rhodobacteraceae > Yoonia. The sequence continues at coordinate 2,606 of CALILP010000142.1, forward strand.
GATCTACTATGCGCCCGCTGATGTGGCCCGGTTGTTGGGTGACACCGCGAAGCGCGTGTCTGGCAAGATTGTGTTTACCATGCCGCCGCGCACGCCCTTGCTGATGGCGATGTTCCGGGTGGGCAAACTGTTCCCGCGTGCGGATCGGTCGCCGCAGATGGTGCCGCAGAATGCGGGCGATATCTCGAAGGCGATGCGCAAGGCGTCTGTTTCGGGAGAACTCTCCACAATCGAGCGAGTCAAATCTGGGTTCTACATCTCCACCGCATTGGTGTTTGAGGGGGGTGCTGGATGATCTTTCGCGCCCAATCGCTGAAGAAAGTGTCGTTGCACATGCTGCCGTTTTCGGACGCGGTGAGTGACGATCTGCCTTTGGGCCAATTGCTGCGTTTGTCCTTGTTTCAGGTGTCTGTGGGTATGGCCGCAGTTATGCTGCTGGGCACATTGAACCGTGTGATGATTGTGGAGCTGGGCATCGGCGCGATGCTGGTCGCTGCGATGATTGCGATCCCTGTTCTGGTGGCACCCTTCCGGGCGCTGGTGGGGTTCAAGTCGGACAATTATCGTTCAGCGATTGGGTGGAAGCGTATTCCGTACCTTTGGTTCGGGACGATCTGGCAGTTTGGTGGCTTGGCGATCATGCCGATGGCGCTTCTGGTGCTGTCGGGGGATCGGACGCTTGATATTGAGTGGGCCGGGTATGCAGGGGCCGGGCTGGCCTTTTTAATGACCGGTATCGGGATGCATATGACGCAGACCGCTGGTCTGGCGTTG